>NZ_JBEXUD010000044.1:0-103264 GCF_040614215.1 Dactylosporangium sp. NPDC006015
AGGTGGTAGCCGGCCATCCGGCGGTCGGCGAGCAGTGGTCGGGTCGTGGCGAGTGCGGCTTCGGGTCCGTCGACATGGAGTACGGCGACCGCGCGCGCCCCCGCCAGCAGGCCCACGACGAGCAGGCCCGCGGGCAACATGAAGGCCAGCGCCTCGGCCGTGAGCGTCGGGAACAGGTGGCGCACCACCCTGGCGTCACGCACGCCGACGTAGGTCGCGTAGAGCAGGATCGAGAGTCCGGCGACCGCGGTCCCGGTCGAGGCCAGGCCGAGGACGATCGGCGGGCGCACTGTGCGTGGCATCTGCGCAGGCTACAGCCGGATCTCGTAGATCAGTTTGAAGGGCGTCTGCGCCGTGCCAGAAGTGGCTGAAGCCGGCCTCGGTCGCCGGCGCACGGGTCGCCGCCTCACCCGCCTGCGCACCGAGGGAATGGCCCGCGTCCGCCCGGTCGGACAGGGCCGTGGCCACCCCGGTCCGGGTGATGCGGGCGGCCCCAGTTCGGATCGCCTCGGCATACGCCGCGGACCCGTCACAGCAGACGACCTGCACCCCGGGACGCTCACGCACCCACCCGGCCAACTTGTCCGCCTTCCGGTCGGGCAGCACGAGGCCGAGCTGGGCGCCTTCCCGGCCCGCTGGCGCGACGCGTAGCAGCGGCCGGCTACCGCATGAGCGGGAACTTGGTCCAGTGCCGGCCGTCCGACGACTGGTACAGCGCGTACGCCATCGTGTCGAGCGCGAAGTACCCGTCGCCGCTGCGGTTCCGGCGTACGGGCATCGCCGTCGGTGAGAGACCGTCCAGGTCCGCTGGGGCGAAGTGGCCGTTGCGCAGCTCGAGGTAGTTGAGTTCCTGGCCAACCTGCAGCGTGCGGGACGTGCCGACGAAGAGGGTGCCGTCCGCGGCGACGAACGACCTGTAAAAGCTTTCGGTGCGGGTGTACGCGATGACGTCGCCGGTGCGGGTCCAGCTCCCGTCGAGGTGCTTCGAGTAGACGTACAGCTGCCCCCTCTCGGCGTCCTCGTATATCTCGCGGTCCTCGACCATCGCGTAGAGCGTCGTGCCGTCCGCCGACGACTGGACCGAGATGCTTTCGTTGCAGTCCTTGGTGCACGGCAGATCGGTGAACGCGTGGGTCGTCCAGGTCCGGCCCCGGTCGTCGGAGAACGCCACCGCCGGCCGTCCGGTGTTCTGCGCCCGACCGGCGACCACGATGCGGTCGCCGCCAGACTGGATCTGGCCGAAGGGATCGACAAGGTTGTACGCCGACGGCATGATCAGGTCCGGTTGGTGCGCGAGCGGCGAGATCCGGCGGGTCTGCGGGTCGACCGCGGACAGCTTGCACGGAGCCAGCGCGACGTGCGCGCGGCACAGCACCGCGGCTCCGGCGGGCACGGCCGGTACCGTCGCCGATTCGTCCGCCAGGTCGGCGAATGTGCGGCCGCCGTCGGTGCTCAGCCGCATCGGCGGTGAGTCGTCGCCGCTCGAATTTGCCCTGGTGAGCACGACACCCACGCTCAATGCCGTCACGTCCTGCACCGCGAGGCTGCTGCGCGCGGTCCAGGTCCGGCCGCCGTCGTCGGTCCCGAAGATCGTGTTCGCCGCACGGGCGTACGCGTGCTGCGAATCGGCCACCTCCGCCCAGCCCACTGTGACGGTCCGCGTGGAGACGGACGGGGACGGCGAGTTGTCGGCGGGCGGCGGGGCGGTGTGCCGCTCGGGCAGCCACACGATCGCGGCCCCCACCGCGAGGATCGGGACGGTCGCAAGCGCGGTCGCGACCACCGTCCGCCGTCGGTGGCGCCGCCGCCCGGCGTCGAACAGCGCATCGGACGTGGCGCGCGGCGCCGGTGCCGGCGAGCCCGCAAGGTCGTCCAGCAGATGCCTCAGTTCTGACACGACTCCTCCTTCAGCCCCGCGCTGAGCCGCTCCCGCAAGGCACTGAGTGCCTTGGCGGTCTGGCTCTTCACGGTCCCCTCCGAGCACCCGAGCACCGCAGCGGTTTCGGCGACGTCAAGCCCCTGGTAGTACCGGCAGACGATCGTCGTCCGCTGCCGCGGCGGCAGCTGCTGCAGCGCCGCGGCGAACACCATCCGGCTCGCGCTCGACTCGGCGCCCTCGCCGCCGACGGCCCCGTCCGGCACGTCGGCGTACGAGCGCTCCCGCCGCCGCCACGACCTGCGCGTATCGGCGAGAAAGGTCCGGACCAAGCAGGTGCGCACGTACGCGTCGAGCAACTGCGCGTCGCGGATCCGATGCCAGCCGGCCGCGACCTTGATGAACGTCGACTGCGTCAGGTCGTCGGCCCAGTGCCAGTCGCCGCACAGCAGATACGCCGTGCGGCGGACCACGATGTGCCGCGCCGCGAAGTACTCCCCGAACCGCCGCCGGGCGTCGTCATCCAGTCGCATCCCGCCTCCTCGGCGTTTAAGTGCCTGGATCGCCCCGATGCGTTGCCCGCCGCCACAAAGTTTTTCACCGGAAGTCCGGCGTGATCATAGGCTCAGCCGCGAAGCTCTGCCCGGTGACGCCCGGCACCATGACGGCGGCATGAGCGTGCACCTGATCAAGTCCGGACGCGCCATTGACACCGGCATGTTCGGAGAATTCTTGGCGCCCACCCGATGGCTTACGCTGACCATCCCAGCGTTGCTGAGATGGTCAGCTCGGCGGCAACCGGAGCTATTTGGTTAGTCGATTAGGGCGTTGAGCTTGTCCAGCATCCACACCGCGGTGATCGCGGTGGCGACCAGGCCCATCCCGTGGCCGGGATAGCCGAGGTGATAGGCGATCGCGTCGACGGCGGCGCCTGCGGCGGCGCCGATCGACATTGCCACAGTGGTGATCAGCGCGGTGCGGGTGGTCCAAGGCTTCCTGGGCATCAGGTCCTCCAACAGATCTGAGTCGGTCTAGCTTGCGACTCCAGTGGACGTCCAGATGGCTGTTCACCAAGGTGTGTAACGAACATGGCTTCGCTCGGATGGCCGTGACCAGGGCGAATGCACACATGTCCACCCGCCTGCACTGAACACAACGAACGCGGTGAACAGAGCCGATAGTCTGCCTGGCGTGAAGGTCGAGGCGGTGCAGTGAAGATCGACCCAGTCCCGGTCGGCTACCACCGAGAACTGCTGACCCTGCTGACCACCCTGCGAGCCAACTGCGGAAATCCGCCATTGCGCGCCATCGCAGCGAAGGCTGGCAGGTCGCTGACCTGGGTGAGTGAGGTGATAGGCGGCCGCAAAATTCCCAGCGGTGACGCGGCCGCCGCCATCGCGAAAGCGCTCGGCGCAACCGTCAATGAGCAGCGACGGGCGCGCGCCCATGCTGAGGCAGCCCGCGAGGTGAGACAACAGACCCACGAGCGCTCCACCGCGCAGCAATTGCCGCGCCAAGCCCGCGGCGCCGACGTGAGTTTGGCCGACAAGCTTGAAGTGCCGAACGCCATTACCGGCGGCATCTTGTTCAACACAGTCGTGCAGGGCAACGCCGTGACGGTCATGCTGCCGGCGACGGTAGCGCAGGCGTTGCGTGGTCTGCCTCCGACATCGTCAACGTTCACGGGTCGCGACCGGCACCTTCGGCTATTGCTACAAGCCCTCGCTCCCGATGCTGAGGGCGGACCGGTGCTCGTCTCGGCCGTGGCAGGACTTGCTGGCGTTGGCAAGACCGAACTGGTAGTGCAGATCGCGAAACGCGCCGTAAGGAAGACCGGCTGGTTTCCGGGCGGGGTTTTGTTCGTCGATATGTTCGGCTATGACTCGCAGCGGCAACTATCTGCTGGCGCCGCGCTACTGGGCCTGCTGCAAGCATTCGGGATGCGAGGTGAGCACATCCCTGCCGACGAAGCCGACCGAAGCCTATTGTTCCGCAGTGTGCTGGCCGCTTACGTCGAGCGCGGACGGCGGATCCTCCTTGTGATTGACAACGCCGCCTCCGCCAATCAGGTAATTCCGTTGCTGCCGAGCGACGGGGTCACAGCGACGTTGATCACGTCGCGACATACCCTCGATGTAGGCGCTCGCCTGCACGATCTGACCGAACTGAACCACGCCGCTTCCGTGCAACTGTTGGCTCGCCTGCTGGATCAGGCCCGTGGCCCGGAGGACACCCGCGTTCAAGACGAGGCTGATGCGGTTGCAAAAGTCGCCGACCTCTGCGCAGGACTGCCGTTGGCGCTAAGGATCGCGGCGGCGCTGCTCGCCGACCACGCCACCCGGCCGGTAACCTCGCTAGCGCGTACGTTAGCTGCCGAGCACACTCGCCTCGATCGCCTTGCTCGACAAGACCGAGCAGTGAAGGCCGCGTTTGACCTATCTTACGAAAGCCTCGACCACCGGCAGGCGTTGCTGTTTCGGCTGCTGCCAGTCAACCCCGGCCCGGATGTCTCAACCGAAGCCGTGTCTCACTTGGCAGACCTTGCCGTCTCCGAGGCCGAACAGATACTTGAGGATCTTGCTCGCGCTCACCTCATAGAACCAACATCCACCTGGGGCAGATGGCGGCAGCACGATCTGGTCCGGCTTTATGCCCGACAAGTATCCGGCCGAACTGACGAGATCGCCACTGTGACAGCGAGGTTGCTCCGCTACTACCTATCAGCCGCTCGTGCGGCTGACGAACATCTTCTGGCTCTGCCTGAGCAGCCAGTGACACATCACTTCAACAGCCGAGAGGATGCCTTAGCATGGTTTGACGCCGAGTGGCTTAATCTAAAGGCTGCGGTGGACCTCGCCGCCACTGTCGACCAACCGAGTACTGCTGTTGACTTGGCCGCCACTCTTGGGTGCTATCTGCCCTTGCGTCGGAGGTTTGCGGAATGGACCGCCATCGGCGCTGTTGCAATCCGGCTAGCCCGCCAAGTTGGCGATCCCCATCGAGAAGGTTTAGCACTAAACAATTACGGCATCGCCCTGCGTCAAACGCGACGATTAGAAGAATCGATCGTCGCCCACCAGGAGGCGATAAGCGCCTTCCAGCGATGCGACGAAACGGTCGGCCGCCTCGGGGAAGCAAGGGCCTGGAACCATTTCGGCGTAACTCTTCATGACCTGCGACGTTTTGATGACGCTGTCAGCGCTCACCAGCAAGCCATTACCCTTTTCCAGAAGGTCGAAGACCATCGCGGCGAGGGATGGGCTTGGTGCCACCTCGGCGAAGACCTGCGTGAGAACGATCTCTACGAGGAAGCGCTCACCGCCCAAGAGCGGGCCGTTCGCCTCCTCGCAGGAATCGGCGAGCGTAGCGGCGAGAGCGCCGCGCTCATCGGCATGGGATTGGCGCTTCACGACTTAAAGCGTTTCCCTGAGGCCATCGACGCTCAGCAACGAGCCGGCGCCATCTGCCAGGAGGTCGGAGACCGCCAGACCCTTGGGTATACACTCAATAACATTGGCCTGACGCTGGCCGAGTTGGAGCGCTTCGACGAGGCAATCGAAGTATATCAAGGCGACCTTGCAATCTGCCGGGAACTTAGTGATCCCCATGGCGAGGCAGGGGTGCTCTACAGCATCGGCCGTGTACTGAATACAATGCAACGCTTCGACGAGGCCATCGATTTTTTTCAGCAAGCCGCCATACTCTTCCATGAAACCGACGACTGTTACTGGGAGCGCATCGCACGCTCCATGCTCGGCTGGGCCTGGGTCCAAGTTGGACGTTTCGACGAAGCCCGGAACACCTGGCTGATGGCTCTCGAAACGATTGCCGACGTCAGCGACGAGGACGATGACGCGACGACCCTGATCAGAAAATGGCTCGACGACCCGCCGCCACCATAAACACTTTGACTGATCTCGAACATAGGCGTCTCAATAGACCGTCCTGCAGTGACAGTACCGGTCTCGAGGCCACCCACAGTGGCGACCGCGGCGGCGACGGTGCCGGATCGGCCTGTGGCTGCATCGCGCATCCCGCCACACCGAAGGCCATCACCGACATGCTGACGAACCCGGCCAGGCGACACCGTAAGGGGGTAGGGATTTAGACACTCGAGCAGCGTAATCGCGGCAACTGCTGCGTGGGGCCGTCTGGCCGCTCCAGCGCCTCGCGGACGGCGGGTC
The DNA here is from genome assembly GCF_040614215.1 of Dactylosporangium sp. NPDC006015. Lineage (NCBI taxonomy): Bacteria > Bacillati > Actinomycetota > Actinomycetes > Micromonosporales > Micromonosporaceae > Dactylosporangium > Dactylosporangium sp. NPDC006015. The sequence continues at coordinate 6,061 of NZ_JBEXUD010000044.1, forward strand.
CAAGCCGTTATCGGCGCACCCGCACAAGAACACACCCGGAGGTCAGTCCGTGTGGCAACGGATTGTGCCGCAGTAGCGGCCGGAGTACGCCGACATCGCAGCACCATATGATCGGCAAGCAGCGCCATAGAGGTCACCCTTCCTTACCGTGCGTCACGCCGATCGATGACACCAGCACCCGCGCAGCGGCAGATCAGTGCGGACATTTCAAGGTCAAAGCGGTGATTGATGAGGATGAGCCGCCGTATTCCGGGTAGCTCAGGCCAGGAGCAGCGCGGCTGCAGACCGAAAGTCAGCGAGGGTCTTCATGCTGTCCAGCCCATCGAGATAGCACTGGTACGCGGAGCCAAAGTGCGCGGCGGCGCGGTACACGACGTCGGTCTCGCTGGTCGCTCTAACGGTGAGCGTGTTGGTCCAGTGGGTCATCCAGTCATCGCGGACCGTTGCGAGACTGACGACCATCTCGCCAGGTCGCAGGATGTCAGCCAGCACTGGACGGTCCGGGGCGTTGAGCGCGTCGGCGAGCGCGTCGAACCGGTCGCCGTCGAGGCCGAATACCGTCACCTGAGCGCGATCGCTGGCGAAGACGGCACCGTCCAGCCGGGTCAGGTCATCGAACGAGGCGAGCGGAAACAGTCCCGCGAAACCACCGTGGTCGATTTCCCACTGATCCGGCGGCGGATGAATCCGCACACTGGCCCTGGCCGGCACGAACCCCCGGTCGCCGTCGGCGACGTCCAGGTCGTACTCCCATCGCACCAACCGCATCGCATCCCGGTCGACACCGAGTCCCACCGCGGCATTGTCACGGTCCCAGTGAGGGATTCCGCACCGGTACAGGCCTTCGGTGACGGCCCAGGCCACGGCCCGCCACACTGCCAGCCGTTCGCCGGCGAAGTTGCCGATGCAGTACAGGTCCATCGGGTTGAGCTCCGGATCGTCCGGATACGGCGCCAGATCTTGAAGTCCGCGCCACACCTCGTTCACGAGCGTCGAATCCGCCCGCGCGGTGTACGTATGCAGCCCGTCCCGGAACGCATGCTCAAACCGCAGGAAAGCCCACGAACCGCTGGTGCCGTCCGCGCTGCCCATTGTCCGCCTCCACCGTCCAAGGTGTGTCCCGCTACGACGGCGCCGAGTCTGCCACCGTGACAGGACTACGACGATCCAGTTACCTACCCCGACAGTCCCGGTCATCGGCAGGACATGAAGCCTCGGCCCCCGGTGCGTTGCTGACGTTCTGTGACGACCGCCCAGCAAGCCATAGCGCCCGACCGGCGGCAGAAGCGGACGTCAAGATCCTATGGTTGACTGCTCACCGACACGTTGGCGCATCGCGCACGGCATGATGATCGGGTGCGCAGTGTGGAAGAACTGATGGCGACGCCAGATCCGGCGTGGCCGGCGCTGGAGGCGGAGCTGCTGGCTAATCCGCAGATCACCATTCTGCCGGCTGCTGCTGGGGCCGGCCGGGACTGCTTGTACCGGCTGCAGGTTTCTGCACGGTCGCGGCTCGGCGCTTTGGCGTTGCACACAGGCGGGTTGCTCGTCGACGACGGCTGGCTGAGGGTGCTCGGCGGCGGCGATGAGGCTGGCCTGCCGTCATTGGCGCAAGCCAACGGCTTGCCCGGCGATGGTCGGCCGCCCGCTTCGCTCTTGGTGGGTCATGACGTCCTCGGCGGGAGGTTCGAGGTCAACGGCGTCGATCCAGCGGCGCTCGGTCGTCCCGGAAACGCCGGCGAGGTGTGCTACTTCGGCCCCGACACGCTGACATGGGAGCCGCTCGGTGCAGGTCACGGCGCCTGGCTGTCATGGATCGCCGAGGGCGGTACAGCGCAGTTCTACGCGTCGTTGCGGTGGACGGACTGGCAGGCGGAGACCCGCGCGCTGCCGCTGTCGCACGGCATCACGGTCTACCCGTTCCTGTGGTCCCGCGAAGCGCACGAGGACCTCGCCGCAACCACCCGTGGTCCGGCCCCGATAGTCGAACTGTTCTCGTTGCAGGACGAGTTCGCCGCTCGATTTGCCGAAGAACCAGACGCCACGGCGTTGCACATCCGCGTCGACTGAACAACCGCCCCGACGATCCGACGTCAACCTGCGCGGCAGCCGCCCACCACCAGAACGGCAAGCCTCCGCCTCACGAACGGTGACGCGCCGGGCGACGGCGGCGCCATTGACGGCGACGCCGTCACTGGTGGTGACCAGCACGGTTCTACCGACGCGCAGCAGTCGCGGCATGTCCGCGCATCCGATCATGGTGTTGGTGCTCGGGGCATGCTGGCCGTCCCGTTGGAGGACGTGCTGATGTTGGGGCTTGGGGCTGCGCGGCACGTGACCCGTCAGCGGGTCAGGCATGGATTCGCGCGCCGGGCGCCGGAGTGCGCTGCCCCGGCGCAGGCGACCGCGCCGCACTCAGCCTCGACCGCGCCGTGCTCGCATCCCCGGGCACGCCGGACTGACCCGCCCGGGCCTCGGCGGCGGCGGGCAGCGTTCGTGTGCCGGTACCCTCGCCGGGTGACCTCCAACGACGACCCGGCCGACGGGCACGCCCGATTCCACCAGCTCAGCGCCGCCGTGCGGGAGAGCGGGCCCGATGACGACCCGGCGCTGCTCGCAGCTCTGCTCGCCGAGCCTGACCGGATCATGGCGGAGTCGGTGCTGACGTCTCTTGTGGACAGCCGGGCCGAAGGGCTGGGCTCGGCGGCGTCGTTCACCGCGTGGGCGGAGCCGGTGCTGGACGCGGTGGGCGCCGACGGGTTCATCGCACGGCGGGTGCAGGAGTGGGGCCTGTTCAAGACGCTGCAGTCCGGCGAGTCGGTGGATCGTGAGGCATTGGCGGCCGCGTCCAACTGGCTCCAGCGCAAAGTGGTCGAGGAGGCCGACTCAGCTGCGGTACTGGCGGTGCTGGGCGAGACCGGCCGCACGAAGCGGGTTCGCAACCTCGCGAAAACCCGCGCCGGACGCCTGCGATCCCCGGGCGGGTGACCAGCCGACTCGGCCGCACCCCGGCCCAGCGTACCGGCCACCGACCTGCACCGGCGCCCTCCGGACCCTGCCCCGGAGCGGCGTTGGTCACGCCCTGTTGGCGGTGCTGGCTGCGCCGCCGCGGCGGGACGCTTGACCGACCCCGTACCAGCCACGCTCCGCGATGGCACGCCTCGTGGCGATGCACCACAAGCCGCGCGCTGACGGCGGCATGACAGGATGGTGTGAAGCTCAAGCCAATCCGGTCATTCAGCCTCACGTGATACAGCGGGGATGTGGTGGAACGTCGGTATGCCGAATATCGGCCCGTGACGCCGTGGCGCAGGTTCCGACATCACGTCCAGTTGTGCCGCAGCGTGCAACTGAACCTGATCGGCTGGTCGACGATCGCGGTGCTGGCTCTGGCCGGCGCGGGAGTTGGATACGCCGGCTGTCGGTCTGCCGGTCTGCCGGTCGGACCCGGCCTAGCCGGAGGTGCCGCGACGGTACTGGCCGGTCTCCTCGTGCTGGATCGCTGGCGGTGGGCCCGGCTCCGTGGACACGGAGCAGCCGAACGCTGACCGCCACGCCGCTGAACCATCACTCCGCGGCGCGTGGATCGCGGCAGAAGACTGCGCCCGGCCTTGGTGTGGACATCTCGGTGCCACAGGATAGCTACAGCGCGATCGGCCGGTACTTCAGGATCTCCTCGACGATCGCCTCCGGCGACGCGTCGTCTCCCAGGTGTGGCGGTGGATGGTGGATGACGTCAGACGGCGCTGGATGCACAACGTTGACCTTCAAGAGATAGAGGTAGTACTCGTGTTCACGATCTGACTCCAGCACTCGCCGCACGATTTCGGTCAGCTCCTCGCGAGTGATGTCAATGAGCTTGGGCCAAGCAGGCCAAGTCGCCATCCGAGCGAAGTCCTGCGTGGAGATCGACCCGTGATAGCTGAGGAAGTCGTAGAGCTCGAGCGTGCTGCCCGTACGCGCATTGAAGGCGGCGATCGCTGCTTCGGTCGGTTCGCCGCGCCAGTGCAGGTCCTCGATCTGTTCGATCGCGGCACAGAGCTCGGTCAGCAGCTCTGGCGGGACCTCCGGCTCGCGCAGCTCGGGTCTCAGTTCCATACGATCATCTTCCACCTCGGTGGGCACTGTCTGGCGGGCGGCCACTCACGACCCGCGCTGCGGATCGGATCACGATTGCCTGCATATCAAACATGAGCGAGCACCCTCATCACGCCATCATGTCCATGACCCATTAGTCTCGCGTGATGATCGCCGCGCCGCGCCGGGTTCCGTCCGGCGTCGATCGGGACGTTTTGATGCGATGCTATGGCTATCGCTTCACGCGGGCAGGAACGGTCAAAGGAAACGATCCGTCCGACGCGCCCGCCGACCTCGCTGCGGCTCACGGCGCCGGGTGGCCGGTGCGTGAACCCGAACGGTGGAGCGCAGGTGAGATCGTAGAGCGGGCCGTCGAAGCGGCAACCGCGCTCGATGAAGGTGCGGTGCTCGCAGCGTTCGTCGCCGGGCTGGGCAGCGCTCCGCGCGGACGCCAGACGATCATCTCCTACGGCTGGGCGCGTTTCCTCAGGGCCGCGGCGCGGCACGCGGGCGGCGTACCCGATTGCGGACTTGATCCGGCCGCGGATGTCGATGTGACCCAGGTGTTGCTGCGGCTGTCGCTCGGCTGGGCGTGGAACGAGATTCCCGCCGGCTACCTGCCGGACCTGGAGGCTGCGGCAAGCGAAGGACTGCCCGAGCCGGACGCGGAGGACCGCGTACGGCTGCGTGCCCTGCTCGACCTCATCCGCTCATCGCCGGCGGGAACCACCCCGAGTGAACTGGAGAAACAGCTCGCCCGGGCGAAGCTCGTGCCCGGCACCGACAAGTACCAGCGGTACGGCATCCTGATCGGACTTTCGGAGTTCGGGATACTCCCCAGCCCGGTCCTGCCGTCGATGTGGGACCAGTTCATCCCTACCGCCGAGCGGCACGCAGCGTATCGCCTCCTACGAGGCGCGCCGCGGTCAGACATCACGGTCCCGCTCGCGGGATGGAGGGGCGGCATCGACGAGCGCCGCGCCGCACGCATGCTGGCGGTATGAGCGACAAGCGTGCGGATGCGCATTCTCAACTCGGCCTCATCAGATGCGCTGTCATCGGCATGTGCGAGCGTCCAGGAGATGCGGCAGACGACAAGCGAGCCTACGGACCGTGATGGCCGTACAGTTGGCCAGCGCGCACGGTCGGCGGCATGAGCGCGCATCTGATCAATAGAATTGGCGGATCGGGCGCGCTTTGCTTGACGCGCGCGTGGCCTTCGACAGTGCCGCTCAGCGGGCCCTCTTCGTCCCGCGCTTGCGGGGCGGTGTCAACAGGTCGGCGATGGCCGCGATCGCGGACGGCACCAGGCGGTAGTACGCCCAGACGCCGCGCTTGTCGCGCTCGAGCAGGCCGGCCTCGGTGAGGATCCGAAGATGATGGCTCACAGTCGGTTGGGACAGACCAAGCGGCGCGGTGAGGTCACTCACGGACGCCTCGCCCTCCGGAGCGGACTGGATCAGACTCAGCAGTTGCAGCCGAGCCGGATCGGCGAATGCCTTCAGTACTCCCGCGAGCCGCTCGGCATCGGCACGCGCAATCGGCTCGCCGACAAGTGGCGAGACAGCAGGCGTAGCAGTTGTCGCAGTTCCCACGCCTTCCATCGTTGCACCAATACCATCGATAGGCCGGTGGAACAGGGATCAGAACCTCCAACTGCGACCGCGAGACCGGTTCCAACGTTGCACAGTTGGGCGTCGGGTCCGGGCACGGACGGCGGTGAAGCCGCAGGTCACACGCGTGGCGATCATTGATCGCCATCCTGGACCGTGGCGAGCGCTTCACGGCTAACGGCTAGATGAGTAAGCGTGATCGAGCAGGTTCAACGCCGGGGCGCGCAGTCTGCTTACATGACTTTGGACCCGTTGATGAGCCGCCGGGGCGGAGACAGCGCCAGATTCGTCGACGGAATCAGGAGCGTGGTAATGGTGCGTGCGATGACCCCGGGCGGTCTGGCCGCGGCGGCCCTTCGGGACGAATTGTTTCCTGGCGAGGCGCGGTCGTTGGGGCGAGGCTGGGTTGCTTGGGTGGTGGCCGATCTTGAGTATCGGGCCGTGGTCGACCGCGCAGGCGGGAACAAGCGTTGGCATATGTTCGTCGGAGACGCTCGTCTCGGCCCTGCGATGGCGGACTACGGAGGTCTGTCGGTCCCCCTCGACCCGGTCGGCATAGGCCTGGGCTGGCCGGAGGGCAGCCGGCTGGACCCAGACCAGGCGGTCGCCGTGCGGTCGCTGTGCCGTGACGTGCTGTCATTCGCCAGCAACCGGCGCGAGCTTGCGCTGCTGCTGATGGCCCAGGAAGAGGTCCGTCACGGCGATGTCGTCGCCTGGCTGCCGGCCGGTAACTTGCCGGGCCGACTGGCACAGGCGCTGGTCATCGCGACGGATCTCGACGACCAGCCGTTGGCCGACACGATCCGACATCTGATCAGGACCCCAGGCGCACGAATCGTCAGCCGACGCCCTCACTACCGCCCCGACGTGACACAACCCGAGCGCGACCGCCCGGACGCCCTGTATCTGGACCGCGGTGACCTCGAACAAGACGTTGAACGAGAAGCCCGGCATTGGCTGGCGCGATATTGCAAGGTACTGAATCGGATCATCGATCTGTGACGCAGCCGGTCTCGGCCAGAGGACTGCACCGTCCTCGCGTCAATCGGCAGAGAGATCGGGCTGAGGGAGGTAGCGGCGAGCAGCCATCTCGGGTTTCGCTCGCCACCCCGAGGTCGCGGGCCGCCTCGCCGAGCTGGCCCTGGGCGAGGCTGCCGGGCTCGTGCCGGACCTGGCCGGCCCGCGGGCGTACGGCTTCGACGAGCTCATCCGCTCCTACCTGCGCGCGACGGGCCGGCGCCGCCCGCTGCTGCGGATGCCGATGGGCGGCGGCGCGACCGCGTGATCCGGGCCGGCGACAACCTGGCCGCGAACGTCCAGCCGCGGCCTTCAGCCGGGTAGCCCACGGCGAGCGTCGCGGGCTACCCCCGACCATTCCTCGTTGTAGGGGCGGCCGCGGTCGCCGACCTTCGCCTCGCCGGACCGGCACCGGTGTCCTGGCCTGCCGGGACGAATGTCCCTGGCGGGTCGGGACGATCGCGTGGAACCGTACGCGACGCACCGCCAGGGCCCGCGCCGACGGCCGGTTCCGAGCGACCCTCGTGCCCATACCCCGGCCCCGAGAAGACGAGGAGGTCCGCGAACCATGAGTGACACTCGGTTTGCCGCCCCGCACACGTTGCGGGCGGCCGGCATCTCGATGTTGAGCGGCGTTCTGTGCCTGGCCGGTTGCATGAACAATCGACTGCCGGCCGAGCCGCAGACCAGCCGCCCGGCATCGCCCGGCAGCAGCCCCGTGCCGCCGGGACCGGACGTTCCCCGTCTGCCCGCCGGCCTGGTCTGGTTCAACTGGGAAAACGCCAGTGTGAGCGTCTACGACCCGGACGACGGCCACACCGTGTACCAGGCGCCGGTAAACGGCGGGGAGAACCTGGTCGGGCTGACGGTTGCGGCCGACGGCGGCTCGGCCGTCGGCGAAGACCACTGCGGCCTGCTCGTCTTCCGCTGGGCCGGGCACCAGTTCACCAAGGTCGCGCAGCACCCGAGGCCCGGCGATGGCTGTTACGGGTTCATCGAGTACCGCGACGGCCGGTTCTGGGCCGAGTCCGGCCACGAACCGCAGGGCAACCCGCAGGTGTCGCTGGACCCCGCGCAGCCGCAGACGCTGCGCGCGGAGGCAACCGTAGACTCCCTCGTGACCGGCGACGTCACCGTCACGGGCCTGGCCGGGTCGCACAGCACCATGACCGCGAGCAGCCGGCGGGCCGGGACGATCGACATCTCCGGCGACGACGGGTCGGGCCGGCCGGTCTCCTACGTGTGCAGGTTCCCGTTCGACCACACGATGGTGCTGTGCACCGCGACGCTGGCGCTGAACCTGCCGGAGGACGGCTGGGCCGAGCCGTGGGGCAACGTGGCGGTCGCCAGGGTCGACCTGGCGGCGAAGGTGGTCACTCTCGAACAGGTCATGCCGCCTTCGACGACCGCGGTGAAGCAGATGTTCATCTTGCCGGACCGCAAGGAGATCTTCATCCAGATCAGCGGCGGCTGGTTGCGGGTCGACCGTGCCAGCGGCCAGGTGCGGCGGGTGGCGTCGCGGCTACCCGCCCAGGAACTGCAGCCCTGGGATGACACCCCGTGGCTGGACTGGTTGTGAACCGGCCAGTTGACCGGGACCGGCTCGCCGCGGCCTGGGCCGCCCTCAGCTTGACCATCACCTAGACGGTCTATTCCAAGGGGTCAGTGGTCGTAGGCGATCAGTGATCGCATGATCGCTGGTCGGTGTGCCAGTTGTGCCAGATCGCTGCGGTCATGGCCAGGAGGCGTTGCAGGACGCGGACGGCTGCGCCTGCAGGGGTGCGGCCGCCGTGCCGTTCGAGGTCGAGTTGGTTCTTGAGGGTCTGGTTGACCGACTCGATGTTCTGGCGGACGGCGCGCAGGATGAGCCGGCCGGGGCGTGGTGCTTCGTTGCGGTATGCGGGTCGGATGACGTCGATATCCGTTTCGTTGAGCCAGGTCTCGGTGATGCGGTCGCGGTAGCCCTTGTCCACGACCAGGATCAGGCCGCCGGGGTGGTGGAACATGGCTGGTTGCAGCGAGACCAGATCGATGAGGACGTCACGTTCGTCGACTTTCGGATTGGTCAGGGCGAACGCGACGGGGAGCCCGTGGATGGTGGTGACCAGGTGCAGGCCGCAGGCCCCAGAATCGGCGGGAGTGTGAGGCGCAGTAGCCGTAGCCGGCCCAGCCGGCGAGGTCGGAGCGTTTGACGGTCTCGCGTGAGGTGCCGCACTGCCCCGGGGTCGAGTCGGCGATGCGGATGGGGTGTTGCCACAGGTCGGTGTCCGCGGCGAGGACGGCGATGAGGTGCGCGATTTGTGGGCAACGGCCTGATGATTGCCGGAGGCTGAGGCGCAGGCGACTCCGTCACGCCTGCGTGCATTTGGGGTGGACGGTCGCCGGGCTGAGCAATAGCTTGCGGATGATGATCACGCTGACCACACAGCCTCGGCTCGAGGCGCCCACCGCCACCGTCCGCGCTTCCTATCTCACCGGTGAGCAGGCGGACTGCTTGGCCAGCGGCTTCGACACCGGCTGGCTGGGGCCAGCGAGCGAGGACTTCGATGGATATGTGGCCTCGTGTCAGGGCGTTCAGCGACGTTGGGACGTGCCGTTCTCTACCTACTGGTACATAGCGGGGGAGCATTACCTTGGCACGTTAGTGATCCGACACGAGCTCACCCCGGCGTTGCTCGGTGACGGCGGGCACATCGGATATCACGTGTCGCCGGCGTGGCGGCGACAGGGGCACGCCACCCGAATGCTTGCCGCCGGCCTGGCCGAGGCGCGGCGGCTCGGCTTCGCCGAAGTCCTGCTGACTTGTGATCCGGCTAACGAGGCGTCGCGGAAGGTCATCGTGGCCAACGGTGGCCGGCTCAACGAGACGCTCGGTGCGGAGCTGCGTTACTGGATCGACCTCGACCCGGCACGTCACTGATCCGGGAACCAAGACGTCGATCTCGCCCGGAGATGCCAAACGGCGACACGACCTCACCGGCTTCACGCCGCACACCGCGGTGGGCCTCCAGCCAAGATCGACGCTTGGGCCTTGACGAGGGCCTGATCCTTGATCGGGTGCACTGATCTCGGCAGTTCAGCGCGCCGGACGCCGCACGACCTCATCACGCGGCGTAACGGACGCGGTCGAACCCGCGCTCGCCCTCGGCGGCAGAAGAGGACCCCTTCAGCCGAATCTCGTTTCGCCCACGGATCGCGGCTATGAGCGTGCACCTGCGAGGCGCGTCTCCGATACGGTTGTGGGATGCGGCGGGTCACCGATGAAGCGGTTCTGGCAGTCGGCAGGCTGACGTTGGCCGCGACAGAGCTCGAGTATGTCCTGGCGTGGATCGGAGCTGATCAGGCGGGCGGCGACCAGGCGGCGGTGTTCGCTGTTACCGGGGAGCCGTTGCGAGCCGCGCGCGGGTCGGTCCAGTTCGCGCCACCGCAGAACAGGGACGAGTTCATCGGACTGGTCGACGCTGCGGGATCGTACTTGGCGCAGAGTCAGGCCGCGGTGCGGGCGATGTGGTTCGACAACAGCACGGTCAACGCGGCGACCTTCGATGAGATCGCCGGGCTGTTGCTGCGCTGCCGGGATCGGCTGCAGGTGCTCCTCGACGAAGCGGGGCGCGCATCCACCGTGTAGATCATGGCACGGAAACGCGGTCGGGCAGCCGCGCCTCGCAGACGCACGCACATCGGCAGATCCGGATGCGTATCGGCTGCGGTGGGGTGCCTGCGGGGGTGCAGTCAGATGGTCGGCGGCCGGCTGCGGTGAGCGGCCGGACGGGGGTCGGTTTGGCGGTGGTGTCCCAGCCAGGGTGCGGGGACTGGGGGTGCGGCTGGCGCGATGGCGCCAACAGCCCGGGCGGCCGGCGTTGTCGCGGACGTCCGCACGGCGACCCGGCAGATGATCTTCACTGAAGACGGTCGGCGCCGGCCTGGATCACGATCCGGGGACCCTGCTTGATCTTGGCCGGCGCCATGGCACCCAGTCCAAGATCCAGACCAACCGGCACGAACGGATCCCTACCACCACGCCCCGGCCTGGACCGTTGCGAAACAGCGGATCCCTTTCGGAACACAACAGGTCCACAGTGGACGAAGCGCGAGAGGCGGTTGATCTGCGTTTCCGCAGGTCAACCGCCTCTTGATGTTGCGCGCCCGAAGGGACTCGAACCCCTAACCTTCTGATCCGTAGTCCGCGCGCAGTCGAGTCCAGCTCACAGCCTCGATCAGCGCCGACCCGATAGCCCGATTACTCCATAATCGTGTAGCTCGTCCGTCCACTGTGGATCGACTCAAGTTTGGCAGATCAAGACGCGCCGATCGCGGCAGACATCCCATGTCTTGATCTCGAAGCGCGCTCAACGCGGATCATCGTATGGTGGCATCTCGTCGGCGAAGGTGCCGTAGGGAGCGCCGCCGGAGGTGTAGCCCGCAACGAAGAACGGCCTGCCGTCCAGCACGATCCACCACTCGTCATGGACCGGGCGAGTGGCACGCTCGACGGTACGGCAGGGGGTCGCTGGTGGGCGCTGCGCCCACTGCTGCGCCGAGTCAGGCAACGCGAACCCGAGCGCGGTCAGGTCGTCGTAGGCCGTGTACTCGTCGACGCCGTACCGCTTGGCGTAGTGCTTCACCGTGACCGCCGACCCGGAGCGGATCCACGCCCGTGCCGAGTCCCGGCGTTGCCGCTGGCGCATTCGGTGCCGGCGCGGTTGCATGCCCGGATGCTACCGGCGGCCGGTGTCCGTCCTACCGCATGCTGGACGACGCCGGATCGCGGGTCCTGCTCGCCCCGATAGTTACCAGCCTGCCGAGCGCCATCGGCGGCTACTTCCGTGCACCTGATCAATTGGTGGATTGGGCGCGCTTGTACCGGCGCGGTCGGTTGCTTGGCGCGCTCGTGGCCTTCGACAGTGCCGCTCAGCGGGCCCTCTTCGTCCCGCGCTTGCGGGGCGGCGTCAACAGGTCGGCGATGGCCGCGATCGCGGACGGCACCAGGCGGTAGTACGCCCAGACGCCGCGCTTGTCGCGCTCGAGCAGGCCGGCCTCGGTGAGGATCCGAAGATGATGGCTCACAGTCGGCTGGGAGAGACCGAGCGGCGCGGTGAGGTCACTCACGGACGCCTCGCCCTCCGGAGCGGACTGGATCAGACTCAGCAGTTGCAGCCGGGCCGGGTCGGCGAATGCCTTCAGTACTCCCGCGAGCCGCTCGGCATCGGCACGCGCAATCGGCTCGCCAGCAAGCGGCGAGATGGCAGGCGTAGCAATTGTCGCAGTTCCCACGCCTTCCATCCTTCCACCAACGCCGTCGGTGGGCCGGTGGAACCCTGCGCTTGCCGATAATGACATCCGCGCTGGTCAGAGGCGATGTCAGGCCGTCAGCGGATCTTGGCCCGTTCGAGTAGGTAGTCATACATAGCCGCCGAGGTGCGAGATGACGCTGCCTCGTACTGCTGCGACTGGCGTACCTCGGCGTGACAAACGCCCTCGCGATGCTGCGGCTGCTGCCGATGAGCGACCGGGCCAAGGATGTGGAGATCCGTGCGCCACGAACGCGGCTGGAGGTTGCGATGTAGAAGATCGTGCTGATGGTCGCGGTGCTGCACTGGTGATGGAGGTGGGCCCTCCGGGATCGCCCTGCAGGGGGAGGTCTCCAAGCCGCCCCAGGCTGCTTCGGTGAATGAGCCGGGGGGTGGTGAGCGCTGCGGAAAGGTGGGCGGCCGAATTCGATCTCACAAGAAGTTCTGCGGCCAGTGATCTTGAAGATCGCTTAATGCAACAGCGCCCTACCGCGCGGTGTGAACCCGCGACAACTCGGGGGCGTACTCGCCCTGCGGCGGTTCGACAGTGGCCTGTGTCGATGCCGACCGCTCCAGGAAGCGCAGCAGCTCGACCGGGAACGGCAGCACCACCGTTGAGTTCTTCTCAGCCGCCACCTCGACCACCGTCTCCAACAGCCGCAGCTGCAGCGCGGTCGGTGTCTGCGCCATCGTGGCCGCGGCCTCAGCGAGCTTGCGCGACGCCTGCAGCTCACCGTCCGCGGTGATGACCCGGGCACGCCGCTCACGCTCCGCCTCGGCCTGCCGGGACATCGAGCGTTTCATCGACTCCGGCAGCGAGACATCCTTGATCTCCACCCGGTCGATGTGGACGCCCCAATCGATCACCGGGCTGTCGATCATGACCTCCAGGCCCTGGTTGAGCCGCTCGCGATTGGTCAACAGCTCGTCAAGGTCGCTCTTGCCGATGATCGAACGCAGCGACGTCTGCGCCACCTGGAGAACCGCGAACATGTAATCCTGCACGTTGACGGCGGCCCGGACCGGGTCCACGACCCGGAAGTACACCACCGCGTCGACCGTGACGGTCACGTTGTCGCGAGTGATGCCATCCTGCGCCGGAACCGGCATGGTGACGATCTGCAGGTTCACTTTCTGCAGCCGGTCCAGCAACGGCACGATCAGGGCCAGGCCCGGCCCGCGGGTCACCTCGCGCAGACGCCCGAACCGGAAGATCAGACCGCGTTCATACTGCCGAACGATCCGGGCGCTGGCCAACAACCCGGCCACCGCCATCATCACCACGACAATAAACATCAAAACCATGGCAACACGCGCCATCCTTGCATCTCCACCCAGCTTAACGCGGTGTGCCACCGCAACGCACCGCGGTGATGACTGACCAACCGCGCCGAGCAACGGCGTCGCCCTGAGCCACTGCCAAACCGGACTGAATTGACCAGCGACTCGTCGTTGAAGCGATCTTCCCGTTTCCATGGGCAGGGCAAGGCAGCTGGGAACAGCACGCAAAGGACATAGCCTCGACCAGGCGATCGAGGCTATATGCGTTTCATGGTTAACGCTGAGCTATTCGCCCGCCTCGCCTGAGGACTCACCACCTTCTGCCGCGGCTGCTGCTTCGGTGGGAGCCTGCTTCGCCTCCTCCTCTGTCGCCACTTCCTCAGCCTGGGCCTGCTCGGCCGCGGACTCGGGCTTCTCGGTCGGCGCCGCGGACATTTCCTCAGCCTGGGACTCCGGGGCCGGTCCTTCGACCGGCTCCTCCTCGGCGGGTGCCTCGGTCTGCTCGCCTTCCTCCGCGGCTTCCGCGGGGGCCGGCTCAGCCCGCACGGACTCTGCGCCCTGCTCCTCACCGCCACCTTCTGCGCTGTCGGAACCCTCCGTTTCCGCCGGCTCGGTCGAGGGCTGCTCGTCCTGACCGCCCAACTCGCCGGCCCGGGCCGGCTCAGCCTCGGGCGCCTGCATGACGTCGCTCATCTCATGTCACCTCTCCACCTGTTCGTGTCCACCTGTTCGTGGTCGATAGGAAGTCTGGGGCGACGCTCACGAGGACGTGTTGCTGCATGCGTGACGGTCAGGCGTTGCACGCTTAAGCGGAGCCACTCCTGCGGCTCGGTCACCCGAGACCGGCACGTCCGCCCGTCGCGGGCCGCGGCCCGCAGTGGCATTGCGTACCGCGTATGGCGTTGCAATTCTGACGTTACTCCGTGTGATCCGAATGTATTCAGTCAGCGCTGGCCGGGTCCGGCATAGCACGGCACGTGCCTGCGGGACGATCGAGGCGCACCGTGCCGGAACGGGCTACTACGTCTGTTCCGCCAGAATCGCGTCGTCGAATGCTGCTGCGGTCGGTTGGGTCTGCTCAGGCATGCATGTTGAGCTGGTCGGTGGTGCGGAACAGCAACGACCACCGACCACATCAGGGCCGCGACCAGCGCCCTCCTGCCGTCGAAACCTTGCCGCCCGTCACCGATCTCGCCAAGGTCCTGGTCCACCGCGGACTTCCACCGGTAAGCGACGACGAGCTTACGAACAAAGATCAACCACCTACACGGTCAACCCCCACTCTGCTGGGCGCACAGAAACGGCTCAATGATCGGCAACTGGCGGTGCTGGCCTGGGTCGGCGCCGGTTGCCCCGATGGTGTGATGACCGGCGCACGTTTTAGGACGACCGCGGTCGCGCTGCAGAACCGGCGGCTGCTGACGGTCAGCCAGCGCGGCGGCCGGTGGGCCGCGGCGCTCACCGGCGACGGCAGTCACTGCCTGGCCCATGGCGCGTACCCGCCCGGGCCGTCAGCGGCTGGCGCGCAGCCAAGGCCGCCAAACAGCCCAAAATCACGACCGGAACTGCACATGGCAGCACGTTCAAGACCGCTACGGCGAGGTCGCCCGCTGGGGGCAAGCCGGGGCCGGCGCAGCGGCTCGTCGACGAGGTCCAGGCCGCCGGCGCCGCATGAACCTGACCACCGGCCGCTGGTCGACCGTCACCGTCTACGCCGTCACCAACCTCACCGCCGGCCAGGCCACACCAGCCGAACTGGCCGACGGGCTGCGTGGACACTGGACCATCGAAGTGCTCCACCATGTGCGTGACGCGACCTTCGCCGAGGACGCCAGCCAGATCCGCACAGGCAACGCCCCACAAGCCATGGCCACCCTCCGCAACGTCGCGGTCAGCGTGCTCCGACTGGCCGGCACCACCACGATCGCCCGAGCCCTCCGCGCCAACGCCAGAGACCCCCGCCGACCGCCGCAGGTCCTCGGCCTACTGACATAGCGCAAAGCGGTGAAATACCTACCTTGCAAAGGCCATAGAACGCACCGTCAGGGCCGAAGATACAGCGGCGCAGGGTGTGGGTCCGGCGAAACTCGTCGTGCAGCGCCCGCCGTTCCGCCTGTTCGGCACCGGTTTAGTCGGCGGTCCTGAAGCCGTACATTGCGACCTTGAAGGGATCGATCTGGTCCGCGCTGGTGTCGCCTTCGAGGACAAACCCGAACCATGCACGCAGCGCCGCCTCGCCGAGCTCGCAGCCCTTGAGTCTGCAGAGCACTTACTGCCCCGAACCCGGCGATGTCCAGATCCAAGGCGCTCACTCCCGGGATTCTTGTCGACCGGCTCGCACGAGCGGCCCGGCTGCGACGGCGCCCAGAACCAGGACCACCAACAGCTGAATGCCCTCGTGCCCGAAGCCGCCTTGGCCAAGCAGCAGCGCGGTGGTCAGCGGGACCAGCACGAAGTTGTTGCCGGCGTGTGCCAGGCAGGCCGGCCAGATGCTGCGGCTGCGGGCCCGCAGCCAGGCCAGGATGACCTCCTGGCACAGGATCCATGCCGTCCACCCGACCAGGCCCAGGGCCGGATGCCGGAACTCGGCGTAGCCGAGCAGCGCGAGCGGGTAGTGCCAGACCGCCGCGATCAGGCCGGCTGACAACGCGGCGCGGCGCGGGCGGCCGGGACAGATGCGCAGCAGCAGATAGCCGGTCCAGCCGAATTCCTCGCCCCAGAGGGCGACGGTGACGATCGGCGCTACCGCACAGAGCAGCAGCGGCACCGACCAGACGGGCACGCCGGGAACCAGGTCCGCCATCGGGCCGACGGACGGCTCCCACCGCCCGGATGCCGCGGCGACGCCGACCACCGCGGCGGCGACACCAAGTGGGCCCAGCCAGGCCAGCAGGTAGTACCGCCAGGCGGGGCGCAACCGTAGCCGGGAGCCGGCGTCCGCGAAACCCTCGCGGGTGACCCAACGCCGGACCACCAGCGCCGCGGCCGCCGGCGCGAACGCGACCGGCACCTGCACCAGCGGGTTCACCAACGACCAGCCGAGCAGCAGGCGGGCCACCACTTCCCAGCCCCAGGCGACACCGTACGACATCAGGAGAAATGCCGTCAGACCCCGCTTCCTCGCCCGCTCCCCGAAGCTCGTCGATCGGGCATCGATCATGGCGGTCGGCTCCCGTCGGGTCAGCTCGCGTGCTCAGCGAGGCTCGGAGGCTTCCGCGTACGGATACCGGCCACCGCTGCCGCCACGGTGAGCAGCAGGCAGGTGACGCCGATGCCGAGCAGCGGGAGCCATGGGATGGTGATGGGCACGGGGAAGCCGGCCAGGTCGGCCGTGATGGCGCGGCGCACGAGCCAGCCCAGCAGCACGGTGGTGGCGCCGCCCAGGAGCAGGCCGGTGCCGCAGACGAGAGCGGCCTGCCAGATGGCGGCCCGCCGGACCTGGTCGGGGATCGCGCCGACGAGCTGGATCAGGTCGCGTTGACGGCGCCGGTGTGAGGCGCCGATGAGGGTCGCGTTGACGATCGCGATGGCGGCGTAGACGCCGGCCGGTCCGAGCAGGATGGTGAGGCCGAGGTTGTTGGCCCGGCGGGTCCGCGCCGTGGTGGCGTCGATCCAGTCGCCGGCGTCGAGGAACCGGCTGTCGCTGCCGGCGAGCGTGCGCTTCAGGGACTCTCGCGCCGTGGCGGCGTCGGTGCGCGGGACGACGAAGACGGTCCCGGTCGCGCCGCCGGTGGCGGGTGGCAGCAGGTCGGCGGGGATGGCAAGCTCGCCGTACAGGTCGGGTGCGTCGGGGATGACGGCGACGACGCGCAGCGGGACCCGGTCGCCGTCGATCCAGACCACGAGGGTGCCGCCCAGGCCGATGCCGGCGTCGGTGACCCACGTGTTGGTGACCGCGACACTGCGTCCGTGGAAATCGTCGAGGGTGCCGCGAGCGGCGGTCAGGCCGCGGGCGGCGACGGCGGTGGCGGGGTCGATGATCTCGACCTCGTCGCGCTCGCCGGGGCGGCCGTTGTCGTCGCGTTGGAGCATGACCTGCCGGCGTGCGTCGGCGATCGCGACGGCCGTGTCGGACTCGACCGACGCGGCCGCGGCCGGGCTGCCCGCCTCGACGACGAGCGGCGCGTGCAGCCGGGCCCGATCCTGCGCGGTCGTCCAGTCGGCGGTGAAGCTGAGGGCCAGCAGCAGCGACCCGGCGATGGCGGAGATGGCCACGACCGGGGCGGCGACCGCCGCGGTGGCGCGGGTCGCGGCGCGCACCTCGTCGCGGGCCATCCGGGCCGTCACGTCCCGGCTGAGGCACGGGCGGGCAAGCAGGGCGGCGAGCCGCGGGACGACAGCGGGTCCGATGCTCATCAGGCCGATCACGACCACCTCGGGCAGCAAAATGGCGGCGATCAGCGCGAACAGCGGAGGCAGGTCGGCGGCGGCGATGACGGCGGCCACCACGCCGCCGAAGCACAGCGCCGCGACGGCGAACTGGATGATGCTGGGCCGGGTTCGCTCGATCGCGGCCTCCCGCAGGGCGGCGCTGGGGGTGATCCGGGCGGCGCGGCGCGAGGATCGCCAGGCTCCGAGGAGCGCGACCATCGCACCGGTGGGTGCGGCGACCGTCCAGGCGATCCACGGGCTCGGGGGCTGCAGGTCGAGCGTGGTGACCCCGATGGCCCGCACCAGCCAGAGCACCGCCGGGGCCAGCGAAGTGCCGAGCAGACCCCCCACCGTGGTGGCCGCGGCCGCGACGACGGCGGACTCGCCCAGCAGGAGCCGGCGCACCTGCCGTGGCGTCGCGCCGACCAGGCGCAGCAGGCCGAGCTCACGCCGGCGGCCGGCCACGACGAAGCCGAACGTGCTGCCGACCACGAAGAGGGCCATGAACGCCGAGAGCGCCGACATCATGCCGAACATCGCGGCCAGGTCGTCGAGTTGTGCCCGCTGGTCGGCGGTGACGCCGGCCCGGCCGCTGGTGGCGTCGACGCTGCCGATGAGCGTCACGGTGACGGCGATGAGGATGACACCGAACAGCAACGCGACGAAGGCACCCAGGTAGCCGCGCCATGAGCTGTGGACGGTCTGCCTGGCCAGGGCCAGCATCGTCGGGGCCCGCATCATCGCTCCAGGTCGTGCATCATCGCGGCGATCTGACCGGCGTCAGCGCGCGCGAGGTGACCGACGATCTGCCCGTCGGCGAGGAACAGCACACCGTCCGCGTACGAGGCGGCCAGCGGATCGTGGGTCACCATGACGACGCTCTGACCGCCGTCGGCCAGCGACCGCAGGAGTTCGAGCACGTCGCGTCCGGTACCGCGATCCAGGGCGCCGGTGGGTTCGTCGGCGAACAGCACGTCGGGCCGGCCGTGCAGCGCCCGGGCGATCGCGACCCGCTGCTGCTGGCCGCCGGACAGCTCCGACGGCCGGCGCCGGGCGTGCTCGGAGAGGCCGACGTGGGTCAGGGCGGTCCGCACGGTGGCCGGGTCGACCCGGCGTCCGGCCAGGCGGGCGGGCAGCGCGACGTTGTCGAACGCGGTGAGGGCGTCGAGGAGGTTGTAGGACTGGAAGACGAACGCCATCGAGGTACGCCGGAAGCGGGTCAGCTCGGTCTCGTTCAGCTTGTCGAGCCGGGTGTCGCCGACGATGACCCGCCCGCCGGTCGGCCGGTCGAGGCCGGAGGCGAGCTGGAGCAGGGTGGACTTGCCGGAGCCGGACGGTCCCATGATCGCGGTGAACGTGCCACGCTGGAACACGTGGGTCACGCCGCGCAGCGCGTGCACCGAGCCGGCGCGCGAGCGGTAGGTGCGGGTGAGACCGTCGAGCGTGACGGCCGCCGAGGATGGCTGATGCATGCCCTCAGTGCACCCGCGGGCGCGTGCTGCCACACGGGCTTGGACGCGACTTCGGGGGTAGCGCGCACGCTACCCCCCGCGGCCGAGGTGGTCCGTAGGATTGGCCCATGAGCGACGCCTGGACTGCTGTGCGCGGGCGCCCCGCACGGTTCCTGGCGTCGGCGTGGCCGTGGCGCTCTCTGGCGTACGTGGGCAGCACTGTGCCCGTCGGCCTCGGCTGGCTGATCCTCCTGCTGGTGGTCCTCGGCGTGGGCGTGGCCACGATCGTGGTCGTCGCGGGACTGTTCGTGCTCGCCGGCGTTGCGACGCTCGTCCGCCTCGCCGCCGCGGGTGAGCGTCGCCGGCTCCGGCTGGTCTTCCCCGGGCGGCCGGTGGACCGGCGACATGCGCTGCCCGATCGGGGGCGTGGCCGCGCATCGTGGCCCGAGGCGGGCGTCACGATCCTGCTGGCGACGGTGTTCTGGCTCGTGGACGCCGCGGTGGTGGTGCTGCTGTCGGCTCCGGCCGTGCTGATCCTCGCTCCGGTGCTGGTCCGTTACGACGGTGTCGAGGTCGCCGGGTGGCGGGTCGACAACGCCGGTGAGGCGTGGGCCGCGGTGGCCGCCGGCCTCGGCACGCTGGTCCTGCTGGCATACGCGATCACCGCGCTGGCCTGCGGCCAGGCGGCGTTGGTGCGGCACCTGCTGGACCCGCCCGAGGCCCGGCTGGCCGAAGCGGTCCAGCAGCTGCGCCGGTCCAGAAGCGGGCTGGTCGACGCGTTCGAGACCGAACGCCGCCGCATCGAGCGCGATCTGCACGACGGCGTCCAGCAGCGTCTCGTCGCGCTGACCATGACACTGGGCAGCGCCGAGCTGGACCTGCCCGACGGCCCCGGCCTCGACCTCGTCCGCGAGGCACACCACCAGGCCGAGCAGGCCCTCGCCGACCTGCGCACCACGATTCGGGGCTTCCACCCCCAGGTGCTGACCGACCACGGGCTCGCCGCGGCCGTCCACGAGATCGCCGGCCGGTCAGCCGTGCCGGTCCACCTCGACCTCGCCCTGAACGGCAGGCTCCCGCCCGCGGTCGAGGCCGCGGCCTACTTCTTCGTCAGCGAAAACCTCACCAACATCGCCCGCCACGCCCGGGCCCGATCGGCACAGGTGCACGCGTGGACCGACGACGACGCCCTGATCGTCTCGGTCGTCGACGACGGCGTCGGCGGCGCCGACCCGCGGGCCGGTACCGGCCTCGCCGGACTGCGGGCCCGGCTCGACGCCCTCGACGGCGACCTGCGCATCACCAGCCCCGCCGGCGGCCCGACCCAGGTGAGGATGACGTGCCCGATCCGCTGACGCCGCGGCCGAAGACGCTGCGGATCGTGGTCGCCGAGGACGCGGCCCTGCTCCGAGAAGGGCTGGTGCGGATCCTCGAACGCGCCGGGCACGAGGTCGTCGCGGCCGTCGCCGATGCGCAGGCCCTGCTCACGTACGCGGGCAACTGCCGCCCCGACCTCGTCGTCACTGACATCCGCATGCCACCCACCCACACCGACGAGGGACTGCGCGCGGCGGCGACAATCCGGGCCGCTCATCCCGGCATCGGGATCATGTTGCTGTCGGCCTATGTCGCCGACGCCTACGTCGGCGAACTGCTCGACTCAACCCCCGGCGGGGGCATCGGCTACCTGCTCAAGGACCGGGTCGGCCACGTACGCGACTTCCTCGACAGCATCGACCGCGTCGCGGTGGGCGGCACGGTCATCGACGCCGAGGTTGTCCGCCAACTCGTCGGCCTCCGGCACGCCGACGGTCCGCTCACGGGCCTCACCGAACGCGAACGCGAGGTTCTCGCGCTCATGGCCGAAGGCCACACCAACCACGCGATCGCCGACAAGCTGTTCGTAAGCGAGGCGGCGGTACGCAAGCACGTCGGCAACATCTTCGCCAAGCTGCCGCTCGACCCGCATTCAGATCGCCGAGTCTCGGCCGTTCTCACCTACCTGCGCGGCTGACCGAGCGCCACATCGCGCGGCCTACTGGAAGTGAATCAAGGCGGCCTTCTTTCACGTCGACCTCCCCTTTGCGGCGATCCAAGTATGTACCGCGCTACCCGCCCCGCCGAGGGCGCGGCGCGACTGACGTCCGTAACCGAAAGACCCGGCTGCACGTCCAGGTAGCGCACGTCCAGATAGCCGTGCGGCCGCACGGGCGGCGACAGCGTGCTGAGGTGGTACTCCAGGTCTGCCGCGGTCGATGGCGCCTCCAGCACCCCTTGATCCAGTTTTGCGAACGTCATGTCGACCGGGGCGTTGTACCTGCCAAGAATGCCATCCGGGCAGCTCAGGCGGCGTGATCGTATTGGTGAAGGACGCCACCGAGGTGGCCACGCCGGTGGATGTTCAGCCGGACGAGTTGGTCCGGGTCGGTGATCGGTTCGGGCAGCGGCTTCAGCGGCCGGACATTCACGATCCCCTGATGCGGTCGGTGTAGGTTGTAGAACCGCTTATGCTCCCGCAGCGTATACACAGAAGCCGCTGGTTCCAGATCAACGTGCAGTGAGGAGCGCAAGCCAGCCGGCGATACCGCAGAACACGAAGTAGATCAGACGCAGCGGCATGCGTCATGATGATGCCCGACGTCATGGCCGAACGTCGCATCTGCCCATGTCAACCACGGTGACGGGCTTTGGAACCCCGACGGGTCCGTATGTGACACGTCGGACGAGCGCTTCGAACGGTCCGCGGTGGCCGGCGTGGCGCATGCGGTCGGCGAGGACCACCGTCACGATCCAGGTTCCCGTTGCGAGCAGCGCCGTGCCGGCGACGTCCAGGGTGCCGGAGAGGTCGAGCAGGAAGGGCGTGAAGGCGATGGCCCAGATCACCGACTGCATCAGGTAGCAGGTCATCGACCGTTGGCCCGCGGCGGCGATCGCGTCGGTGACCGGCCGTCGGCGTCCGGGGAGCCAGGCCGCGATCAGCGCCAGCAGGGCGGCATAACCGAAGCCGCCCAGCATCCCGGTCGTGTCATGCAGGGAGCCCAGCAGTTCGAGCGTCGGTTGGTTCGGCGGCGTCACCATGCCGGCGAGAATCAGCGAGACCGGCTGAGCGCCGAGCACCGCGGCACCGATGCCGATCGACGCTGTGACGCCCAGAAGCATGCGGTGCCGCTCCGGGTGCTCGAGGATGCGCCGGCGGCCCGCCCACAACCCCACCATGAACGGGCACATAAAGCCCAGCGGGCCGAGGGACGCCACGAAGAGCGCCGCCAGAGCTCGTTCGGCCACCATGGTGCCCGCGTCCGGCGGAAGCATTGCGGCGTCGGGTCCGGCCAGGCTGATGACGAGAGAGTCGTCGCTCGGCAGGGAGGTGAGCACGAAGAACGCGAGCGCTGTCAGCACCAGCCAGCGGTCGTGCCAGCGCACCGCCCATGCTCCCAGGAACAGCAGCACCCCGTAGGCCGCGAGGATGTCACCGACGTAGAACAGCAGCGCGTCCAGCAGACCCACGACCACGAGTGCAGCGCTGCGCCGCCATAGCAGCCGGCGCACCACCCGAGGTCTCGATGCCTCGTGGCGGCGGACGATCTGGGCGACGCCGTACCCGAACAGTAGCCCGAACATCGGGAACGCACGGCCGTCGACGAAGGTCGAGATCAGCCAGGTGACGGCCGCGTCGAGACCCGATCCGTTCTGCGGGTAGCCACCCAACACCGATGGGCCGGTCAGGAAGTAGTGCGAGTTGGCCAGCGCGATGAACAGCAGCATGAACCCACGCGCCAGGTCTGGCGCCAGAGCGCGGGCCGCGGGAGTAGTCGGCCCGGGTGATCGCGTGGGCACGTCGGCTGTCATGCGGTCACCGTACGGGCCGGTGACCGGGCTCCGCAGTCGCCGAATGTAGATCCTGAAGCATGCCATCGCACCCCCTGCGTCGCCATTGGTCGCTGGTGGCCGGGCTGACCTCAGGGCCTTTGCAAGGTAGGTACTTCACCGCTTTGCGCTATGTCAGTAGGCCGAGGACCTGCAGCGGTCGGCGGGGGGTCTCTGGCCGGCCGTCTACTGTGGATCTGAAGCGCTCCGTGGATGCTCGTCTGTTTCGGAGCGATTGAGTGTGCCCACGTCCAACCGAAGGCGACGTTGCCCGACGGTGTCCCGCAGGACAAGCGAGCCTCGGAAGCCGGCGAATGATCGAGCCGCGCGCTGGCCATGTCAACGGTTCTTCGTTAAATCGGCAGTGCGGTTTCGAGCCGTCCTGGCGACCACATTGCCACGCACTCCGCGCGACTTCTCACGCAGGCAGGCCAGCTGGTATGCCCCTTGGCATTCGAAGGCGGCGGCCCTGGAGAGGCCGGCGTGCTCCGCGATCCTGGCAACGGACGCCTTCTCCAAACCCATCTCCGCGATGACAGCCACGGTGGCTGACGTCCTCGATCCTCCCGGTCTACTCGCGGACCCCGACCATGACCGCGATGACCGCGGCTGGCCTGGACTACGTCCTGATCACCTCGATGCCCTCGGCTTCGTACACCGCAGGCCCGGCTAACGCCGCAGTTGGGCGGCTCGGGCCAGTGTCGACTCCGGAGGCTCGCCGGCCGTCAGGTCTATGTCTTCGGTGATCCGCCCGTCGGCGAGGTGGAGCAGTCGGTCGCAGCGGGCCGCGATGTGATGCTCGTGGGTCGCCAGCAGCACTGTCATCCCGCGTGCTCCGCGCAGGTTGAGCAGCAGGTCGAGGATCTGCGTGCCGTTGGCGGAGTCGAGGTTGCCGGTCGGCTCGTCTGCGAGCAGTAGTCTCGGCTCGCCGATGAGCGCGCGTGCGATCGCCACCCGCTGCTGCTGGCCGCCGGGCAGCTGAGCCGGCAGCGCTCGCTCCCGCCCGGCGAGGCCGACCGCGTCAAGTAGGTCCCGTGCGCGTGCGCGCTTGTCGAAGCCGACCCGGAAGGGCAGGACCGGCGCGATGACGTTGTCCAGGGCCGTCAGGGCGGGCAGTAGATGGTACCGCTGGAAACGAATCCGACCGTCCGGCGATACTCGCTCAGCTGCTTGCGCCGCAGCGCCGTCGCCTCGACTCCTCCACCACGATCGTGCCGTTGTGCGGTGCCTCGATGGCGCCGATGAGGTGCAGCAGTGTCGATTTGCCGGACCCGCTCGGCCCGGTGATCGCGGTGCAGCTCCCGCCGGCGACTTCCACGATGAGGTCGTCGGCCGCGATGATCTCCTGGGCACCGGTGTGGAACCGGTTCGTGAGTCCGGAGATGGTCAGTGCGGCACCTGTTGGCATCGGTCACTCCTCGGCGAGCAGTCGGGCGGTCGGGATGCGCTGGACGAGCAGGGCGGGTACGAGCGCGGCGGCGGTGGCCGACAGCGCGCCGGCCACGATGGCGGCGACCGCGGTGACGACGAGGCCAGTGGTGATGTCGCCGACCAGCCAGGCAGCCCCGACGAGACCCAGGCTGGCACCGAACGCGCCGCCGAGCACGCCGATGCCGAAGCCTTCGGCGGCGATCAGTCGCGCCAGCGCTGCGGCGGTCCAGCCGAGCGCGCGCAGTGTCGCCAGCTCGGCGGCGCGGTCGCGGATGTTGAGGTACAGCACGTCGGCGACGGCGAACGCGCCCAGCAGTACCGTCGCCACCACGGCGATCGTGTCGACCGTCCGGACCTGGAGCGACACCGCGTCGCCGAGCAGCGTTCCGACGATCGCACCGTGGAAGGCGAACGTGACCGCTCCCAGCAGCGTGGCCGCGGTGGTACCGATCGCCAGTGCCGATGCCCCGAGCAACGTCCGCCCCGGCACTCTGAGCAGGTTCGCCAGCCCGAGCATGAGCGGACCGCGTGGACTTCCGGTCCGGCGGAGGAGCGCCACGGCGGGACGCAGCCCGCAGGCCGGGCGCATCCGTGCCGCGTTCGCCGCCGGCACGGCGCCGGCGAGCAGCGCAAGCGCGAGCGCGATCGGTACGGCGAGCAGCACCTGCGACCACGTCAGGCGAATGTCGAGCAGCAGCCCGAGTGGCGCGGCCAGCAACACCGTGCCAGCCCCGGCGACCAGGCCGATTGCGGCGACCTCGCCGAGCACCGCAGTGAAGACCTGGCGGGCCGGCCAGCCAAGAGCGGTGAGCGTGGACAGTTCGGCACGCCGGTCGCGGACCCCGGCGGCGACCGCGTTGGTCAGAAACAGCGCGCACACGACCAGCACCAGTGCGAACAACACGACGCTCTTGCGGTCAACGGCGCTGACGATGGCCGCGGCGACGCCCTTGTGCGTCCAGGGCTCGGTGACCCGCAGTTCGGGTCGTTGGTACTTGCCTGCGGCCAGGGTCACCGTCTGCGGCGTCGGCGACGATCCGTAGGCGATGTCTACATCGAGCCCGGTCGCTGCGGCAATCTGCTCTGCGACGATCCGGACCCGCTCGCGGGAGGTCGACGTGAAGCCTTGCACCCCGGTGACCCGTACGCGAACGGCGCTGATCGGAGCGTCCTTGTTGGGCGCGTCGGTTTCCCGCAGGGTCTCGGCCAGCGCCTCCAGCGTGGTGAGCAGCATCGGCGGGGAGGAGAGGTAGCCGGCCGGGTTACCGTCGGGTCGTAGTGCCTGGTCGCCGAGCAGGTCACGGGTGCGCTGGTCGGCGCCGACCGCCTCGGGCGCTTGGTAGGTCTCCAACGACACGCGGCTGAGCGGGTCGAACGTGGCGAGCTTGCGCGGGTCGAACGTTCCCACCACTTCGGTGCTGTGGAAGACGCTCGAGGGGTTGTTCCAGTTGACCTGGCCGATCTCTCGGAACGCGGTGTCGTCGATCTGCCACGGCACGGCGAGTCCGCGTACCTCCGGCGTGCGCCACGCATCCGGGTCAGCGTCGATGGTCTCGGCGACCAGCGTGCCGTCTGGAGCGGTGCGGTACCGCACGCCTCCGACCTGCATGAACTGAATGAGGTCGGGGCGGTAGCCACGCTTGGCGAGCGTTTCCGCGAAGGCCTGCTCGGCAGTGAAGTTGCGGGTGGCCAACTGCTGGCCGTGCAGGCCGTCGAGCATCGCGAGCGCGTCCTGGGCCGACGACCCCGGCGGCGGTCGGTCGAGCGCCGTCCGGGTCATCGTGACGATCGCGCTGTTGTCCGGGTACGCCCGGTCCGTCGCGATTACCGGCAGGATCCTGTTGATGCTGTCGGACCGCGTCCGGTCGGTGCTGTCGAGATACCGGCCGCCGGTGAGTGCCTGGCGCAACCCGACGAGCCGCTCCTCGGCGATGGGGTCGACGCCGGCGACGAGGAGCGGCACGTGCCAGGTGAGGCGGGCGACCGCCCGGTCGGAGGCCGGCGACGGAGGGCGCTGCTCGAACCGGCCGTCCCGGGTCAGTTGCAGGACCTGCATGTCGGTGTAGTCGCGGTCGGTCATCAGGTCGGACATGGTCGCCCGGGTCAGCCAGGCGCAGAGCGGCGCGCCGTCCTCCAGTACCGCGAAGCCGTCGCACAGCTGATCGACGGGAAGTACCTCGCCGCCGGTGAACCGGACCGTCGTCCCCCGGTTCTCAAGCACGGGCCAGGAGATCTCGTGCCTGGTGACGTAGACGTACAGCGGGCGGGCGGTCACGGTGGAAAGCCCTCGGTCGGCGAGAAACGTGCGGTCGAGGCGGATCACCTGCCGGTCGAGGTTCTTGTCGATCAGGTCGGTGATGTCGACGTCGACGGTGATCCCCGCGTTGGCGTAGCCGGCCATCGCGATCGGCGCCGCGACGTCTACTCCGGGCACCGCGGCGACCTTGTTGACGTCGTCGAACGTGAGTCCGCCGTAGATGCCGGACAGCGAGTTGGGCCGGATGAGGGCGCGTTCGTTCTCCAGCGCCGTCCGGGTGCCCTTGGGTCGGACCAGGATCTCGTAGGCGGTTTTGGCGCTGCTGTCGACCTCGCCGGTGACCTCCAGCCGCGCGGTGTCGATGGCGCCGGTAAGCACGGTGAATCCGGTGGTCGCGGTGAGCACGCCTAGCAGGAGTGCCACCGACCTCGCCGCGCGCCCTCGCAGTGAAGCCCAGATGAAGGAGATCACGGCGCTACTCTGTCGCAATACATTGCGACAATGCAAGATGCGGGTACAGTCCGGGTATGCCGATCCACCACGCGGTGCTCTCACTGCTGGCCCACGGGCCCAGCTACGGATATGAGCTCAAGAGCGCCTTCGAAGCGGCAGTCGGCCCGCAGTGAGGCCCGCTGAACACCGGCCACCTGTACCAGATCCTCGACCGTCTGTACCGCGACGGCATGGTGAGCTCCGAACGACGGGTCCCAGGCGGTGAAAACCGGACCGCGTGATCTACGAGACCACCGAAGCTGGAGCGGTCGAGCTGCGGCGCTGGCTCTCCGAAGCAAGCCCCCCGTAGCGGCGGCTTCCGGGACGACTTCTTCCTGAAAGTGACAGCGGCCGCACGAACAGGCGATTCGGATACGGTGCAGATGGTGCTCGGCCGGCAGCGCACTCATCTGCTAAGGGAACTTCGCAACCTCGACGGCCTGCGGCCGCGCGGCGACAGACCCGGTGGTCGGCCTGTTGCTGTCGTCCGCAACCCGGCACGTGCAGGCGGACCTGTCCTTCATCGACGAGGAAGTCGTCGTCACGGAGGTCCGCGACCTTGAACCACTCGCCGAGCAGCATCGACGCCACCCGGCGGGCCGGCGCCGGGCCTCTGCGGTTCCGGGTGTCGGGGCCGGTGACCGTCGTGGCGGATGCCGGCGAGGCGGTGGTGGTCCTGTGCGCGAAGCTGCGACCGCTGCTCGCAACACGGCCATCGCGCACACGATCAGACCGTCGTGGTCCTGGCCAGGAAGGCGACCACCTCCTCGCGCAGATCCGCCGCTCCGACGATCGCCGTGCTCACCAGCAGCCCAACGACGGCCGGTCCGAGTTTGGCCAGCGCCTTGTCGCGGTAGCTCGGGGTGGGGAATCGCAGTATCTCATCCGCCGATTCCGAAGCGGGGTCCAGGCGGCGGACAGCAGCCAGCCCACCGACCCACCGGTTCGACCGCCGCGTGCAACGCCTCGCATATGGTCGGCAGCGACCTCAGCCAGCCCGCGCGCTGCGGCTGCCGCACAAGCGGACTCGATATGTCAATCCTTCGACGTCGTCGGGTACAGCCTGGTCATTGCCCGGAGCGTAGTGGTGATGCGTGCGACCAGCTCGGGAGGGGCGAGCGCCTGCGCGTCCGCACCGAGCCGGAGCAAGCTGGCCGCGGCGTGGTCCACGTTTCCAGCGGGATGGTGACGCGTCGCCATCCGTCCGGGTCGGCGGGTGTGAGGGTGCGCGCTGCCAGCCGGCCGGCCCTCGGGCCAAGGATGTCGGGTAGCGCGGCGATCCCGGCAGGCGACAGGCGTACCACGGCGACCTCGGCCGTTTCGGCCCGCTCGTATCGTTCGACGTGTGCGTGCCAGAACGTGGTCAGGTCGAAGCCGTCCGGGCGGGTGAACAACTCCGGCAACTGCCGGAGCTCGACGATGGCGGAGACCCGGTAGGTGCGCGGCTCACCGCTCCCGGCGGCGATCAGATACCAGACTCCCGCCTTGAGGACGAGGCCGAGCGGGTGCAGCCGCCGGCCGACCACGCCCGGCCGAGGGGCCCAGCGACGGTACCGGACCTCGATGACCTGGTCCTGCCAGAGCGCCTCCGCGACGGCGAGCAGGTGCGGCACCGCGTCCGGCTCCCGGTACCAGCCCGGCGCGTCGAGGTGGAAGCGCTGCCGGATCCGTCTCGACGCCTCCCGGTACGGGGTGGGCAACGCGGCCATCAGTTTGAGTTCGGCGGCGGCTACCTGGGCACCGAGTCCCAGCTCGGCGGCCGGCTGCGGCATGCCGGTCAGGAACAGCGACTCGGCCTCGTCAGCGGTCAGCCCGGTCAACCGGGTGCGGTAGCCGTCCATCAGCTGGTAACCGCCGGTGGGTCCCTGCTCGGCGTAGATCGGCACGCCCGCCGCGGCCAGCGCCTCGACGTCGCGGTAGACGGTCCGGGCGGTGACGCCGAGCTCCGCGGCGGGCTGTGCGGCGCTCATCCGCCCACGGTTCTGCAGCAACAGCAGCAGGGACAACAACCGGCTGGCACGCACCGCGACAGTCTTCCGGACCACTGACAGAAGATGTCAGGGGTAGCGCCCCATGATCGCCGGCATGAACGACTTCGACTTCATCATCGGCTCGTGGAACGTGGCCAACCGGCGCCTCAGGACGCTCTTCGCCGGCAGCGAGGAGTGGGACCACTTCCCGAGCACGGTGACCAGCCAGAGCATCTTCGACGGTGCCGGCAACACCGAGGAGATCGTCTTCCCGACGCTCGGCAGCCGCGGCTTCTCGCTGCGACTGTTCGACGTCGAACGCAAGGAGTGGTCGATCCACTGGGCGAGCAGCACCACCGGCCTGCTCTACCCGCCGGTGGTGGGCACCTTCACCGACGGCCGCGGCGACTTCTACGGCGACGACACCCACGACGGAAGGCCGATCAAGGCGCACTTCATCTGGTCAGACATCACCTCCACCTCGGCACGTTGGGAGCAAGAGTTCTCCGCCGACGGTGGACACACGTGGGAATCCAACTGGGTCATGGAATTCTCCCGCGCCTGACCAGCGGCCGGCGACACGGCTCCCCTGACTTCGGGACGGTCGGCGCCACCACAGTGGATGGTCGACGGACCCAGTTCCTCATCACCGGCAACTCCACCACGCAGGCGGTCCGGCAAGCCTGCACACCGTATCGGAGGTCGCCCTGTACGACGCGAACCGACCGTGAGAGCTTCCAGCGCACGGCCGTGTTCGAGGCCGACTTGGCCCGTTGCTGCACCAATTCGACAGGGCGGGTTGCTGCCGTACGCGACGACGGGCACTGTTGCACTTGGCGATCGGGAGACCGCGGTTAAGGCCGGTGCGGGCCGGTGTCAGATGGTGGCGGCGAGCGCGGTGAACGCGGCAGCGAGTCGGAGTCCGCGTGGAGCGTCGACGCCGAGTTCGTAGTGGCCGCGGCGAACGTTCTGCATGAACGCGTGCCCGGCGATGATCGTCTGCGCGGTCCGGGCAGTACGGAGTCCACGCATCGGTCTGAGCCGGTGTTTGAGCTGGCTGTGATCGGCCTCAATCCGATTGTTGGCGTGCCGTTCCACGTGGTGCCAGGCCGAAGGGACCAGCTCATCGAGCACGGCCGGGTACACCGGTGCCGCGTCTGTGACCACCTCGCTCGGTGTTACCTTCAACGTGGCCAACGCCCGGCGGAGGAACCGGCGGGCCGCGGCAGCGTCACGGCGGGCGGAGAAAAGCACGTCGATGACCTGGCCATACTGGTCGACGGCCCGGTACACGTACCGCCATACGCCGTTGACCTTGATGTACGTCTCGTCGACGAACCACCTGTCGCCTGGTGAATGCCAGCCGAACCTGGCTGCGTCAGCCAGCAGCGGTGTCAAACGCTGGACCCAGCGGAAGATCGTGACGTGATCGACCTCGACACCACGCTCGAGCAGTAACTTCTCGACGTCGCGGTAGGAAAAGGTTGTACCGCAGGTACAGCCGAACGGCGACCATGACCACCTCCGGCGGGAACCGCAAGCTGGCGAACGCTGACTGCGGTGGTACGGCTGCCCGCCGGTTCGAGAACCTCACTGCTCACGTCTGCTTCGATCTTGCCGAACGGCGGATGCAACAGAGCCCACGCAGGATTACAACTTACCTTCGTACCGACGACCCGAAGTGTTGGCGGCACGGTGCATGAATCATGACCATGGCAGTTCCCGCCCATCCGTGCGCGAACGGCGGCAGCTCCGGACGCTTGACCGATCGTGTTGGCGGGCAGTGGGCTGCCCGCTGCGTCGGGGGAAGTGGCACCGGGTTCACCAGAGTTGCTGTTGCCCGGGAACCTCGTCGCTGATCGAGTCGGGGAGTTGCCACAGCCGTACGGTGGCATCCTGCCCCCTGGTGATCCAGCGGCCATAGCCGTCGGTGGCGGCAATTGCGTTCTGGGTCATGTAGTGGCCGTAGTTGACGTTGGCCTGCCAGCGCAGGCTGGTCGTGACGAAGGTGTGCCGCAGCATGTGTGGGTGCTTCCTCGGCATCCGGACGCCGGCGGTGGAGGCCAGGTGCTTGAGCCGGCGGGTCGCAGCGTGTCGGTCCATCCGGGTGCCGAGCGTGCTGCGCAGGATCGGCCCGTCGAGGCGGCCGTTGACGGCGCGTTCGATGGCCCGGGCGACGGCCGGGGGCAGCGGGATGAGCACGACCCTGCCGCCCTTGCCCCGGACCCGTAGGATGCAGGTGCCCGAGCCCGAGGGTGGGCGACTCCGCAGGCACGGTGGCCGGCGGGTGAGTGGGCAAGGATGCCGTCGATGACGCAGGTCCGGTAGAAGACGACCACGATCGACAACCGTCGGGACACTGTAGATGGTTGGTACTGGCGTACGTCCTGCAGCCAGCGCAGGTACCGTTCGATATCCGTCCGGACCGCTGCGAGCGGATCGAGGTCATGGTCGGCGCACCAGCATAGGAAGACCCGTAGGTCTGACTCGCAGTGTAGCCGGGTCTGACGGCGGTAGAGGCCGAGGTGCTCGGCGGTCGCCGCACGCAGTACGAACTCGTTCGGGGGCCCGCCGCTGACGGCTGGGACGGTGATGGCAGCCATACATCACGATGCATCAGATGAACGCCAGGGCGCTCGCCGCGGCATACGTGCGCGCCTGATCTTGTAGCACGCGTCTGCGTGGGTGACCATGGCAGCCATGAGCCGGCCAGGCCGAGCCGGCGCCACGTCGGGTGGGGCATGAGGATGCGTCGCATCAGGCTGTCGTGGCTGCGTCGCCGACCCGCCGGAGCCGGGCAGGACCGTCGGTGGGCGTAGCTCGCGTCGACACTCGCGGACGTCGGCTTCTGGAGCGACCTGCCAGCCGCCGCGGTGGACGACCAGCGGCGCGAGGTGGCGGCAGGAGGGTATCCCTTCAACTGCGCCGTCCTTGACGATGTGACCTTTCGTGCCGACGGCGAGGACCTTGCGGAGGGCGGCGTTGAGGACCTGTTCGGCGAGATGGCTCCGGCGCTGCGGCGATTCGGTGTCACACTGCGGATCCGCACGGTATGCGGCAACGGCGACGAGGAGGGTTACGTCCTGGACATCAACGGATGCCGTTTCCCGGTCCTGGACGCCGACGATTGGCGTTACAACTCGCCGTGGTTGGAAGCGACCGTTCGCCCCCTCGCCGTCGTGAACGACCTGCTCGCCGCGGCGGGCACGCCGGTTCGTGTCTTCACGCTCTACGCGGGCGAAAACGACGGTCTGGCATTGCTGCTGGACCCAGCGGTCGTTCACACCGTACGACGCAGCGGCCTGGTCGATGACCGCAACACTCCTGAACTTCCAAGACCCAACCGCGACCGCTGAAACTCCACGTCCTCAGCGGGTCCTCCGCTGTGGAACGTCAGCGACGCCCGTGCCTACCGCGCGACCAGCGGCTACGGATTCGACCGACGCGTCAAATCGCGCGTCTCGGCGAGCGCATCCCGGCCGCGGTCGCAGACAAGCGCGCAATCGCGTTCGGACGGCGGCTGCTGCCCGGCACGTAGACGTCGATGAGAATCAAGTCGCGCAGCCGTGCTGCGACGGACAGGTAGCGCACCGATCCAGACAGGGCGGAGCTCATGTCCCCAACTGGGTCATGTGTCCCTGACGAGTGATCCCCGCAGCCGTCGTGAAGTCCGCTGGAGCTGAAGCCTGCACCTGCGGCGGGCACCGAGCCGAAGCGTCGCACATGCTGGCCAGCGCTGGCCGTACCCCCGTACCCTGCCGGGATGTTCTCCGCGATCTTCGACGGCATCGGACGGTATCCGCGTTCGATGATCGGTGGTGTGGTCCTCATCGCGGTAGGGTCCGCCGGGGTGCAGCTGCTGGCGGCGCCGGACAGCGACACCAGGTACGCGATCCCGGCGGTGCTGTCGTTGCTCGTGCTCGCGTCCAGCGTGCTGTCGCTCGTCGCGTTGGCCAGGCCCCGGCCTGCGGCGTTCGTCGTCGATGCCCGGTCGGCAGCGTTTCGTACCGTCTCGCACCCCCGTCAGGTCCTCGCCACTGCCGCCGCTGTGTTGATCAGCACGGCCCAGGCCACGTCCCGGATGGCCGCGCATGCCCGGGAGGGCGATCCCGCCTGGGACCCGATGTCCAGGACGTCGGACGTGCTCGCTGCCGTGCTGGTCGTGCTGGCGGCGCTGCTCGTCGCGGCGGTATGGCGCGGCAGCGGTCTGTGGCTTCGACAGGACGGGCTCACGGAACGCAACCCACTCGGCTCCGTCACCGTGCCGTGGGACGCCCTGTCCCCAAGTGCACTACCGCCGACCACACCGTCCGCTTGGTCGTTGCGGCTCGGGTACGCCAAACCCGAGCTGGTTCGACGCCGTGGACTGGCCAGCAGCCGGCGGATCAGCACGGACACCGTCAACGCGCTGTTCCTCGCGCATACCCTCCACTACTACCTCACGCATCCTGAACAACGGCAGGCCATCGGCACCGAATCCGGGTACGCCGACCTGCTGCGGGTGCTGTACGGCGCGACACCGCGTCAGCCGGTCGACGGGTACACCCGGCGAACCCCATGAACATCCCGACGACTACTGCGGCGGAGACGCCGTCAATCGCCGCGTCATCGACTGACACATGGCTGTTCGGGGGACCTCGAGCATGGGGTTCCTCGCTACGATGCCGGTCACATCTACGGGGGGCAATACCGCATGTCCGTGCCCGGTTCCGAAATCCCTGAGGGTCCTCCTGCTTCGCAGGCCGCCGCTGCGTCGGCGCCCGGCGACTACCCGGCCCTGCCCGACGCCGGCCTGCCGCCCGGAGGTGCCCCGGCTCCCGCGTCCGGCGGAGCTTCAGCGGCCGGCAACGGTCCGACGTTTGGCGACGGCGCCGCGTTCGGCAACCCTCCAGCATTCGGTGACGGTCTGGCGTCGGTGGACACGACCCTGCTCGCCGGCGTCCCCGCGTCCGCCGAGGTGATGTTCGAGGACGGAACCCCGGGGCCGCGCAAACCCCGCCGCCTCGGCGCGGTCCTGGCCGCCGCCGGCGTCGCCACCGCAGTGCTCGTGGCCGGCGGCGCGTTCGCCGTCGTCCGCTACTGGAACGGCCCGGTCGGCACCCTCCCCGAGGCGGTCATGCCGGCCTCGGTCGCCGCGTTCGCCCGCCTGGACCTGGCACCTGGCATCGGGCAGCGGGTCAAGTTCGACGCGCTGTTACGCCGCGCGGGCGGCAGCGGCCCGAAGTCGGTCGACGAGACCAAACGCCAGGCGTTCAGTGACCTCCAGGCATCGATCTCCTACGACGACGTCGCCGCCTGGTTCGACGACCGGATCGGCGTCGCCGTCTGGCCGGACGCCGCCGGCAAGCCCACGGTGCTCGCAGCCGTCGCCGCGAAGGACTCGCAGAAGGCGAAGAAGAGCCTCGCCGCCGTACAGCAGAAGCAAGGATCGGACCACTTCGGCTTCGCCATGCTCGACGGCTACGCGCTGCTCGCCTTCGCGAAGAAGGACTCCCAGCAGACCGCCGACGCCGCCGCGAAGGCCCCGCACCTGTCGGCCGACCCGGCCTTCACGGCCGCCCTCGCCAAGCTCCCCGCCGACCAGCCCGGCCTCGCCTGGGCCGACCTGAGCCGCGCCGCCGCCCTGGAGCCCACCGTCTCCGACCTGGCCTTCGGCGAGTCCATCGGCGGCCCGGGCGCACCGTTCGGTGGGCCGGGCGAGCTCACGGACACCGCGGGCGCCGCACCCATGCCCGAGCTGTCCGGCACCCTGATCGCCGGCCTGCAGGCCACCGACGACGCGCTCGAACTGCGCGCCCGGTTCATCAACACCAAGAACGTTCCCTTCACCGGTACGGGCAACGGCGCCGACCTCATCGCCAACCTCGGCGCGCTCCCTTCCGACGCGCGGATGGCCGCCGCGGCCGACAGCCCCGCCGGTGACCTGTCCGCGTTCGGCGCCGAGGGCATGGCCCTCACCGCGTTCCTGTTCCCCGAAGCCCTCATGGGCGCCGAGCCGGCGGGCTCCGACGAGCCCCCGTTCAAGCTCCCGCCGAACATCGACCCGAACGACGACGAGGCCGTCGACAAGTACCTCAGCGAGCACCCCGAACTCTTCACCGACCTCCTCGCGGGATCCGTCGGCGACCCGGCCGTACTCAAGGGCGGCGAATCCCTGGCCAAGGCGCTGCCGACCGCCAAGTCCTTCACCCTGACCATCGCCGGCGCCGACACCGACGAGCAGGGCCTGCCGGTCCAGCTGGACCTCCGGCTGCCCACTGCGGCAGCCGCCACGCAGCTCAAGAACGACCTGGCCTCCGTCGTGAGCACCGCCAAGGCCACTTGCACCGTCCAGGGCGACCATCTGGTCCTGCGCACCGCCAAGTACGCCGGCGCCCAGACCCCGCTGTCGTCCACCCCGCTCTTCAAACAGACGATGCAGGGCGCTCTGCAGAACCCGACGGCCGCGATCTACGTGCCCGGCACCGCCGACATGGCCCCGATCAAGTCCATGGGCCTGACCACGGCCCGAGACGGCCAAGACACCGTGCTTCTGGCCCGTATCCTCCTCTGACCCTCCTCCAAGAATCGAGATCATGATCGGGTGCGCGCTTCTCGGCACAAGCGCGCACAGCCGCACGGTTCGATGCGCCCGCCAGTCACCACGAAGCGTGACGATCTTCGAACCGGTTGCCGCGCGAGACCTGCGGCATGAGCGAGCGTTCGATCTTCAGCGTGCGTGTCGATGTGTTCGGACGGTCAGCAGGCCGCCCGGCAGTGCTGCCGGATTAGATGGGTAGTGCAGCCGGTGTCAGGCCGTTGCGCCGTCCTGTGGCTGAGGCCTGAGATGCCGGAACGGAGCGGTCAGGGCGGCGGCGCGGACGTGCGCCGGTGATCTACGCGCCATTACCCCTTGTGGTGGTCACCATGGCGTGCCGCGCCCGGACGTGATCAGATTTCCAGGGCGGCCGGTGGGACGCCGTGCTTGCGGCCGCAGGCGGTGAGCGCGAGGACGCCGTGTCCTTCGTGTCTGGTGCCGGGGCCGATCGAGCCCGGGTCGACCGACAGGCGACCAGCGACGGTGGACGCGGCGAGGTACCCGGCCGTGCGGCCCTCCTCCATCAGCACCGCGCACTGCTCGATCAGCTGGGCCGCGAGCCGGCTTCGGATGACCGGGTCGGGCGTCGGCACAGACGGGTCGGAACCGGTCGCGGCCGCGACGTCGAACAGCGGTAGTTGTCCGGCCACCACGATGATCGGTTCCGGCCATGGCACTGTCGGGCCTGGCGGAGCCTCGTCATCGTCATCGAGGTCGTCGTCAAACCTGCCGTCGGACTCGGCGACGACCGTTCCTTCCACCGCGATGCACCAGGCGGTCCAGCCGTCGCCGCAGCTCATGCCGTACCAGTGGGCGGCACCGAAGCGGCGGCTCAGCGCCACGGCGGTCGCGGCCGCATGGCCTCGCACAGCGTCCTCGCCGGCGTCGTGGCTCGGCACCGGTCGGCCGAACGCGAGGGTCCAGCCCTCCAGCGTCGGTGAGACGTAAACCCGGGCACAGCCGCCGTGCTCGTGGTCCCACGCATGATGGTCGGCGTTCCAGGCCGCAGCCCCGAGCCGCATCGTGACCGGCACCGGGTCCGACAGGTCGAGCGCGTTCAGCACGGCGGCCTGGTCTGCGGTGGGCACGGCAAACCACGTGCTGCACAGGTGCATCGGCTCGGGCATCTCGTGCGCCTGCTTCACCCGGATCAGACGCTCGACGACCATCCGGTCAGTGTCGTCGAGCGCCGCCGCGCCACCGACCTGGGCCAGCGCCGTCAGCGCGGTGCGTCGGCTGTGACGGTCGGGTGCGGGCGCGCGCCGGATGGCCCGCAGCGCGTCGACCGCAGCGGCGCCGAGCGCTGGCAACGCGCACACCACGGCGGCGCGCACATCGTCGTCCGGGTCACCGAGCAGGGGCAGCAGTTCGTGCAATGCCACAGCGACACGCTGACCCAGCACTGCGACGACCCGGCTGCGGACCGCAGGGGAACGATGGCGCAAGAACGGCACGAACACGGCCGGGTCATCGACGTTCAGCCCGGCGAGGGCCCACCCCGCTCGGCGCGCCACCTCGGTCGAGCCCTCACCTGACAGCAGCGCCACGAGTGAGGCGAGCGCCGGCGCCCCGATCCGCTGCACCGCCTGGATGACGACCCCGGCAGCGACCGGTGAGGACTCGTCGCGAAGGAGAGCGAGCACCGGCGCGACCGCCGCAGCCCCCGCCGCCGCGAGCGCATCAATCGCAGCGTCGCGCTCGCGCTGGTCGTCGGCCGCGAGCTCGGCTACGAGCGCTGCAACATCCACGGCATCGCAGGCTACCAGCGAGGTCCGGCATCACCGCTCCGCCAAGATATCCGTTTTCCATGCGCTTCTATCCTGATCGGGCACACGTCCTCGGCGATGCGGGAGGGCCGAGTCAGCCGAAGCGTCGCTACTCCAAGATCACGTGCGCGGACATCGGCATGTGCGAGCGTCCAGGAGATGCGGCAGACGACAAGCGAGCCTACGGACCGTGATGGCCGTACAGTTGGCCAGCGCGCACGGTCGGCGGCTATGAGCGGATGCGGAACCGCTGGCGTGGCTGCGGGTGGCCCCTATCGGGAGGATTCGTCGATGAGCCAGGTCGTCACGACGGTCGGCGTCGGGCTCATGCCGTGTCCGTCGGCCGTCAGCCGCGCCTCGAGTCCGTTGATGCACACGAGCCTCTCATCATCGGTCCACCACCCCACCGAGAATCCGCTCGCCGAGTTCATCGGCCGTAGGCGTGGATGACGGGCACGTAGGGCGGTCAGGTAGGCATTGGCGTCCGGCGGTGTCTCCGTGGACAGGAGTCGCTGTTGGTGGGCGTGGTGGAGCAGGGCGTCGCACTCCAGAAAGTGATCGAGTGAGGGAAACGCCGGCGCGTCACGGTCCAGGAAGCCGAACCACACCGTTTCGTCGGGGCGCACAGATCCACTGCGGCAGCCGTCGGGCGTGGCGTCCATGACGGCGTACGCAAAGACGACCTGTCCTGTATCGAGATCGACCTCGAATGTGGGCTCGAACAGGATCTCGGCTTGACGAAACACGCTGAAGTAGGTCAATCCAGAATATCGACGCTGAATACGCCGAAACGTGGCCAGGATACCCTTATCGCTGTATCCGAGCACCGAACGCATCGCAGCCCGGCACTCGTCATCACTCGGCCCCGGCTCGAGCGGCGCCACCCGCGCGTGCATGGTCAGGAACTCCTGCGCACGCGCGCCCAGCGGTGATGGGGAGACAAGGACGTGCGCTTGCGACATCAGCCAATTCTCCGACACGGCGCGGCACGCGCTCACCGTCCGCCTCTCGGCATGTGCGAGCGTCCAAGAGATGCGGCAGACGACAAGCGAGCCTACGGACCGTGATGGCCGTACAGTTGGCCAGCGCGCACGGTCGGCGGCAGATGCGGAAACCAAGAGGGCTTGCCAGGCGCCTCACCGGTACAGGGTATGGACCGCTGGATTTGCCTGGTCGCGGCAAGACGGGCGGGCGTGCAGCCACCAGTGGTCGACCTGGCGGGACACCCAGGGCGTCACGCCGGGCTCCTCGGCCCGAACTTTTCGCGAAGCTTGGCAAGGTGCTGCGGCGCGTCTACCCACTCTTCGACGAAGCCGCAGTTCATGCATACATAGCGGGCGACCGGGACAGGCCTTGTGAACTGGCCTACCTGGATGTTGTTACCGGATCCGTACGCACCTGTGTGGCCTGGAATGCGAATGATGTCCGACGCATGACACTTGGGACACGCATGGCTGTACTTCATGGTGCGATCATCGGTCATGACCGCAAGGCGCAGGGCCTCCGCCATCCTCCTGATCTTCGATCGTTTCTGCGGGCGGCAGCGGCGTCGGCGTGCACGCATATCAAGCAGATGCGCGCGACTCGCAACTACTCGTCATGACGGTCGACCCCTACTGACAGTGACCTGACGTCCTGGTTTGACTCGTCCGGTGCCTTGCACCTTGGTCAATAGCTGGTGCCTGTCGTGACGGTGGCGGGCTGCAGGAGCCGCCGGCCGTCCGCAACGGCCTGGCGGCGCTGGCTGGCGTCGGGGTGTCAAGCAGCGGACGGGGCTGGCGCGCAAAGGCGACACGGAGGCGGTGATCAGGTAACTACGATCACTGGCTCTGAGCGTCGGAGGCGTTGAATGACCGTGCAAGAGCAGACATCGACACTGGCCAGTGGGGTTGAGTGGGTCCGCAGGTTGGGGGTCGCGGTGTTGGCCGGTGGCGTTGCCGGGCTGGTCGCCGGGGGTGTCGGCGGGCGGCTGATCATGCTCGCGCTGGCCCGGATGAACCATCCCCGGGCGACCGGGGTGCTGAGCGATGACGGCTTCGTCATGGGCCAGTTCACCCTTGCCGGCACCGTCAACCTCATGCTGGTCTGCACCGTCATCGGCGCGATCGGCGGGCTGGTCTGGGTTGCCATCCGGGGTCTGCGCTTCGGTCCAGTGTGGTGGCGGCGGGTCAGCGTGCCGCTCGGAGCGACGCTCGTCATCGGGTCGATGATGGTCCACAGTGACGGTGTCGACTTCACGCTGCTCGACCCGCCGCTCGTCGCCGTGGCCCTCGTTCTCTGTATTCCGCTGCTCGCGACGGTCCTCGTCACGTGGCTCGGCGACCGCTGGATCGGCAGCGACCAGACCGTCTGGCAGCGGATGCCGGCGATGGTCGCCTGGATCGCCAGGGGCGCCTTGGCCCTGTTCGCCGGCTGGGCGCTGGTCGACATCGCCACCAAGGTCAGTCAGATCCTCTGACGGACGCCCGCCCGGAAGCCCGTCAGGAGGCGAGCGAGATGGTCACGGGGCCGCCGGTGGGGTCGGCGGCCGTGACGAGACTGAACGGGACCCGGAAGACGCGGCCGGGGGCGGCGGGCCAGGGGAGACGGGCGGCGCCGATGCGGTGGCCGTCCTGGGTGGCGAGGACGTGGGGGAAGCGGCGGTAGGTGTCGGTCCACAGCTGGAGGCGGCCGCGGACCGGGGGCGGGCCGGTCGGGTGGAACCGCTGCGGTGCGACCCAGCACAGCGGGGGCTCGCAGGTCAGGGCGACGGGTCGTACATCAGCGGCGGCACCGGCGAGGAAGGACAGGACGGCGGGGGTGACGTGGCGGCCGTCGAGGGCGGCCAGGTCGGCGGTGTCGACGGGGTGCAGGAGGTTGCCGGCCGCGAACACGCCCGGGACGCTCGTCGCGAGGGTGGTGTCGACGCGCGGGCCGCGGGTGCCGGGGTCGAGGGCGAGGCCGCCGGTGCGGGCGAGCTCATGTTCGGGGATCCAGTCGCCGGTGAGGACGACGGTGTCGCACGGGACCCGGTGGCGGCGGCCGGTGCGCAGGTCCTCGATGTCGACGGACTCGACGCGGCCGTGGCCGTTGACGGCGGTGACGCGGGTGCGGGTCAGGACGGGGACGCCGAACGCGAGCCGGCCCGGCACGCGCAGCGTCGCGTGCGGCGACTCGGTGGTCATGAGCGCGGGGCGGCAGCCGGCGTGGCGCAGGGTGAGGGCGGCGGACCAGCTGACGAGGTCGGCGCCGACGATGACCGCCCGGGTGCCGATGTCGCGCCGGTACAGGTGGACGAGCTGCTGGAGCTGGCCGGTGGTGTACACGCCGTCGGGGCGGTCGCCGGGGATGTGCCTGGCTGGTCTCGGGCGTTCGCGGGCGCCGGTGGCGAGGACGACCGCGTCGGCGGTGATGACGCGCCGGCCGCGGGGGGAGGTGACCTCGAGGGAGCGGTCACCGGTCCAGCCGGTGACGGTCGCCTCGGTCTCCAGCCGGGCGCCGGCCGACAGGGCCGCGTCGGTGAGGCGGCGGGCATAGGCGGGGCCGGACACGAAGCGGTGAAGGTCGCGGATGCCGTACCCGAGGTGGGCGCTGTGCCTTGGGATGCCACCGGTCGCAGCCTCCCGCTCCAGGACGAGGACCCCGTCGCCGAGCCGCCGGGCGAGGGCCGCGGCGGCGGTGAGCCCGGCCGGCCCGCCGCCGACGATCGCGACCCTGACGTGCTCATTCATGCCCACCACTGGTGCCTCCGAGCGTCTCGACCAGGTCGCGGAGCTGGGCGCCGCAGTAGAAGCCCTGGCAGCGGCCGTTCATCGCCCGTGTACGGCGGCGCAGGCCGTTCAGATCCGCCGGCGGGATCGGGGACGTGTACGCGTCGCGGATCTCGCCCATCGTGACCCGCTCGCAGAAGCACACGACGCGCCCGTACTCCGGGTCGGCGGCGATCGCGGCCGCGTCCTGGTACGGGCGGGGGAACGCCTCGCCGAGGTTCGGCATGCGCGGTGGGTCCGGCAGTTCGTCGCGGGGCGTCACGTCCAGATGGCCGGACAGCAGCGAGCCGACGTGCTCGGCGATCGCCATCCCGGCGGTGAGGCCGGTGGAGCGGATGCCGCCGACGAGCACGTACCGGCGCGCGGGGTCGACGTCGATCAGGTAGTCGTCGCGGTCGATCGCGGCGCGCAGGCCGGCGTACGTGGCGGTGACCTCCTCGTCGAGGAGGCGCGGCAGCAGCGCGCGGCCTCTGTCGAGCAGGAAGTCGAGGCCCTCCGGCGAGGTGCCGGTCGCGGTGCGGTCGTCGAGGTCCTCCGCCGTCGGGCCGAGCATGACGTTGCCGTAGACCGTCGGGCTGACCAGGACGCCCTTGCCCACCTTGGACGGCACGGGCAGCACGATGCACGGCACCAGCGGCCGGGCCGCCTTGTCGAACACGAACAGCTCCCCGCGGCGCGGCGTCACGGTGAACCGTTCGTGGCCGAACAGCCGGTCGACGGTGTCGGCGCCGAGCCCGGCCGCGTTGACCACCCAGCGTGCGGTGACGTCGCCGCCCGTACACACGAGGCGAACGGCATCGGGAGTGCTGTCGACGTCCATGACGCGGTGCCCGAGCAGGAGCGTCACGCCGCGGTTGACGGCGTCGGTGGCGAGGGCCAGGTTGGTCGTCCACGTGCAGGTGATCGACTCCCCGGGCACGGTCATACCGCCGAGAGCGCCCGTACCGAGGTCGGGGACGCTCGCGTAGATGTCGGCGGCGCTGACCAGCTCGCACTCGAGGTACCCGTTGCGCTCCGCCTTCGCCCGCAGTGCGGGTAGCGTCGCGAGCTGCTCGTCGTTCCACGCGACCAGCAGCGCGCCGGTGCGCTCGACCGGGATGCCGGTGGCCTTCGCGTAGTCGCCGAGCATGGTGTACCCGCGGGCGACGAGACGGGCCTCGAGCGTGCCCGGGGTGGCGTCGAACCCGGTGTGCAGGATCGCCGTGTTGGCCTTGCTGGTGCCGTCGCCGACGTCGTCGCGGGCCTCGACCAGCGCGACGGTGAGCGAGGTGCCGCCGAGCATGCGGGCGATCGCCGCGCCGACGAGGCCGCCGCCGATGACCGCGACGTCGTAGGTGGTCATCGGTGTTCGACCGCGGCGTGGAAGCGGGCCATGTGCTCGGCGGCCCGGTCCGGCGACCATCGCGGCTCGTAGACCGCGGACGGCTGCCACCCGCCGGTCACGTCCGCCGCGGTCAGTGCCGGGTCGAGGGCGAGCGCGGCGCAGGCGGCGGCGCCGAGCGGGGTCGCGTGCGGCGACGGGTACACCTCGACCGGCAGCTGCGCGAGGTCCGCCTGCGCCTGCATGAGGACCCGCGAGCGGGTGAGCCCGCCGTCGACCCGCAGCCGCGTCAGGGGCGTGCCGAGGTCGTCGCCGGCGAGCCGCGCGACCGCCGCGACCTGCGCGGCCACGCCTTCCAGGACGGCTCGGACGAGATGGCCGCGGCCGGTGCTGAGCGTCATGCCGGTGAGCTGCGCGGTCGCGCCGGCGTCCCACCACGGCGCGGCGAGCCCGGCGAGCGCCGGCACGCACAGCACGCCGCCGTTGTCGTCGGCGGCGACGGTGTCGAGCTGGTCGGCGCCGTCGATGAGCCCGAGGTCGGCGAGCCAGCGCACCGCGGACGCGGCCGTGTACACCTGCCCGTCGAGGCAGTACTCCACCCGGTCGCGCAGCCGCCACGCGATCGACGCCGACAGGCCGTGCGCCGACCTTCTCGGTGCCGCGCCGAGCTGGGCGAGCATGAAAGCGCCCGTACCGTACGTGCACTTCGCCTCCCCGGCCCGCAGACAGGCCTCGGCGAGCAGCGCCGCCTGCTGGTCGACGATGAGCCCGGTCACCGGCACCTCGCCGCCGAACGCCGTGGTCGTGCCGACGACCGCGTCGCTCGCCACGACCTCCGGCAGCGCCTCCCCACCGAGGCCGAACACGTCGAGCAGCTCCCCGCTCCACGCGCCCGTGTCGAGGTCGAGCAGCAGCGACCGGCTGGCCGTGGACGCGTCCGTGACGAACGCGCCGCACAGCTGGTGCACCAGCCACGTGTCGGTGGTGGTGACGACACCGTCGGTGGTGAGGTGCTCGCGGAGCCAGCGCATCTTCGGCGCGGAGAAGTACGGGTCGAGGACCAGTCCGGTACGGGCGGCGACCGTCGTCTCGTGGGCCCGCCGCGCGTCACAGACCGCCTCCGCGCGCCGGTCCTGCCAGACGATCGCCGACGTGAGCGGCGCGCCGGTCGCCCG
The DNA here is from genome assembly GCF_040614215.1 of Dactylosporangium sp. NPDC006015. NCBI lineage: Bacteria > Bacillati > Actinomycetota > Actinomycetes > Micromonosporales > Micromonosporaceae > Dactylosporangium > Dactylosporangium sp. NPDC006015. The sequence goes on from NZ_JBEXUD010000044.1 coordinate 49,767, forward strand.
GTCCCACGCGAGGACCGTCTCGCCCTGGTTGGCGAGCGCGACCGCGGTGATCCGGTGCCCCTCGGCGGCACGCCGGCCGGCGGTGAGCACCGACTCCAGCAGCGCGCCCGGGTCCTGCTCGACACCGCCGCCGCCGATGTACGAGGGCCGCAGCGGCTCCTCGGCGATCGCCAGCACCGCCCCACGGCCGTCGGTGACCACGGCCTTGGTGCCCGACGTCCCCTGGTCGACCGCGAGAATGCGCATGGTCACGTATACCAGTTCTCGTTCGCTCCCTAAAGATGAACAACAGGTGAAGCAGGCGCGAACTCCCTTCCGGGATCTCGGCACCGGGCGTTCAGCGTCCTACGGTCGTAGGTATGACGACCATGGTGCGGCAGCGGGTCGACGTCGCCGCGGCCAGGGACCTCGCCGAGGCCCTGCTCACCGACCTGCCGCAGCGCTGGGCACACACCGCGGGCGTGGCCGCCCGGGCCGTCGAGCTCTGCGCCGCCCTGGGCCCCGCGATGTCCCCGGCCGACCGCGACCGCGTCGTCGCCGCCGCCTGGCTGCACGACATCGGCTACGCCGACCCCGTGCGCGACACCGGCTTCCACCCGCTGGACGGCGCCCGGTTCCTGCGGGGCGCCGGCTGGGCCGCCCGGATCAACGCCCTGGTCGCCTACCACTCGGGCGCCTGCTACGTCGCGGAGGTCCGCGGCCTGCACCACGAGCTGGCGGAGTTCCCGCGCGAGCTGTCCCTGGTCGCCGACGCCCTCACGTACGCCGACCAGACCGTCGGCCCGGACGGCACCCGCGTCGACGTCCGCACCCGCATGGCCGAGATGCTGTCCCGCCACGGCGCCACCTCCGACAACGCCCGCGTCCACCACCTGCGCGCCCCCGACATCCTCGCCACCGCCGCCCGCGTCGAACACCACCTCCACCTCGCCACCGCGTAGCACCCTCCGCGCGGCTCAGGTCGCCGCGCGGTCACGGGACCACGCGGACGGCTCGGTAGTCGAAGCCGTCCTGGCCGGGGGACTCCCAGTCGAGGCGGACCACCTGGCCCTGCTCCAGGGCCCGGAACCCGGGCATGTCGATGGCGCTGAAGTGCGCCCAGCACCCGCCCGGCGTGTCCGGCGAGTCAAGGACACCCCAGCCCTCGTCGATCCGCCACTCCCGAGTCGTCGCCGTCGTCGTGCCGGTGCGCACCTGCTCAGTCACCCGCGCAGCGTAAGCCGGACGTGCCGCCACCAACGCGGTTTCCGCAGCACGAACGACCTGGAGTGAATGGTCGTCTGTGCCACTGACAGCGACTGCCGCGCTGCCTTGCGCATGGCTCGTTGTGTAGGAGCAGATTCGCCGCGCAGGCCGGCCAACCGAACACGGTGCGGCGCCCGTTGGTGACAGCGATCCGGTCGCGACGCGCCGCGACCGGATCGTCCGTGCGACGCGTCAGCCGAGAGCGGCCTTCACGTCATCGAGCGTCGCTGGCGTATTCGTTTTGGACACGAACGGTGACGGACCTGCGAATTTGAGTTGTCCGCTCGCATCGACCGTGGCGATCCCGGCGACGTACAGTCCGGCGGCCTTCACCGGCACCGTGGCCGGCTTCGGTGCCGCAAAAATCGCGAACGCGGTGCCGGCCAGTTCGGTCGGACTCTTGAGCCGCGAGTCGGCCTTCTGTACGTTCGCCAACTTGTCATGGGTGTACCCCAGGCGGGGACCCTTCTTGTCTTCTTTGTTCCACTTGCCGCTCAGGTACACGATCGTGAGCGTGGCACCGGGCTTGATGTCGCCCTTGATGACGGAGTCGAGCTTGAACGAGATCGACCCGTAAACCTCTGGCCCTTCGCCGGGGATGTTGCCCTCGGCGTTCGGGTCGACCGGCACCTCGTAGGCCACGTCGTTCACGGCGGTCACCGTCCCGGTCGCAATGACCGGACGCTCGGCGACGAAGGCCTTGAGGCTGTCGAAGGGCACCGACGACCCCTCGTACGCGGTCGCCACCACTGCATCGTTGCCTGCCGCGGGACTTGCGCATCCGCCGAGCAGCACCACAGCCGCCACAGCAATCCACTTACGCACCGTGGCCACCTAACTACGCGACGCGGGAGGTGCCGTAGGCGGCGCCGGCCAGGAGCACGACTCCGCCGATTCCCACCATCCAGCGGGTGCTCCCGTCGCCGTTCGGGTCTTCCACCCGGCCGGTCGGGTCCTTCGGGTCGTACCGGACTTCCATCCGCGCGCCTATCTTGACCTCGGTCGCATCGCCAGTGTTCGACACGTCGGCCTGGACGGTCCTTCCGTCGGCGGTGGTGAACCGAACTTCCGCGAAAGCGCCGCCCTTGGTGTACGACACCGACACGATTTCGCCCGTGGTGACCAGCCCACGTTGCTGCAGGATCCGATGGTCGTAGTGCATCTGGAGCGCGATGCACACGAACACCAGCCCGGCGACGGTGGCCAAGACGATGCCGGCCCACTCCTTCGTGTTGGCGTACGGCGAGCTGTGCCGTGCGCGGCGTCGCCTGGGCAGCGTGGGGCGCGTTTTCAGCCTGGTCAACCTCGTCGCCTGATCGTCCGGCCGCAACCGTCGTCGCCGTTTCCGCTTCCCGGCCATGCGCTCATTATCCGTCGCGAGGCAGCGGCCAACGTGTCAGGACAAGTCACGTCAAGCCGTTGCTCGTGTGGGCCGGTATCGCAGGGCGATCACCCCCGACCGGAACTCATGGCGGTCCACGAGCTCGAGCTGGATGCGTTCGCGCAGGCCGGTGAGCAATGTCGGTCCGTGTCCGGCGAGGACCGGCTGTACAACGAACACGTATTCGTCGATCAGTCCCAGATCTGCCAACGCCAGGGGGAGTGTCACGCCACCCATGAACAGGCCTTCGCCTGGCGCGACCGAAGCGGCTCCATCGCATCGCCGACCGCCGGCACGCTGGCTGGGACGCGTCGCGGCACTCCTTCAGGCCGACCGCTCCGCGGCGCTCTACTCCTCAGCTTGGGGCTGGACAACCGTGCCCGACACGTGGTTGAAGATGGAGACCGCGAGCTGCTGCCGGCCAGCAGCGTCGGCCACCGGCAGGCCGACCTGCTCATCCCGTCCGGCCATGCCCGTGCAGCGTTCCACGATCTCGCCGATCTGATACATCACCCGGACGATCGCCTCGGCCTCGGCCCCCGAATACCAGTACGGGACCGTCACGCCGGCCTCGTCCGCGTACAGGCTGACCTGAATGCCGGTGGGCTCGTGGTCGAGCTCGAAGTAGCCCTCATGCCGACGAACGTCGACGTCGCCCAGGACGCTCCGCGACTCCTCGACGATGCGCTCCCAGGCCGCGCCGTCCGGCGCCTCCAGCGCCTCGTCGTCGTCATCGTCGTCCCAGCCCTCGTCCTCGACGTCCTCAGCGTCGGACGGTGAGGCCGAGTCCTTCAGCAAGAACGTGAGGTCATAGCTCATGTGTTGGCACGGTACCGGGGGCGGCGCCGGTCAAGGCCATCCGCACTGCGCAGTCCTGCTTCGGCGACGAGGCCGGCCCGAGAGCCGAGCAGAACTCGCGGAATCCCCGCACCTGAGTCTGCGCAAGGTGCGGGGTGTGTTAGCTGGAAGCGGGCAGCAGGTCGTGCTGAGTGCTACGCGGTAGTTTGTCGCCGCTGGTGTGGACGCCGTTGGGCTGGATGGTGTCGGAGCGTGCGGCGAATCTGCTGGATAAGGCGAGGATGCCGAAGGCGCCGACGTACAGCAAGGCGCCGACGCTGAGCCAGATCAGCCTCCGCGGCGCGTTCTGCGGTCCGGCCGCTTCTTGCGGGCGGCTCGGGTCGGCGGGCGTCGCGGGTGCCCGCCGACCGACGCTTGGGTGGGGCGGTCAGGTCAGGGTGGCCGTGTCGATCACGAACCGGTACCGCACGTCGGAGGCGAGGACCCGTTCGTAGGCGTCGTTGACCTGGTCGATGCCGATGACCTCGATGTCGGCGCCGATGCCGTGCTCGGCGCAGAAGTCGAGCATCTCCTGCGTCTGCGGCAGCCCGCCGATGATCGAGCCGGTGAGGATGCGCCGTTGCAGGCTCAGCGAACCGGAGTGCACCTGCATCGGCTCGGGCGGTCCGCCGACACTGACCAGCACCCCGTCGACGACCAGCAGCGACAGGTAGGCGTCCAGGTCGACCGGGGCGCTGACCGTGTTGATGATCAGGTCGAACGTCCGGGCCAGGGCGGTGAACGTGTCCGGGTCGGCGGTGGCGTAGTAGCCGGACGCGCCGAGCGCCAGGCCGTCCTCGCGCTTCTTCAGCGACTGCGACAGTACGGTGACGTCGGCGCCCATCGCGTGGGCGAGCTTGACCGCCATGTGCCCCAGCCCGCCGAGGCCGACGACGGCGACCCGCTTGCCCGGCCCGGCGCCCCACCGTTGCAGCGGCGAGAAGGTGGTGATCCCGGCGCACAGCAGCGGCGCCGCGACGTCCAGGCCGATGCCGTCGGGGATGCGGCAGACGAATCGCTCGGTGACGACGACGGACTGGGCGTAGCCGCCTTGGGTGGGCCGCCCGTCCCGGCCGACGCCGTTGTAGGTGGGGGTGCTGCCGTTGAGGCAGTACTGCTCCTCGCCGCGTTCGCAGCTGGAGCATTCGCCGCAGGAATCGACGAGGCAGCCGACGCCGACCCGGTCACCGACGGCGAACCTCGTGACGTTCGCACCGACTTCGGTCACGATCCCGGCGATCTCGTGGCCCGGCACGACCGGGTAGTTGGCCGGGCCCCACTCGCTGCGCACGGTGTGGATGTCGGAGTGGCAGATCCCGGCGAACCTGATGTCGATCCGCACATCGAGCGGCCCGACATCGCGCAGTTCGATCGGGTGCGGCCTGAGCGGTTCGGTGGCGGACAGCGCGGCGTAGGCAGCGACGGTCGTAGGCATGACGAACGGAACTCCAATGAACTCGACAAACGACGGTGGCCGGCGTGCGATGGCCGACCGCTGGGCTTCTTCCAGGGAACCTGGATCGGCGAGGCGGTGGCAGAGTCTGCGAGAGGGGTACCGCCAGTGACTCCTTCGCCGATTGCCGACCTCGTACCGTAGATGACGTGGGAGAACCCAAGAAGGTCGCCGCCGACGTGCGCCAGCAGCTGCGCGAGTTCCTGGCCACCCGCCGGGCGCGGCTCACGCCCGAACAGGCGGGCCTTCCCGTCTTCGGCGGCAACCGCCGGGTCAAGGGCCTGCGCCGGGAGGAGGTCGCCACCCTCGCCGGGATCAGCGTTGAGTACTACATCCGCCTCGAACGCGGCGAAGCCCACGGCGTGTCCGAATCCGTCCTCGACGGCATCAACCACGCACTGCAGCTCAACGAGGCCGAACGCGCCCACCTCCTCGACCTGGTCCGCGCCAGCGGTGGCACCCGCCCCCTCAAGCTCGTCACCGCCCGACAAAGCCTGCGCCCACCGATCCAGCGCATCCTCGATTCGATGACCACCACCCCGGCCGTCGTCTACTCCGGCCGTCTGGACGTCATCGGCACCAACGCCCTCGGCCGTGCCCTCTACGCCCCCATGTACGACGACCCGGTCCGGCCGGTCAACACCGCACGGTTCGCGTTCCTCAACCCGGCCGCCCGCACCTTCTGGCACGACTGGGACAAGATCGCCAACGATTCCGCCAACCTGCTGCGCGCCGAGGCCGGCCGCAACCCCTGCGACAGCGACCTCACCGCACTCGTCGGAGAGCTCTCCACCCGCAGCGAAGACTTCCGCATCCGCTGGGCCCGCCACGACGTCCGGCTCCACACCACCGGCGTCAAACGCGTCCACCACCCCGTCGTCGGCGACCTCGAACTACCCTACGAAGCCACCCCCCTCGCCGCCGACCCCGGCCAGACCCTGCTCATGTACACCGCCGAGCCCGGCACCCCCAGCGAAGACGCCCTCCACCTCCTCGCCAGCTGGGCAGCATCCGAAGCGCCCACCAACCGCAGCGCCAAGTCCGGGCGCGGCTGACCAACCGACACCGCGGCACCGCCCACCGGCCCGTTCGAACCCACCTGTGATGATCACAAGACGACGTTCATCGGCCCTTGCTGTCCCTTCCAATATACTTCAAGCGTGTACTGAAACCTATGCGCAGTTTACTTCAAGCAAAGAGTAAACGCGGGTTGGAGATGCTTCACACTTGGAGTATGTTGGGGTGATGGACGGCGCCCCGGAGGTCGCAGAGCCGCAGTGGCTCGACCCCGATGAGCAGCAGCACTGGTATGCGTTCGCCTACGTGCTCACCCAACTGCCCGCCGCACTGGAGGCGCAGATGCAGCGGGACGCGGGCATCTCCCACTTCGAGTACGTGGTGCTGTCCGCGTTGTCGATGGCGCCGGAGCGCACGCTGCGGATGAGCGAGGTCGCCCAGTACGTCGGCAGCACGCTGTCCCGGCTGTCGAACGTGGTGATCCGGCTGGAGAAGCGCGGCTGGGTGAGCCGGCACCCCGACCCGGCCGACGGGCGCGCCACCCTGGCGACGCTCACCGGCGACGGCATGGCCAAGGTCGCGATCGCCGCACCCCGCCACGTCGCCGCCGTGCGCCGGCTGGTCATCGACCCGCTGACCAAGGCGCAGCAACGTCAGCTCGGCGCCGTCTCCCAGCGGCTGCTCGCCGCCCTGAACGCGCCATGCCCCACCGAATGGGCACCGCCCGGCGCGGCCGTGCCGGCCGAGCACGGCTGACCCGTCCGCGTCGCGCATTCCCACTCACCCGGCCGTCCGGCCGGGGCTACACCTCTGAAGGAGCTTCGCCATGCCCACCATCGCCATCGTCGGAGCCGGGCCGGGTCTCGGTCTGTCCATCGCCAAGGTCTTCGGCGGCCACGGATTCGATGTCGCCCTCATCTCGCGTAGCAAGGACAAACTCGACGCCCTGGTCGCCGAACTCAACGCCGTCGGGATCACCGCAGAGGGGTTCCCTGCCGACGCCGCAGTCGCCGCCCAGGTCACCGCCGCGCTGCAGCACGCGATCACGCGGTTCGGGCGGATCGACGTGCTGGAGTACTCCCCGCACGCGGGCCTGACCATGACCGCACCCAAAGACGTGACCCTCGAATCGCTGCGCCAGCCGATCGACAGCCTCCTGTACGGCGCGGTCGCCGCGGTCCAGGCGGTGCTGCCCGCCATGATCGTGGCCGGATCCGGCACGGTGCTGTTCACCACCGGCGGCGGCGCGATCAACCCGTACCCGATGCTCGCCGACGTCAACATCGCCCAGGCCGGCCAGCGCAACTGGGCCATCAACCTGCACAACACCCTCGCCGACCAGGGCGTCTACGTGGCGAGCGTGGCCATCAACCTGATGATCGGCACCCAGGCCCCAGACGGCGTCCCCTATCGCGCGCCGGACGAGATCGCCCTCGACTACTGGACCTTGCACACCACCCGAACTCAGGCCGAGCACTTCATCGGCGCCTGACTACCTGCCCATCACCTGCCCACCGTCCTCCCGTGGCTGGTGGCGACGAGTCGGTCTCTTGCCCGGCCGGCAGATTGACCAGGATCAGGACATGATGCGCGTTGCTGCCGTCTCCGCCATCCGTCGCGCAAAGTCACACATGTACCTGCCAGACTGAGTTGGCCATTGCAACGGTGAGTTGGCCAGACAGCCCAGACTGATCGACGGGCATCGTGGATAATGTGACGGTGGACGATCCCTCGGTCTCGGTGAGGCATGCCACCAGCAGCGACGCCGCGACGGTAGCCGAGCTTGCAAGTCGGCTCGCACAGTCGTTCCCGTTCTCCCGAATGCGGTTCGATGCCAACTACGCCGCCCTGCTGAACACGGATGATGCCTGTCTGCTGCACACTGATGGAGGCATTCGAACGGTGGGCCGTGAGCCGGAACTGCAGCCTTGTCACGCTTGCCACCCGACGGGCGGCGCCGTTCTACGTCGCGCTCGGGTACGAGGAGTCGGCGGCCTATCTGAGGAAGGTGCTGCGTGAGCCCGCAGCACAGTGACGGCTCGGCCGTGGCGCGCGTCGCCGCGGAACGGAGGGAGGAACGGTGATGACAACCGCGCAGGTGCTGGCCTTCGGCGGCGTTGTCGCCCTCGGTGCGATGTCGCCTGGACCGGACTTCGCCGTCGTGATGCGCCGCTCGGCCCTTGCAGGCCGCGCGCACGGCATGGCGACAGCGGTGGGCGTCGCCGCCGGGGTCTTCGCCTGGGCGATTGCCGCCGCCACCGGCGTTGCGGCACTGGTCGCCATGAGCTCCGTCGCCTTCACCATCATCAAGCTTGTAGGCGCGGGCTATCTGGTCTACCTGGGTGTCAACGCACTGCGCTCGGCATGGCGCTCGCGCGACGTCCGAGCCGATCCAGACGCCGAGCGCACCGCTGGCTCAGGTCTGTGGGGATCGTTCCGTGACGGTCTGCTGTGCAATGCGCTCAACCCCAAGGCGGCGATCTTCTTTGTCGCGCTCCTGCCCCAGTTTCTTTCGGCCGATGCCGGCCTCGTCCCGATGCTGACGTTGTCACTGATCGCCGTGGTCATCACGGCCGCCTGGTTCCTCACCGTGGCGAATCTGGTCGCCGCGGCGCGCCGGGTGCTCTCCCGACCGGCCGCACGTCGTTTCATCGACGGGATGAGCGGCACGGCGCTGATCGGCCTCGGGGTCCGGCTCGCGTTCACCACCGCCAGGTAAGTCCATCCCAGTCACCCCTCGCTCGATCTGCCGCTGCGCCCATCAGCTGGAACCCTCAGCTCGGACCGAGTCGAACTTCCGTCATCGGCACGAGCCCGTCGCCGGTTTCGACGACCGCCTCGCGCAGTGCGTTCCACCGTTCACATGGCATCACCAGTCGCCTGTTGCGTCATGCCGCATGTGTACGACGAAGCTTGCCACCTCTTCGATGGCGTCCGCCGAGAGCGGCGTCAGGTCCCAGACCAGTCCACCGATGTGTGATCTGTAGTCCGGGGTGGGCTCGTTGCCTGACGGTGTGGGCACTGCACTGAGCGCCGCCAGGTCGTCGGGGCGCAGGTCGAGCACGTCGCCGAGGTAGAGCAGCCACACCGGTTTTGGGGGGAAGTACCCGAGGATGAGCCGGCGGAGCAATGCCTCCGCCCAGCCGATGACATGACACACGCTCGTGTCGTCGAGGTTCCGGACGAGCATGAGCCGTTCGAGCACCGCGCCGAACGTCACGGTCGCCGGTGGCGCTGCCTGCTGGCGCGGGTTGGGCGATGGGGGCAGTGCGCGGGCGTACTGGCGGATCGGACCTATTTCCTTGGCGGTCAGCCGGCAGGTTCCCTGGAGCACATGCTGAACCTGGCGTTTCGCAGTGGGGTCGGCCGGCATCAGATCGGCTGGTATCGGCAGGCCGGCGATCGCGAGCATGTCGGCGAGGCGCCATCCGAGGTTATCGGCAAACTCGGGTAGCCGTTCCTGGTCCGGCACTGCGACGCCGCGGTGTGCTGCCAGCCGACGCAGTAGCACGCTGTCCACGTCGGCACGATAGCCGAACACTGTCTCGACAGCGCCACGACTGCTCATCGGCAGTTCAGTGAACGCCGGTCTTCCCCGGGCTTGCGAATCCCATACGGAGAGTCACACCGGCGCGGATGACGGCGCGCTCGTCCGGCGGCATGAGTGCGCACGTGATCAGGCGGAACGTGAGCCCATGTGTCACAAGGTCACGATCAGGTCCGCCGTCCACCAGTGCGGCCGGTTCTGCGTCCACCTGGCGACGTACCGCTGCTCGGTGATCTCCTCAACCTCGGCCAGCAGTTGTGCCTGCGCTTCCTCCGGGGCCGCCTCCGCTGAGGCATCAAGCATGCCGTCGAGGACCCCCTTGTCGTTGTAGACGGCGTAACGCCACTGCCCCTTCGGGTTGTAGAGCACCAGCACGCGAGCGGTCGCCTTCCATGCATGCCGTCTTGGATCGATCACGTGCTCCACGATGCCAGCTGGACCCCACCACCCACTCATCGGCTTCTTACCGGATCATGGATGTCTGCGGGAAGCTGAGACGGAGTGTCGGCGCGGTCATTGGGTCGGTTTTTGGAGTCCTGGCGTTGGCGTTCAGGCTGAGCACTGCGGTCAGCAATGTGATCCTCGACCTCGGGTCACCGGCGTCCCGTCGGATCCGCTCGACTGTTGCTGAACTGCTCCAGCAGGTCAACGGCGGTGGCGGCGCCGTCGCGCTCGCGGATCTGCTCCCCGAGCCGGCGCGCGGCCGTGCGGTGTGGGCCGTCGGCGAGCAGCGCCGTTACGGCCGCGCGGATGGTCTTCGGCCGCGCCGACTTGGCCAGCATCCGGCCCGCGTCGTGCCGGACCAGCGCGCGGCCGATGGCGGCCTGGTCCATGAGCGGGTGCATCGGCAGGACGAGGAGCGGGATTCCATAGGACAGGGCGCGGGCGGTGGTGCTGTGCCCGCCATGGCCGATCACCAGCGACGTTTCCGGCATGACCGTTGCGTGGTCGAGGTAGCGGTGGACTGCGGCGTTGCCCGGCACCCGCAGGGAGGCCGGATCGATCGAGGGCCCGGTGGTGACGACCACGTCGGTGTCCAGGCCGTCGACGGCGTCGAGGATCCGCTGCAGGGCTTTGTCCTGACCGGGGAACCGGGTGGTGCTCAGGCTGACGAGCACGCGGGGCGGCACGGTGGGCTCGGCCGGGCGGGGCGTGCCGCCTGCTGGCACCTGCCAGACCGGGCCGATGTGATGCACGCGTGAGGGTGCCGGCGGACCCGCGGGCGGCTCGAAGTCCGCGCGCACCGTCACCAGGCTCAGCGCGGGCGAGGCCAGGACGGGCCGCATCCGGATGCCGCGCAGGCGCAGGATCGCGCCGACCGGGCCGCGCGCCTCGGCGTGGAAGAAGCTCCAGAGGGTGTGCACGAGCGAGACGGTCGGCAGGCCGGCCCGCACGAGCTCGTCGAGCCCGCCGAGCAGCAGGCAGTCCACGACGACCACGTCGGTGGGCTCGGCGCGGGCCAGCCGGACGGCGTCGGTGCCGATGCCCCGGTCGGCGAAGACCGCGGTCAGGTCGCGCAGGCGGACAGGGTGCTGCGCGGTGCCGCCGAATCGTATTGCCGGCCCTCGCGCACGGTCTCGAAGCGGAACCCGGCGCGCTCGATGGCGGCGCGCTGCGGTTCGTGGCCGAGGAACCGTGCGCTCCCGCCGCGCCGCACGATCTCGCGGGCGATGCCGAGCGCGGGCGGCAGGTTTCCGCCGGCGTCGACGGTGGCGAAGAGTGCGTCCACGGTGCTCGCTCCTCCTTGCGGGTCATTTGCCGACGAGGATCGCGGTGACCAGGGCATGCATCCGGGCCTGCGTGGTCGCGGCGTCGAGACCGCGGTCGCGGCGCAGCAGCTTCCACGCGTAGACGTCGGTGGCGACCACGAGCAGGTCAATCAGCGTGTCCCGGTCGCCCCCCGCCGCGTCGAGCTGCGGCCGGAAGACGTCCTCGACCCAGCGGCGGTGCAGCAGTTTGCCCGGCCCGACGACGGCGGCGATGCGCGGGTCGTGCTCCTGGCCGAGCAGCCGCAGGACATAGTCACCGCGTCGCTCGTAGTGGGCGACGATGACCGCGAGCGCGCCGGCGACGTCGCCGACCGGCGCGCGGCGCTCCTCCTCGACGTCGGCGGAGGCGAGCCGCACCGCCTCGTCGAGGAGGTTGTCCCGGCTGCCGAAGTGCCGCAGCACGGTCTGCACGCTCGTGCCGGCGCGGGAGGCGACCTCGTCGAGCGTGATCTCGATCGTCATCTTCTCCTCGCTCAGCTCGAGTACGGCGCGCAGCACCCGCAGGTGCGTCGCCGCCTTCGCGTCAGCGCGCGCCCGCATGGTGTAGGTGCGTGGGGCGTCCATCCGTGCTCACGCTACGCCGCGCGAGAATTTGATGTCAACGAGTACTAACGCGAAATAGTAGGGCGCACTCCGGCCGGCAAACCGGCGACCGGAATGGCTACGGCGAGCCTGACCAGCAGGCAAGCGGCGCGCCAGCCCGCGGGTGGCGGCCTGCAGCACGCCCACGACGAACGACCGGCGGTCGCTCCTAGGTAGCCGGCGCACCGGGCCTTCACGGACAACGTGATGGACACCTGCGTGCTCGCAGCGCGCGATCGGCGGGTCGATATCGAGATACGGATGGCCATGATTCACGTACGTCGATAGGGCGATGGTCTTGCATGATCCGGGTTCCTCAATTCGGCACGAGCGAGCGCCGAAGCCGTGATTCGATGTGCCTGTCCACCGCCACGAAGCGTGACGATCTACAGGACCTCGACGCGCGAGACCCGCGGCATGACCGGACACCTGATCAGAGGTGCGATGCCGCTGGAGGTGTCTGGCGCGTGATCACAGCGAGGAAGCGGGGCTTCAGCGCTTCGACGCGGGTGTTACGCCAGCACGCAGCAGTGGCATGATGTAACGACATAGTTGATGCTGGAAGTGTTCATGCCTCGCCGATCAGCGAGTCAGATCAGGATGCAGTCGTCCTGCCGCCGCCGCTGGTATCTGGTCCCCGCATCACGCGTGCCGTTGCCCACCAGCCTGTCAACCTCGACCGAGCACCAGATACGCGACTTCGAACGTCGTCACGGCCTCGACTCCGACCAGGTCGCACGAGCGTTGCTTCGGTGGACCGGTTGGGCCCGATGCCCGCGGCCAGACCGATGGCGTTACGGATGGCAGTTCAGCCCACCTTTTGCCGACGATCGTGCGTTGCTGGAGGCTCTGCTCGCCGAACTCCGTCGACCAGCACGCCGACAGCTCTGGCCGATCGTGGCGACGCTGGACGCGCGCTACCGCGCCGTGACGGTTCCCGATCCCTTCACGCCCGCCTACCTGCCATGGTGGCGCCGCCGGACAGAACTTTGACTCCGGACGCCCTCGCCCTTGGCCCCTTCCGGACGGTCAAATAGCCGGTCCGCCCATCATTGTTGCAGCAGATGGTCGATACCGCGCGGATGCGCTCGCGGGCGTCGTCGCGCGGTACACCGGCCATCAGATGAGCGATGATGGTCGCTGGTCAGGGAGCCTCCTCGACGAGCGGGCCGACTCCCGCCGCCGGTGTCGGCCAGCCCGGCGGAAGCACTGACCGCAGAACGTCGAACACCCGCCGGGCGGCGGCATGGTCGTAGTCGGCCAGCCGCCCGGTCGCCTGCGCCCAGACACCACCCGGGGGCAGCGCCACGACCTCGTGGAACGTCTCACTGTCGAGGCCGACCAGCAACCGCTCCAGCAGCGACTCAACGCCGTAGTGCCCGTCCAGCTCGAGCGATACCTCACCGTAGGCCGGATCGCTCACCGCTGCCACACCAGCTGGGGCCACAACAGCACATCCAGCCACGAACGCCAGACAGCCTGTAACTACGACGAGTCCGACGCCGACCATCAGGCCGGCTTTGGCCGCATAGTACTTCCAGTCCGGGCCGCCTGAGATTGGCGTCTTCGGCGTCTTGGTCGAAGAGTTGCAGCTGGTGCCGCACGGGTAGTACATCCGCAAAGCGGCGGAATAGTCGAAGGTGCAGTTGGACCGCGACCACGATCACGTCGGGCGGAAACCGGAACCCGGCGAACGCCGCCCGTGGCGACGGGGACGCACGTCGGCCGATCTGGAGCTTCACCGGTCAAGCCTGCCTGACCAGGGAGCGCCCCAATGCAATGGACCCCATCAGGCTCGTCAGATCCACTCGACGCCGCGGCTCTCAACGAACCAACTCGTCACATGTGCCGCCACCATGACGACACCCACCGACCACACCGACCAGGTCCAGAACGAATCCAGCGACGGCAGCACCCAGGCCAGGCCGAACACCGGCACCGCAGGGACCAGCATGAGAAACGCCATCCACATCGCGAACCGACTGCGCCACCCCGGATACATGTCCTGCGTCAGGTACCGCTGCCACCGCCACAGCCGGTCGTCGCCGGCCGTCTCGACGATGACGGGCCGGACATGTTCGTCGATGTAGGCGCCGACGCCCTTCGCGTGCACGGTGTACTGCTGGTACAGCAACCCAAGTGCGACCGACACGAACGGCGCGACCAGCAGGAGCTTCGTCGGCACAGCGTTCCCGGCCCCAACTGCTTCACCGTCGTCGAGGACGGCGTCACCGACCTGCCAGATCTGGTCCACCACGTCCGCGACTACCGCAACATCGTCGGGTCGGGTATGCCCAGAACAGGTCACGGGACAGGCCGAGCACGAAACCGTACGCACCCGTCACTGGCCGATTCTCGCGATCGGTCCCGCCTGTCAGGCGCCGGTCCTGCAAACGTCGTCGAGCCCGTCGCGGCAGATGTGTGCACGCCGGTCACTGGGCGGTGTGGTTGCGCTATTGCTACATTGCGGCCGTGCATGATGAGCCGGACCCGTCCGTCGAGCCGGCCCGGTGGGTGGCGCTGGCCGAAGAACTGACGGCGCGTCCGTTCCCGACCACGCCGACCGGAGCCGACAACTGGGTCGTCGGCCAGGCGCAGAGTGGACCGGATCGTCACTTCGCGCCGCTCGCGTCGAGCGAGATCCTTGAGGATGCGCCGGGCGAGCGGTGGGCCGAGGTCGAAGACGATTTTGAGCGGCGGCGCGGCGCGGTTGTCAGCGCACTTACTGCCGCTTGGGGCGAGCCGCGGACCTATTCGTTCGATCGCGACTTCGACCGGCTCATCGCCGGTGAAGCGCTGCCGACGGTGATCCAGGACCTCACGTACTGCTCGTTCGGCCATCACGCAGACACATGGCGGCGCGGCGACCGTACGGTATGCGTCGTCCTCGGCCAGGTCGACAAGCATTTCCCGATCATGGTCCTGCTTGCGGTCATCATGCAGCCGCTGCCATGAGCCGTGGGTCGTCTCTCGCCAAAGCGGCATTGAGCAGGTGAACTCGGATTGCCATGGCGCGCACCCGGTCAAGTCGCGTCGCGCGCCCAGCGGCATGACAGCGCACGTGATCTCAAGGCAGCCTGCTTCGCCCACGGTCTGGCCATTGGTTGCGGTCGCAGTCTCCGCGCGCCTCGCCCGCCGCACATGCCTCGACCTCGTCGAGCTTCGCCCCGAGGTGCTCGACGGGTGCATTGCCGCCGTAGGAGTCAGTTCAGGAAGTGCAGTTCGTTGCCGTCGGCGTCGTAGGTGACGACGTTGCCGGGCGGCCAGATCGAGACACCGCCGTCCCAGTTGACGATCCGGACCTCGTTGTCGGCGCTGGCGTCCTCGACCACGGCGGTCATGGACTGGCCGCCGACCAGGTCGTAGGTCATGCCGGTCGGCTCGAACATCACCGTGAACGGCGCGTCGTGGTCGGCCTCGACCTTGATGACGAGACCGCTGAGCGACGTTACGGGCTTGGGTTCCCGAGACATGCCCTCAACCTACCCACCGCGACCTGGCGGACCGAACGCGATCCAGAAGGTGGCGGAGGGTGAGAGTCTGAACTCGCTGGGCCTGCGAACGAGCACCAGGTGCGGCATGAGCGGACGTCACGACGATTGGCGCTACAACTCGCCGTGGCTCGAGGCGACCGTTCGCCCCCTCGCCGTCATGAACGACCTGCTCACAGCGGCGGGCACGCCGGTTCGTGTCTTCACGCTCTCTGCGGGCGAAAACGACGGTCTGGCACTACTGCTGGACCCGGCGGTCGTTGGCGGCAGGCCGAACGCGATACGGGAGGGCCGTACTCGTGGTGGCCTGGCGATCGGGGGGCGACCTGGATGTCATGGCCCAGCTGTCCGGCTCATCGGGTGCGGCTGAGGGCCGCGTTGAGGTGGTCGAGATGGCGTGCGACGGGGCCGGCGGTGAGCATGCCGCTGCCGGCCCCGGCCAGCTCGTTGGCGGCCGGCGTGAGTTCGGTCCGGGCGCGTTTCATCACCGTCCGGTCGTCCAGGGCGATTGCGGCCTTGGCGGTGAGGCACCACAGGGCCTCGAACAGCAGGTCGCGCGGCGGATCCGGGGCCTGACGCAGCGCCGCGGTGGCATTGGCCCGGCGGTCCCGGGCCAGCAGGACGAGCGGGCGCACCCAGGGTGTGTAAGGGCCCCAGTCGGTGTCATCTTCGAAGCGGATCGGCTCGCCGTGCCACACGCGCAGGCACAGCAGGGCCAGCGGTAGGAGGCCCCGCTCGACACCGGGCATGCCGGCGTTGGCGAGCTGTGCCGCGGCGTCGCGGTAGGCGGCTTCCGCGGCCTGTGGCGACGGCCCGGTCGCGGCGAGTCGCAATGCGCGGTACCACTGGGTGAACACGCCGACCAGCGGGCGGTCGTGCCGCTCGGCGAGCCGGTCCGCTGCGGCGGCGTGCTGGTCGCCGGTGGCGAAGTCCGCGAGCGCGCTGCGGGCCTGTAGCCGGACGAGATGACCGAGGATCTCGAACGTCGCCAGGCCGTGCCGGGCGGAGAGCGCGACCAACTCCGCACCGATCTCGTCCCGCTCGGGAGCCAGGCCCGCGCGGTGAAAGGTCTGCATGAACACGCCGTTCAGGGCGAAGGCCAGCAGGGCCGGGTCGCCCAGGTGGCGCGCGATCCGCTCCGCCTCCCGGGCCGCCTCGGGCCCGCGCGCCGCGCGCGTACCGCGTGACTCCACCGCGATCGTGGCCAGCAGGCGAGCTCGGGTGGTCTCGGACGAGCCGGGGTGAACGGCGGTCAGGGCCCGCTCGGCCGCGGCGACGATCTGCGCCGCCTGCGCCGGATCATCCGAGCGTGTCCAGATCGCGGGTACGTCGTAGCCGCCGATTACCCGGGCGGTGAGCTCGGGATCGCCCAGCTGCTCGGCCGCGGCGATGGCGGCGATCCGCTGCTCCCGCGCCGCCTCGAGTCCGCTCGCCCCCGTCACGGCGAGACTTCGCAGCAAACCGACGGTGGACTCCAGTCGAGCCCCGGAACCGGACGCCACGGTACGGTCGTATGCCGCCGCGGTCTCCGCCCAGACCCGTTCCGGTCCCAGGGAACCAGGACCTTCGCTGACCCGGTCGGCCTGGCGGAGGATGTCGGTCTCCAGGCGGCGCAGTCGCGGGCCCGGATCGATGCCGAGCTGTTCCAGGAGTAGGCCGCGGGCTCGGCGCAGTACCGCAAGTGCATCACCCTGGCGCCCCGCGCGGGACAGCGCAAGCGCCAGCAGCCGCCACGCCTCCTCCCGCCACGGATGCTCGGCCACGTGCGCGTCGAGATCCGGTACGACGTCGGAGGCACGCCCGACAGCCAGTCGCGCCTCGGCCCGCTGCTCGATCGCATTCAGCCGTAGCTGTTCGAGGCGGGAGCGCTCGACGCGGGCCCACGGCTCGTCGTCGAAGCCGGCGAACGCCGGCCCCCGCCACCAGCTCAGGGCACGATCGAGCCGCTCGAGTGTCTCGTGCGGGGGCGCCGTGGACGCGGCGGCGACCGCGTCCTCGAACCGCCAGGCGTCGACCGCGTCGGGCGCCGCCCGAAGCGCGTAGCCCGGGCCCTCGGTGACCAGCAACCGAGCCGGCTCGCGCGGTGGACGCTGCGGCTCCAGCGCGCGCCGCAGCGCCGCTACGAACGTGCGGATCGCGCCGACCGCGCCCGGTGGAGGCTCCTGCCACAGGTCGTCGACGAGGTGGCCGACCGGTACGACCCGGCCGCGCGCGATGACGAGCCGCGCCAGCACCGCGCGGTGTCTCGGCCCTTTCAGGTCTATCGGCGTGCCGACGCCGTCCCAGGCGACAACCGGCCCGAGAACACCGAACCTGACCTGCACTGATCGAACCGTCCTTCCGCGCCTGGGCACAACCTGTCGCGCTCATCGTTTGCTCATCCGCGACCGGCACGCTGACATCGTCCACCCGACGAGAAGAGGACGATCATGACTTTTGCCATTCCCGGGTTCGGCTACCAGCGTGTCGCGGTCGACGATGACGTGACACTCAACGTAGCGGTGGGAGGTACGGGCCGCCCGATCGTGCTGTTGCACGGCTTTCCGCAGACCCACGTCATGTGGCGGCACGTCGCCGCCGACCTGGCCGCCGACCACACCGTGATCTGTCCCGACCTGCGCGGCTACGGCGCCAGCGACAAGCCCGCCGCGCGCGACGGCGACACGTACTCCAAGCGGACCATGGCCGCCGACATCGTCACCCTCGCCGGCAAGCTCGGCCACGAGCGCTTCGCTCTGGCCGGACACGACCGCGGTGCCCTCGTCGCCATCCGCGCCGGCCTCGATCATCCCGCTACGATCACCCACCTCGCCATCCTCGATGTCCTGCCGACCCTGGACATGTGGGACATCCTGCACGGGACTACCGCCGCGGTCGCGTTCCACCTGTACCTGATGGCCCAGCCACCCGGCCTGCCCGAGCAGATGATCAGCGCCAGTGCGGACGCCTTCTTCGGCTACTTTCTCGACGTATGGGCGCAGAGCCCGCAGGCCATTCCTGCGGACCTGCGGGCGGAGTACCTGAAGGCATCCCGGGAGGCGGTTCCCTCCATCATCGCCGACTACCGCGCCTCGGCCGGCATCGACATCGAACACGACCAAGCCGACCGAGCAGCCGGGAGCCGGCTGACCATGCCGGTCACCGTCGTCCAGCAAGACTGGGGAGCCGCACTCGGCTACGACGCCGCCGCGCTGTGGCGCACCTGGGCCACCGATCTGGAGCACCGCACCACCACGGCCGGGCACTTCATGGCCGAGGAAGCACCTGACGAGATCATCAAAGTGCTTCGCTCCCTGCTCGCACGGTAGCGAATCGCCTGCACGCCGACAGCGCGGTGACGCGCTCAATTGCCGCTACTCGGCCCCGGCGACGCGCGTGCCTACCTGGCGGCGTTGGTACCGCGGCTGCGCCCGTTCTGGGCGGCGCGGACGGCGCGCCCGTTGGAGGCCGGTCAACTCGACCCGGCGACCGACCCCCGGCCGAACGGGTTGCAGGCGGGGAAGCAGCCGTAGTCCTGCAGCGGCCGCGGCTCGTTTGGTGCCGAGCAAGGCGCGATGCCAGCGCAACATGTTGGAACGCCATGGTGAGGGAGGCGGTTCCGAGCTCAGGCCCAGAGCGTTGGCAAATGTTCGTTCGCATTGTGTCGTACCGCTCCGTCGGCCCGGTGCCGAAGCGCCGGGCAACCGCTCGACGAGCCGAGCGCCGCTGTGTCAGGACGCCGGGACTTGCGCCGGTCTGCCACGATGCGCCGCATGTCCGAGGAGCCGATCTTCGACCGGGACGCGGCGCGCCGCCTTGCCGACGCCGGGCAGTGGGGCGGCCTGCGCCGGCTCCTGGCCGCCACGGCCGACACCGAATTCGGGCCGGTGAACGCCCGGTGCCACGCGCACGAGACGCACGGCTCGATCGACGATTACCTCGACGAGGTCGAGCCCGCCCGCCGGCACGCCGCCGAGCTGACCGACGCCGCCGTCTCCGCCGGTCGGCCGGCACCCGCTCTCCACGACGAGATCTGGTTCGGGCTGGTCACCGCGGGTCTGCGCGGACGACGCTACGGCATCAGCGCCGACCTGCTCGAGCTGGCGGTGACCGAAGGCATCTGGACCTCGCATCGGGCGCTCGCGCAGCTGCACCGTGACGGCCGGCTCGTCCCGGGGCACGGCAGGTCCGTCCTCCAGCTGCTCCCGCACGTGCCGGAGGACGACCGGCGACGGCTGATCGCCCTGGCGTCGGCCAGTACCGCGGCCGCCGAACACGACTACGCCCGGGTCTACGGATGGGTCGACCTGCTGCCGCATCTGACGCCCGAGGAGAGGGCCGCGACGACCGCGAGGATCCTGGACGAGCTCCTCGCCATGGACGAGTTCACGTTCCAACACCTGCTGCCCGTCGCCGCCCCGCACCTGTCGCACGATGAGCTGCGGCAGGCGTTGGCCGCCGCGGCCGATCATCACCCGGGGCTCTGGTGCGCGCTCGTGGCCGAGGTCGCGCCGCTGCTGTCCTGGGAGCTGGTGCTGCAAGCCATGGAGAGGCTGCACACGCTGGAGTACCCGGCATGGCGGGCCAAGGTCTTGGCCGCGTTCCTGCCGCGCCTGCCGGCCGACCTGCACGCCCGGGCCGTCGCCGACATCCTGGACGCTGCCGCTGACTGTCACGAGGAACTCCGGGAGCAGCTGCTCGCCAGCATCGTCGCGCACCTGTCGGCCGAGCAGCTCGATCGTGCCGCGGTCGTCGCCGTCGACAGCGCATATCCGGCATACCGGGTGCGGATGTTGGCCGTGCTCGTCCCGCACGCGCCGGACCGGTGGCTGCCGCAGCTGTTCTCCACTGCTCTGGAAACCGCCAACGAACAGGCGCGGGCGCATCTGCTGGCCGCGCTGGTGCCGCGCCTACCGGATGGTCCACGCCGCAAGGCCTTCGCCTCCGCGTCCGAGCTGGCCGGCCCGTGGGCGCGGGCGCACCTGCTGACGGCGCTCGTACCGCAGCTGCCGGACGGCACCCGGGGCATCGTCATCGACCGTGCGCTGGCCGCGGCGGCCGCCGTCGATCACCAATACCGGCGGGTCACGACATTGCGGGCCCTGATCCCGTACCTGTCACCCGAGCGCCTCGACTCGTGGCTCGACACCGCGCTCGCCGAGATGGCAGCGTGCCCGGACGCCGTCGACCTTCAGCTGATCGCCGAACATCTGGCGGACCGGCACTGGCCCTCCGTGTTCACCGCGGTGACCGCTGCCGGACGCGACCAGGAGCGGCTGCTGCACGCCTTCGTCCCGCACCTGCCGGACGATCAGCTCGAATCGGCGCTGTCGCTCGCCACGACCATCCTCCGCGGGTACGAGCTGCAAGCGGTGATGACGGCGCTCGCTCCGCGACTCCCGCCCGAGCGTCGCGTCGCGGTGCTGCGCAAGGCCCTCGCCGACGCGACGGTCGTCATCGGCGACGCGTACGAGCGGGCGCCGGTGCTCGCCGCGCTCGTGCCCCACCTGCCGACGGACCGGCTGCCGGAGGTCCTCGCCGCCGGTGACGCGCTCCGCGACCCGTTGCGCCGGGCGGAGGCGCTGGTCGAGGTGGCCCTGCGCCTGCCCGCCGCGCTGCCTCAGGCCCTCGACGCCGTCTCGGCGGTCAAGTTCCCGGGGCACCGGGCCGCGTTGCTGACCCGGCTCGCCCCGCACCTGCCCGCTGACCTGCTCCGACGGGCCGGGCCCGCCCCGCTCGCGCCGGTCGGGGACCAAGAGCATGACGTCGCTGTCGCGTTCGAGGAGGCAATCGCCGCCCAGCACGCGGACGCGCTGAGCGACAACCTGCCGCCGCTGCTGCCGCGGCTGTCCGCGGACCAGCTCGAGCGTGCCCACGCCGCCGTCCTCGCGCTCGACCTCGCAGCCGATCGGGCGACGACGCTCGCGGCGCTGGTGCCGTGGTTGCCGGTGGGCCGGCGCGCGGGCGTGCTCCGGGAGGCCCTCGACGCGGCCGGCGAGATCGTCGACACGCACTGGCGGATACGCACCCTGGCCGGGTTGGCCCCGCTGCTGCCCGTCGCCGCCCGCGATTTGCTCATCGCCGACGCGCTGGCGTTGACCCTCAGCACCGCCGTCGACGAAAACTCGCGCCCACAGACACTGGTCGCGCTCGGCCCGGTGCTGTCCGAAACGCAGCTCGACCGGGCGATGGCCGCCGCCGTCGCGTTCGACGACGACAACGATCGGCGGCAGGCCATGGATGGCCTCGCGTCGCACCTGCCGCCACCGCTCGTCACCCGGTACGCCGGCGTGGCCGCGCGGGACACCTTCACCATGACGGCGATGGCGCGACGGGCATCGGCGATCGTGACGGCCGAGCCGAGCCAGGCGCACGTGGCGCTCACGGTGCTGCGGGCCGGGCTCGCCGCGCCGGAGCGCCGCATCGCGTACGCGGCCCTCGCCGAGCTCACCGGGTTCGTGGCGGCGGTCACGGACGGCGACCTCGGGCCCACTCTCGACGCGGTGCTGCAAACGGCCGCGTGGTGGCGCTGACCCGGCCCGAATCCGGGTGAGGCCGCATGATCGTCCCGCTACGGCGGTGGCCAACCGCTCAGGCATCGCGGCCATGATCACCGCGGTGCCGGTCTGAGCGCTGCGCGCACCACGACGCTGTTAGGTGGGTTCGGACTGGGCTGCGGTGCGGTGGCGGGCGAGGAAGGCGGCGATGGGCAGCGCGGCGACGACGCCGCTGAGGAGGATTGCGGCGAGGGCGCCGAGGATCGCCGGTGAGTTGTCGAAGGCGAGGCTGACCGCGGCGAGGGCCGGGCCGATGTTGCGGACCGCGGCGACGCCGCCCATGGTGGTGCGCCGGCGCGGGGGGCCGGTGGACAGCAGCGTGCCGAGGCCGAACGACGCTGCGGCGAACAGGAAGCCGGCCAGCAGGGTCCGGGTGCCGAGCAGGGCGACGACGTCGGCCCAGTTGCCCAGCAGCATGCCGGTGAGGACCATCAGGAACGTCGCGTCCGACACCTTGACCGAGGCAGGGTGCCAGGCGAGGGCGGTCGGCGGCGCGTACCGGCGCATCGTCAGGCCGACCGCGAACGGCACCAGCTGCAGGAGCGCGACGCTGCGCACCAGCGCGCCGACGTCCAGCGCGGCGCCGGTGCCGACGTGGGCGAACCCGAGCAGCGCGTTGGCGGTGAAGCTGAACGTGACGCTGCCGACGGCGGCGAGCAGGACCTGCATCGCGGCGGCGGCGGTGACGTCACCGGCCTGGATCATGCCAAGCTTGACGGCGAACGGTCCGCCGGGTGACGACGCGGTCAGCAGCAGGGCGACGAACGGGGCGGTCGCCAGGCCGAACAGCGCCGCCAGGCCCCAGCCGAGCAGCGGGACGGCGACGAGGTTGGCCAGCAGCACGAGCAGCAGCAGCGGCACGTCACTGAACGCCGCGCGCAGCGCGGGCAGGGTCGCGCCGAGGCCGGCGGCGAACATGGTCGCGGCGATGAAGACGACGGTGACGGCGTTGAGGAGCTGATGCAGGTCCACGGCCGCGCACTCAAGCCCGCCGCTCGCCGAGCCAGCGCAGCGCGGTGAGGCTGGGCAGGAACGCGTATTCGCCGCCGCGAGTGGTGACGAAGTTCGGCACGCCGCGCAGCTTGCGGCGCACGGGACGCCGCAGGATCGTGGAGTCCACCGTGCCCGGGCCGGCGGTGGCGGCGATCGGGTCGCGGGCGTCGCCGGCGCCGAAGAAGACGCCGTTGTTGAGCCACTCGGTCTGCACGAACTCGAACTGGCGCCCCAGGTGCGCGCCGACGAACGCGAACAGCAGACCCCGGTCCGCGCCGTCGTCGTCGAGGACGCCTTCGGGCAGGGGCGGGCCGTAGGCGGTACCGCGGCGGATCATGCGATGCAGCCGGACCTCTCCCGCTACGGCCGAGTCGCGCGGGTTGGCGCGGCGGATGCGGCTCCCGCCGCGGTCCTGACCGGCGAGCACCAAGGCGTCGGCACGGCACAGCGCCAGGGCGTCGCGCTTGGGCGCGAGTGCCAGCTGCGGGCCGCCGCGCCACCGGCCCATGAGCTCCTCGC
Source organism: Dactylosporangium sp. NPDC006015 (assembly GCF_040614215.1). Classification (NCBI taxonomy): domain Bacteria; kingdom Bacillati; phylum Actinomycetota; class Actinomycetes; order Micromonosporales; family Micromonosporaceae; genus Dactylosporangium; species Dactylosporangium sp. NPDC006015. The sequence continues at coordinate 73,137 of NZ_JBEXUD010000044.1, forward strand.
CGTCCGTGTCCGCGCTCGCCCGCAGGAACCGGCGGAACGCGGCCACGTCCTGCCGGAGCTTGCGGAACGCGACGTAACTGCCGTTGCGGCCGAGGACGTCCGGGGTGGTGGTCTGCACGCCGCCGAGCTCGTCGGGGTACCCGAGCACGACCTCGCCGGCCTTGAGCGGCGTCTCGAAGGGGTTCGACCCGGGGATGCCGCTGCCCTCGACGGCGGGGTGGCTGATGCCGTCGCGGACGCCGAACGGCTCGGTCCCGGCCGGCGGCGCGTGGCAGTCCTGCCGCCAGATCGCGGTGACGCCGGGCAGCCGCTCGTACGCGGGACGGGCCCGGTCGATCGCGGCGTCCAGCATCGCCGTGTCCGGTGCGAGGGCGACGAGGACGACGTGCACGGCCGGTGACCCGAGCGGCGTCTCCCACACGTCCGGCGCGCTCGGCCCGGTGTCCCCGAGCACGGTCGCGCGGGCCGCCATGCCCTGGCGGAACTCCCACGCCATCGAGTCGAGGGATTTCTCCGGTACGCCCAGCGCCCGCAACCCGTGACAGGTCACGGCGGCGCTGACCCAGGTCTCGCCGAGCGGGCCGGCCGGGTCGGCGGCGGAGGTGACGACGGCCGCGACGCGGCGCATCAGCTTCCGGCCGGCGGCGCGGTCGTCGATGCGGAACGCGAGGTACGCCGCCGCGTACGACGACGGGCGCGGGCTGAGCACGCCGCGCTGGATGTCGTGCAGGTCCATGGTCGCGGTTCTCCCGTCACCCGGTGACGAGGTGGGCGGGGCCGAACACCAGGCCGAACACCGGCAGCGTGTCGGTGTCCTCCAGCACCCGCTCGTCCAGCGGCGTCACGTGCCCGGCCTGGCCGACGCGCTGGTACACCGCCGCCGGCCTGATCTCCATGCGTCCCTCCGGTCACGTCCCCCGGCTTCCCGAGCGCGACCACTGCCCCCCGACCGCCACCCACAAACCCGCGACACCACGCTTCGCCCCCCGCCCCACCACGTGTGCCTGGCTGGTCGGCGCGAAGGCGTCCTTTTGCCGGATGGCGTCGGAGCGTTCCGTCCGTACGCTTGGTGCATGCCGCGCCCTGAGCAGATCCCGCCGCCCGCTGAGGACGCTGTGACGTTTCGCCCCGGGTTCTGGCGCGCGTTCGGTTTCGGCCTGGCGATCTCAACGGCGCTATGGGCGGTGTTCCCGCTCATCATGCTGGCCGTGGCACCCCCTCCGCCGCCCGCCCGGAACTTGTTGATGTTGGGCGGCAACGCCGTTGTCTACAGTTGTACCTACGCCGCATGTTTCGCCTTCTTCCGGTGGCGGTGGTGCCGGGACTGGCTGCGCATCTCCAGCGCGGGCCTGGAGCTGGCCTCCCGCGGCTCGTCCCCGATGATCGTGCGCTGGCCGGCGGTCGAGTCGGTGCGCTTCACCCGCCGCTGGGGCACGCCGCTGCTGGAGGTGACACCGACCGGGCCGCACGGCGTCGCGGTCCTCACCGCCGGCGCGTCGATGCCCCCGATCCGGACCCGCGACGGACGCGACACGTTCGAGGTCGAGATCTGGCTCACCCGCCCCGGCCGCGCCGTGCTGCGCTCAGCCTTGGCAGATCACCTGCCGTCCGAGCATCCTGTACTGGCCGCGGCCGGCCCGACCCGGTAGGTCCGCTTGCCGACGCCGCGCTTCCCAGTCAGCGCCGTGCCCCCTACGCTGCCCGGATGATCTCCGCGATCCTCGCCGGCGTCGCGCGTCACCCTCGCTGGGTGCTCGGCGGCGCGGTAGCCCTTGCCGGCGTGCTCGTGGGCGCGCACCTGCTGTCGGCACCGGACAGCGACCTCAGGTACGCCATACCGACGTTGCCGCCCCTGCTCGGCCTCGCGGCACTCGTCCTGGCGGTCGTCGCGTTGACCCGGCGGCGACCGGCGGCGTTCACGGTCGATGCCGGCGCGGGCGTGTTCCGTGCCCCGTCACCGCCGAACCACGTCCTCCACGCCGCCGGCGCGGCCTTCATGAGCGCGACCATCATCATGATCGCGGTCAACTCCCGTACGCTGCAACGCGACCGGCCGGCCGAAGACCCGGCAGGGTGGTTCATGGGTGACGCGTTGCTCGTCCTGGCCTGCCTGGTCGTCGTGTTGAGCGTCCTGCAGATCGCCGCGGCGTGGCGGGGCGTCGGTGTCCAGCTGGGACCGGACGGCGTGAAGGACCGCGGCCCGCTCGGCACGCTCACCGTTCCGTGGGACGCCCTGACGACGGCCTCGCTGCCACCCACCACACCGACGGCGCTGTCGCTGCGGCTCACGTACGCCAGGCCCGACCTGGTCCGCGCCGCCGGCCTGCCGTTGACCCGGACCCGGATCCGCACCGACACCATCGACGCGCTGTTCCTGGCCCACGCCGTCCACCACTATCTCGTGCATCCCGAGCGTCGCCAGGGCATCGGCACGGCGGCCGGATACGCCGAGCTGATGACCGTGCTGTACGGGGCACCGCCGAATCTCAGCCGTTCCTGAGGTCCCGCACCAGCCGGCGGTACATCGGCCGCAGCTCGACGTCCGTCGCCGCGGACTCGTCAGGGTCCGCCGCCGGCGTCGCCGTTTTCTCGGTGAGCATCTCGATGCGCCGGCCGAGCGGGGGCGTGACCGCGAAGGGTGACGCGGTGCGTGCCACGTCGGCGTCGCACAGCTCGGGCATCGACGGCGCGTGCTTCGCCACGAGAGCGGCGGCGAGGGCGGGCCAGCCGGCGACGACCACCTCGGGCTCGTCGCGCCGGACCACACCGGAGCGGTCACCGGCCCGCGCGTCGCGGCGCAGGACCGTCACCATCGGCTCGACGAGCAGCCGCGTGGCGAGGACCGACCGGACCTGCGGCGTGCCCGCCACCGCCGCCGCACGGGCGTCGGCGGCCAGGACCGCCCGGAGCGCCTCGGGTTGCAGCAGCGTCAGGTAGCCGAGCCGTACCAGGCCGAACCCGCCGTGCAGGAGCGCCACGAACGGCCGTACCAGGTCGCCGGCGAGGTTCGTGTACGACTGCGAGTGCTGCTGGCCGATCCGCGTCGGGTTCGCCGCCATCATCTTGGTGACGTCCTCCTCGCGGCCGGCGTGCAGCAGCTTGTCCGCGCCGGGCTCGAAGATGGCGACCATCGTCGCGAGGGTGCGTTCGACGGTGCCGGTGAGCGCTGCGCGGCTCGGGTCGCCGCCGCCGAACCGGGCCAGTTCCAGGGCCACCAGCGCCGTGCGTTGCGCGGGGTCGAGCACCGCCCAGAGCGGTGCGCCGATGCGCAGGTACCGGCGCCGCAGGAGCCCGGCGTGGCCCGAGCCGGCGGCGAACCGGTCGTCCAGCACCACGAGGTGGGGCCGGGGCACGCCCAGCGCGGCGGCGACCCGGTCGACCAGCGCGTGCAGCGCGGGCATGTCGGCGCGGCGAGCTGTGACGACGTCGCGCGGCAGGGTCGCGGGGCGGGGCAGGGTCAGCACACCGAAGAGGACCAGCACGGCGCCGGGCAGCAGCGCGACGCTGGGGAACCGCACCGTGCACAGCCATGCACCGAACACCAGCGTCGCGAAGGCACCGGCCTGCACGACGGCGGCGACGGCCGCGGTGGCGGCCCGGCGCAGACGGCTCGGTGCCGGTAGGGCGCGGACCAGCCGGCGCACCCGCCGGTGCAGCCGCACATCGAGCCACCGCCAGCCGACGACATTGTCCGCGCTGTCCGTCATGCGTGAATTATGCGCCGCCGTCGTCAGAAGCGCCGCCCCGAGCGCCACGCTTGCCGAGAACGCCGCCGGCGGCGGGTTCGAGCAGACGGTTCGTCCGCTGCCCGACGCGGGACTGCCAAACGCGGAACTGTCGGCCATGATGAGGAATGGCCAGGCGCAAGTCGGGAAACGTCGTGGACCGGCATCCGACGATCGTGGTGCTGCCGCTCCTGCTCATGACGGCAATCGGGGTGAGCATTGATGCCCAGAGGCTGATCGCGGCGATGTCGGAGCGCGGTTGGTCGATGGTCACAGCGACGGTCGCGGGCGCGGCGCTCGGGGTCGTGAGCGTCGCCTTCCTCTTCTGGTGGGGCCGCAGGCTCCGGCGGTCCGACACAGATCCCCACCAGATGAAGTCCTCGGCAACGGTCCGGATCAGCCAGGGGGTCGGTGCCGTGTGGGTGATCGCCTGCTTCGTTGCTTTCCTCGTGACCCATCCCAACCCTCAGTTCCACACCGCCGAGGAATGGCGGCTCACGACCGCTGCGCAGACGGCAACCCTCGCGTACCTGCTGGCACTGGCCCTCGCGCTGACGATCGGGCTCTTCGTGACCTTCGTCGTCCTGCCGGTGCTCATCCGACGGGAGAACTCGCGCCGGCGCCGAGCCTCGGCGCGGCAGCAGGCAGCACAGCTGCCGCTCCCGTGACCGCGTCCCTGTCCGCGTGACAGGCCGACGGGGCCGGTTGCTGCTCAACGTGACGTCGAGACGTCGGCCGCCAGTATCGCCGGCGTCTCGATCGGCCGGGTGGTGTTCGCCTGGAGGCAGAGCGCGGCGAGGTGGTCGATCGCGGCGCCCGGTAGGTGGGCGGTCGGGGTGAGGTCGTCGGGCAGGTCGGGGCCGACGAACACGGACATGCCGCAGGCGCGCAGCATCGGCACGTCGCCGTGGCTGTCGCCGACCGCGGCGACGTCGGCAAGGGACCAGCCGCGGGACGCCGCGTACTGCTCGAGCAGCACCGGCTTGGACGACGGGAACACGTGCCGGAAGCCGCCTCCGGCGAGGATCTCGGTCGCGATGACCGTGGCGACGCCGAGCTGCTCGGCGAAGTGCGTGACGTGCGGGGCGAAGCCCAGCGACACGATCGCCACATCGATTCCGGCGGCGTGCAGGGCCGCGATCCCGGCCGCGGCGCCTGGGGCGAGCGGGATGTCGGCCAGCGGCGCGGTCAGCTGCTCGGGGGTCCAGCCGGACAGCAGCGCCCAGACGGCGTCGCGGATCTCGATGATGGCGTCGTCGCCGCGGGCCCGTTCCCAGATCGCCATCTGCTCGGCGAAGCCGTGCCTGGCCGCCGTCGCCTCCAGGCATGTCGGTCCCCGGGTCAGCGTCCCGTCGAGATCGAACGCCACCAACCGCACCACCACGCGACCAGTCTGTCGTACCGGCGCTGGAGAGCAACGCCGCGTCCGATCGCCGCCAGACGTGGGGCGCGCGGCGCGGAAGGCTGGTCCGCATGACGACGAACACGCTTGAAGGCAAGGTGGCCCTGGTGACCGGCGGAGGGCGCGGGATCGGCGCCGCCGTGGTGCGGCGCCTCGCGGCCCAGGGCGCCGACGTGGCGTTCACGTTCCAGCACGACGAAGGGCGGGCGAAGGAGACCGCCGATGCCGTGACCGCGACCGGGCGCCGGGCCGTCGCGATCCAGGCCGACAGCGCCGACCCCGCCGCGGTCGCCGGGGCCGTCGACCGTACCGCGGCGGAGCTCGGCCGCCTCGACATCCTGGTGAACAACGCCGGCGCCTTCCTCCTCGGCCCCATCGAGGAGCTGGGCCTGGAGGCGTTCGAGGAGACGGTCGCGGTCAACGTCCGCGCGCCGTTCGTGGCCAGCCAGGCCGCGGTGCGGCACATGGCGGCCGGCGGCAGGATCATCAACATTGGGAGCAACGTGGCGGAGCGGGCCGTGTTTCCCGGGTTCAGCCTGTACGCCATGAGCAAGACCGCGCTGGTCGGCCTGACGAAGTCGCTCGGGCGCGAGCTGGGCCCGCGCGCGATCACGGTCAACCTCGTCCATCCGGGTGCCACGGACACGGACCTGAACCCGGCCGACGGTCCGAACGCGGCCACCATCAACGGTTTCACCGCACTCGGGCACTACGCGGACCCGGCCGACGTCGCGGCGACGGTCGCGTTCCTGGCCGGCCCCGACAGCCGGTACATCACCGGCGCCACCGTCAACGTCGACGGCGGCTTCACCATCTGATCCATCTGATCCGTCGGAACCGGCTGATCCGTCGGAACCGAAGCGAGGGCGGTCAGGAGTCGAAGCCGAGGCCGAGCCTGTCCAGGGTGCGCAGCCACAGGTTGCGGCGGCCGTCATGCGCGTCGGCGCGGGCGATCGACCAGCGGGTCAGCTGGATCACCCCGGACCGGACCGGCTCCGGCGGGAACGGCACCGGCTTCGAGCGCACCATCCGCAGCCGGGTCAGCGGCGTCGGCTCGCCGGACAGCAGGTCCAGCATCACCTGCGCGCCGAAGCGGGTCGCGCCGACGCCGAGGCCGGTGAAGCCCGCCGCGTACGCGAGCCGGCCGCCGTGCCCGGTGCCGAAGAACGCGCAGAACCGCGAGCACGTGTCGACGACACCGCCCCACGCGTGCGTGAACCGCAGCCCCTCCAGTTGCGGGAACGTCTCGAAGAAGTGGGTGGCGAGCTTGTCCGATGTGGACGGTCGCTGGTCGTACGCGGGACGGATCGCGCCGCCGTTGTGGTAGACGGCGTCGTAGCCGCCCCACAGGATGCGGTCGTCGTCGGTGCGGCGGTAGTAGTGGAACTGGTTCGCGGCGTCGGCGATGCCCTGCCGCCGGGCCCAGCCGATCGACGCCAGCTGCCCGGCGGTGAGCGGCTCGGTCATGAGCGCGTAGTCGTACACGGGGACGATGAACGGCCGGACCCGCCGCAGCGGCGACCGGAACGCGCCCGTCCCCAGCGCGACCTTCGCCGCGGTGACCGAACCGTCCGGGGTGCGCAGCCGCAGCCCCGCGCCGGCGGGGGAAATGCCGGTGACCCGGGTGCCCTCGTGGAAGCGCACCCCGAGCGCGGCGCACGCGTCGGCGAGCCCCCACGCGAGGCGCGCCGGGTCGAGCAGCGCTGTGCCGTCGCGGTCCCAGACGGCGGCCTCGTAGGTCGCGCCGTGGACCTCCGCGCGGATCGCGTCCCGGTCCAGGAGCTCGACCCGCCGCCCCAGCCGCTCGGACAGCCGCTGCTGCTCGAGGAGCCCCGGCACCTGCCAGGGGGCGGTGGCGACCGACAGCTCACCGGTGCGTTCGAAGCCGCAGTCGATGCTGTACCGCTGGAGCGTCGCCTCGATGCCGTCGAGATTCTCCCGGCCCAGCGCCTCGAGGGTCTCGATCTCGTCGGGGAAGCGCTCGGCGCCGTTGGCGAGGCCGTGGGTGAGGCTGCCCGCGCAGAACCCGCCGTTACGCCCGCTGGCGGCCCACCCGATCCGGCGGCCCTCCAGCACGACGACGTCGAGCCCCGGGTCGCGCTCCTTCGCCAGCAGTGCCGTCCACAGCCCGCTGAACCCGCCGCCGACGACCGCCAGGTCCGCCTCTGCCGCCCCGCGCAGCGGCGGGTGCGGTGGCCGCTGTGGCCGCTGTGGGCGCTGTGGCTGGTCCAGCCAGAACGGCGTGCCGGCGGCGTCGCGCAGCGCGGGGTGTCTCATCGCCGAACTGTACCGGCGCTTCACCCGACGCCGGTGGTGTTCGTGCATGTGGGTCACCGGGCGCGTCGATACACTGGCGTCGTGGCCGCGGACGACCTGCTGTTCGTTGTGCTCGACGGTGCCGGCGGCTGTCTCGTGGCGCTCGACGAGCCGACCTTCACCGAGCCGGTGTCCCGCACCGGCCGCGACGGCATCATCCACCTCATCCCGGCCCGCGCCGGCGCCCGTCCCGGTCCGCCCCGCCGCACCTCGCTGCGGCTGGCGACGGGCACCGCCGCCGGCGCGTCCGCCGCCGCGACCGTGCTGCTCACGCCGCTGGCCGGCGCCGCACTGGGCGCGGCCGCGCTTGCCCTGGGCACGGCCGGCGGGCGGGTGAGCTGGGAGGACCGGCGGGTGGCCCTGCACCGGCCCGCGGACACCGCCGTGTTCGCCGAGGCGTTCAGCGCCGTGCAGGCGACCCTGCTGGTGTGGCCGCGCCTGCGTGACCTGGTCTCCGTGCCCGCCCCGAGCGAGCCGCTCGCCGGGTCGCTGTGGACCCTCGCCGGTCTCCTGCACGACCGCGCCGCCGCAGGCCGGCGACTCATCGACCTGACCCGTGCCGCGGCCGGCCTGCCCGCCGGGCCCGCGTCGGCGGCGCTGCACGCGTCGCTCGCCGACCGGCGCGCCCGCCTCGGCGAGACCCTGACCGGCCTCGACGCCGAGATCGGCCGCCGGGTGCGGGCCCTGGAGTCCCTCGCCGGGGAGTGCGTCGACCTGGTCCGCGACGAGCGGGCCGTCCGCGCCGCCGTCGACGCCGTCCGGCGGGCCGACGGCCTGCTCGACCGGCTGCACCCGGCCCGCGACCCGGGCGTCGAGTTCGCCGAGCTGACCAGCTCGATCATCGGCGCGTACCGGGACCTGACGCACCTTCCTTGACCTTGACACGGTGACAAGCCGTTCACTGTGTCGCAGGAGGTGGTCGAGATGACCATGCAAGCGGTCCAGGCACTGGAGCACGGGAGTTCGTCGGTACGGCTGAAGGCGGCCCTCGCCGTCGGCACCGCCCCCGACCCGTCGCTCGTCGACACCCTGGTCACCCGGTGCGCGGTCGAGCCCGACTTCTTCGTGCGGGACATGCTCACCTGGGCGCTCACCCGCCACCCGGCGGCGGCGACGGTCCCCAGGCTGATCGGCGAGCTGCGGTCGGAGCGGGCGCAGGCGCGCAGCCAGGCGCTGCACACGCTGTCGAAGATCGGCGACCGGCAGGCGTGGCCGGCGATCACCCGCGAGCTGCTCACCGACGCCGACGACACGGTGGCGCGCACCGCGTGGCGGACGGCGGTCGCGCTCGTCCCGGCCGGTGCCGAGGGTGAGCTGGCCGGCGTGCTGGCGACCCAGCTCGGGCGGGGCGACCGCGAGACGCAGCTGAGCCTCAGCCGGTCGCTGGTCGCGCTCGGTGAGATGATCGAGCCGGCCCTGCGCGCCGCGGCGTCGAGCCCGGTGCCGCTCGTACGGCAGCACGCCGCCGCCACGGAGCGGCTGCTGCACGACCCGGACGCCGGCTTCGCGCTCGCGGTCGAGGAGGCGAAGCGCGTCAGGGCCCTCGGCCCGGCCGCCACTGCCCAGGAGGAGTGACCCGCTTTGCTGATCGGTGACGTGGCCCGGCGGTCCGGCGTGAGCGCCCGCATGCTCAGGCACTACGAGTCGCTCGGCCTGGTGCGGCCGACCGGCCGGACCGTCGGCGGCTACCGCGAGTACTCCGACGACGACATCCGCCGGATCTTCCACATCGAGAGCCTGCGGACCCTGGGCCTGTCGCTGCGTGAGGTCGGCCGCGCCCTGGACGACCCCGGCTTCACCCCGTCGGACCTCGTCACCGACCTCATCCGGCAGACCACGGACCGCATCGCGGCCGAGACCGACCTGCTCACCCGGCTGCGCCGGATCGACGCCGCGGAGCCCGCCGCCTGGGACGACGTCCTGCAGATCGTCGCCCTCCTGCAGGCGCTGGGCTCCGACAGCGCCGGCCGCCGCCAGCGCGCCGCCCTGACCTCGGCCCCGGACGCCCCGACGGACGCGCTCGTCGAGGCCGCGCTGAGCGAGTCGGACCCGAACGTCGCCGGCGCCCTGCGCTGGGCCCTCGCCCAGTCGGGCGACGGCGGCCTCACCCTGCTCGCCGAGGGCCTCACCGCCCCGGACCCCGCCGTGCGGGACCGCGCCGTGCAGTCCATCGCCGAGATCCCGGACGCCGCGGCGACCACCCTGCTCCGGTCCGCCCTCACCGACCCCGACGTCACCGTCCGCCGGCACGCGGCCCTCGCGCTCGGCCCCCGCGGCGCCGCCGACGCGGTCCCGACCCTCATCGACATGGTCGTCGACGGCGCGAACGACGTCGACGCCGCCGACGCCCTGACCACCCTCGCGGCCGACGCCGACCTGGGCGAGCGGATCGCGACCGGCCTCACCGCCCGCATCACCCCCGGCGCGGACGCGGCACCGATCCGCCGGCGGCTGGCACAGGCCCTGGCGGACATCCCGGGCCCCACCGCCTCGGCCGCCCTGACGGACCTGGCCGGAGACGAGGACCGCGGCGTCGCCGTCACCGCGGCCTACGTCCTGCAGCTCCGCTCCCGATGACCGACGCCCCCGGGCCGCTGGACGGCGGTCAGGTCGGGCGGTCGAGGTCGGCGACGAGGCGGTAGAGCAGCGCCGCGGCGCGGGCGGGCGCTGTGTCGACGAACCCGCGGGCGCGCGCCACGACCGGATGATCCTCACCGGCGAGGGTCTCCGCCGTCGTCAGCAGCTCATGTACGAACAGCGCCGGCGCCGGCGGAGCGACACCGGACGTCAGTCGCGTCGCCAGGGTCAGGGCGTCGACGGCGTGCAGCGTGTCGTGCCAGTTCGGCGTGTGGCCGGCCGGGAACAGCGGCAGATGCTGCCACAGCTGGTCGGCGAGGTCCTCGAACCCGGTCCGCAGCGGACCGTCGTCGACCGCGGTGGCGGCGCGGACCGCCACGCGGAACAGGATCGGGACAGTGGCGGCGGCCCGCTGCGTCGTGCCGGGCAGGCCGGGACACGGGCAGCGATGCTCCGGCAGCACCGCCGGCGGCGACGCGGCGAGCGGCGGGCGGGCGACGCCGTGCCGGGCGGCCAGGCCGGCGAGGACCCGCAGCAGGTACGCGTACGGCAGCTGCTGGTTGCCGCGCCGGGTGCCGAGCTCCACGCTGGTGATCGCGGCGACCACGGCGCTGTTGTGCAGCGACTCGTCGCCGTCGGCGGTGCGCCACGGGACGCGCTCCAGCGGCCACCGGTGCTCGCCGAACGTGGCGACCCAGGCCCAGTACGCGCCGGTGAGGTCCGAGCGCAGCTGCAGCGCCCGGGCCAGGCGCTGCTGGTCCTCGGTGAGCAGGCCGAGGATCCTGGTGCGTTCCGTGAACAGCTCGTCGACGGCATGGAGCGCGAGGAGCGTGCTGTACAACTGCGGTGCCACGGCGGGACCGGGCCGCTGCGTGATCACCACGCCGTCCGGCAACGGATCGAGATCGACGGGCAGGGCGCCGGCGACGACCGTCCAGGCCCAGCCGCACTCGAACCAGGCGCCCCGGTAGACGGCGTTGTGGTCCGGCAGCGCGCCGATACTGATCTCCCGAAGGCCCGCCTGCACCTCGACGAGTCCCGCCGCGAACTCGTCGCGGACGGCCTGCTCGTCACGCGGGCCCGGCCGCACGAGGTGCCGCAGGTGCGTGTCGTCTGCCGACGCGCGGACCGAGTACGCGCGCAGCAGGCCCGTCATCGCCGCGGTCAGCCGGACCTCGGTGAGCCGCTCGACGTCGGCGGTCTGCCGCCGGTACACGCGGCAGAACCCGAGCATCGCGAGACACAGCCGCAGGTCGGCGCTGAGCCCGGCGACCGCTTCGACGGCTGGTGCCGGCGGCTCCAGCGACGGGCCACCGGGGAAGACCGGCGCGCCGGTGCCGTCGCTGTACCGGGTGAGGTACTCGCGCATCGCGACGACGAGCCGCTCGGGGATCTCGAACCGGTCCCCGAGCGCCCGCAACGCCCCGGCCGCGTCGTCGGCGGTCTCGCCGGGCACGTCCAGGCGCAGCCCGGGCAGGTTCGCGGCCGGCCCGAGGATGCACAGCAGCTGGTGCGCGTCCTCGAGCGCGTCACCGGCGGCCGGGTCGCCCCAGAGGAACCCGCCGTCGCGGAACGAGTACCGCGCCACGGCCTCCCAGACGCGCAGCAACTCCGCCCGCGGATCCAACCGCACCTCAGCCCCCTTCCACCGGCGGCAGGCCGGCGACGTCGCGCTCGCGGGCGGTCAGCGTCCGGCGGTGATGCCGGCCGGCGATCCGGGCGAGCGCCGCCGCGTCGAGGGTAGGCCGGATCCGGAGGGTGCCGCCGCTGGACGCCACGGCGAGACCGGCGTCGCTGAAGGCGATGGCCGTGACGTCCCCGCCGAACCTGAGGCGATGGACAGGACGGCCGTCGACGTCCCAGAGCCGCACGTCGCCGCCGAGTCCACCGGAGACGAGCCGGCCGTCGGCGGCGTACGCGAGCGCGGTGATCGTCTGGCGGTGCCGGCCGATGGGACGGCGGACACGGTCGGGCCGGTCCCACACGATGATGCCGCCGTCCGAGCCGCCGGCGGCGAGCCGTCCGTCCGGTCCGGCTGCCAGTGCCTTGACGGAGCCGTCGGCCGGCACCGGGGTCGCTCCGCCCGGCGTGACGGCGACGAGCCGGGATCCCGCGACGAAGACCCGTTCTTCGGAGGCGCAGGCCAGGCCCGAGAGGCGCCCGGCCGTTGCGTCGAGGCTCCACCGGCAGCGGCCGGTCAGGTCCCACACCTGCACGACGCCGTCGAGGTCGCCGGTCGCGAGCCACCTGCCGTCCGGGGCGAATGTGACCGCTGTGACCTGGCCGGCATGGGCGATGCGTCGCGGCGACGCGTCCGCGGTGTCGCTCAACAACAGGTCGCCGGTCTGCGACACGAGCGCCACCATGCCGGACGGAGACACGGTGAGGGCGCGTGCGGCACCCGGCTCGCCCGGCAACGGGACGATCGGCTGGTCCGCACCGCTCCAGAGGTGGCAGCCGCTGGGTCCGCCGATGACGAGGCGTCCGTCCGGTGTCCAGCCGAGGTGGTGGGCGGGCAGGTTGGTGACGACGTGCTCGGGCCCGTCGGCGAGGTCCCAGACGCTCGCGGTCGAGTGTTCGGTGCCGATTGCCAGCCGGCCGTCCGTGCTGCAACCGATCGAGGACGCGTCCTGACCGTGATCGTGGAAGCTGTGGGCCAGGGTTCCAGCTGCGTCCCAGACGACGGTGGCGGCTCGCGTGCCGCAGACGAGTGAGCCGTTCGGGGCGATGGCCAGCGCGGTGACGTCGGGGCAGTATGCGCGCCACGCGACGGTCGCCGAGGGCAGGTCCCACACGGTGATCGAGTTGTTGCGACCACCGGCGGCGATCCGACCGCCGGGACCCGCCGCGACCGCCAGCACCCGGTTGTCGGGGACGTCGCCGGCGAGCCTGTTCGCGATGCGGCCGGCGGCGTCCCACACCAGGACGCTGCCGTCGCCGCGGCCGGCGGCGAGGCCACCGCCGGGCACGGCGCACATGGCGTAGACGGGGACATGGCCGTCGGACAGGACGCCGACCTCGCGCATGGTCGCGGCGAAGCGGCGGATCCGGCCCTGCTCGTCGGCGGTGGCGAGCAGGGCGTCGTCGGTCCAGCAGACAGCGGTGACCCGGCCGTCGCCGGTGTCCGCTGTGCCCAGGGGGTTGCCGGCGGTGTCCCAGACGTGCACGACGCCTCGGGCGACGGTGGCCAGGCGACCGTCGGGGGCGAACGCGACGGGGCCGTCGCCGTCCGCGCGGAACACCAGACTGCCGTCGAGAGCCCAGACGTCGGTGACGTCCGCGGCCGTGGCGAGGCGGCCGTCGAGGGCGAAGGCCACGTGGACGGGGCGCCGCTCGTACTGGATGGACCGCAGCAGGCCGCTGGCCAGGGCCGACGAGACGGCGTGGGTGGCGAGGGGGGTCGGGGCAAGCTCGCGGTAGGCGGCCCAGGCGAGCGCGAACGCCAGCTCCGGGTCCGCGTCGAGGGTGTCGAGCGCCTGGCGGGCGACGGTGTTGGCGCGGCGTTCGAGGGCACCGGCCTGGTTGCGCTCCGACGCGTCGAGGAACTCCGTGACCTCCGAGGCGACGGTACGGCCGGACCGGGCCCAGGTGAGGGCGTCGGCGAGGCGGGCGCCGCCGATGAGGTAGTCAGGCATCCGGCCGGCGCGGATCCACGCACGGGCGAGCGGCGCCAGCTCGGTGAGGCGTCGCAGGCTCTCCTCGTGCAGGAGGATGTGCTCGGCGAGTGGGCGCCACTGGCGCAGCAGGGCCTCGTGCGCGATGTCGAAGACGGGGCTGCCGCTGGCCTCGTCGCTGGTGAGCAGGCGGGCGTCGACAAACGCGGCGACGACGGCGCGCTGCCGGTGGTCGAGGATCGCGGCGGGGACGCGCTGGCGGGTCGCGCCGCCCGGGCCGAGCGTGACGAACAACAGCAGGGTGTCCAGGCACAGCGGCAGGCTGCCGTCGCCGAGGTCGCGGACGGCATCGTCGGCGCGCCGGCCGATGGCGCCGGCGACGCCGCCCGAGGCGTGGTACTCCCGCCGGGTGATCCGGCGGTCGGTGGCGGCGCCGCGGTAGAGGTCGTTGAGCAGGTAGCTCAGCAGCGGCAGGGCGTCGCCACCGCCGGTGTCGCGGACGATCTCGTCGACCAGGCCGTCGTCGAACGTCACCGCGGCGAGGCGGGCCGGCTCATCCACGACGAGCCGCAGCTCATGCGGGCCCATGACGTTGACCATGAGCGGGTCGCGGAACAGGTCCCGGCCCGGCCCCTGCTGAAACTCGCCGATGGTGTCGGAGCGGACGGTGGCGACGACCCGTAGCCGCGGCTCGTGCTCCAGCAGCGCCTGGACGACCGCGAGCAGCCCGTGCCGGTCCTCCTCGACGCCCTGCGTGACGGTCTCCTCGAGCTGGTCGACGACGATCAGGACCCGGTGGGTGCCGTCGCGGCGGGCGGTGAGGGCGGCGAGCGGCGCGTCGAGGCGGGGCGGCGGGCTACCGGCGCGGGCGGCGGCGAGGGCGGTCGCGGCGGCGGCGGTCAGGTCGGTGCCGAGCACAGCGCCGAGTTCCCCAAGTGCGTCGGTGCCCGGCGTCAGCGGCGGCAGCACGCGGTACGCGTCGCCGAGGGCCGGCAGCAGACCGGCGAGGACGAGCGACGACTTGCCGGACCCGGACGGGCCGAGGACCGGCACGAACCGGCGGGTGGCCGAGCGGGCGTCCCGGATCCGGGCCAGGAGCTGTTCCGTCTCGCTGGTCCGGCCGAAGTAGACGCCGGCCCAGCGCGACGTGTACGCGGACAGGCCGGGCCACGGGTTGCCGTCCGTCCATGTCGGACGCCGGATGCCGGCCCGGCGGACGTCCCACGCCGCCTTCGCGCCGACGGCGACGACCAGCCCGGCGCCGATGGCGGGGGAGTACGTCGCGACCGGCTGCAGGACGGCCGGCCAGCCCGACGGGTCACCGGTGATCAGATTCGTGATCATGCCCATGCCGGTGCCGAGCAGGAACGTCCCGTACCCCGTGGCGCCCCACCGGCCCATGCCGCAGATGGTAGCGATCGGCGTCCAGAACGTCAGCCCACCGCCACGGGCTCAGGACGCGGTGTCGGCTCGGCGGGCTTGGTCAGGCGGCCGGTGACGAACAGGGCGGTGGAGACCAGCAGGGAGCCGACGGCGAGGATGCCCATCGCGGTCGCCGGTGGGGTGTGCTGGGCGATGAGGCCGCCGAGGGTGGCGCCGACCGCCTGCATGGCGAGCAGCCCGGAGCCGAACAGGCCGAGGGCCTGGCCGTGCAGCGACTCGGGGGTGGTGGCGAGGAGGCGGTCCTGCAGCAGGAGGGTCGCGCCGTACCCGACGGAGGCGACGCCGGCGATCGCCACCGCGACCGGCAGCGGCGGGTCGAGGAAGAACAGCAGGTACGGGGCGGCCAGGAGCCAGCGCAGCGGGCCGCTGAGGCGGTAGCGCAGCCGCGGCGGCACGAACCGGCCCGCGATCGCGTCGCCGGCGAGCATGCCGATCGCGGCGGCGACGAAGAGGATGCTGGCCGCGGCGGGGGAGTACGGTACGAACAGCGCCTCGCAGCCGACGATGAGGCCGTTGGGCACCCACATGGCGATGTAGGTCGCGGGCCGCCACACCTTGCGGTTGCCGTGCCAGGTCGCCCGCACCGACGGCCGGTCCGTCGCCCGCGGCGGCCGCGCGGTCAGGCCGAACCGGGCGATGAGCGCCGACACCGCCTGCAGGGCCGCGCCGGCGACGAGCGCGCCGCGCGGGGACACGGCCGCGACGAGGGCGCCGCCGGCGGCGAAGCCGAGGATCTGCATCGCGCCGATCGACATGTTCAGCAGCGAACGGCCCAGGATGTAGCCGTCGGCCGGGAGGATCTCGGCGAGCAGCCCGTACCGGACGCCACCGCCGACCGACGCGGCGAGGCCCTGCGCGAGCACGACCGCGAACACGGCGGCGATCGGCAGGCCCGGCACGGCCAGGACGGCGGTCGTGACCGCGGCGAACACGGCGAGGCCGGTGAGCGCGGCCCGCGGCGGCACCCGGTCCGCCCACGACAGCAGCGTCGCCGCGCCGATCAGCTGCGCGAACGACGCGCCGAACATGCTCAGCGCCGACAGCAGCGGCGAGTCGGTGGCCGCGAAGACGAGGGTGCCGAGCCCGATGCCCGCCACGGTCCCCGCCGCGACCTGCCCGGACAGGGTCGCGAACAGGGCGGGGAACTCGGGCGTGCGGAACAGCTGCCGGTACGTGCGCATGATCGGCATCGTGCTGCGCCGGCGTCGCCGCACGGTACAGTTTCGGGTGGAGGCGAAACGTGGGGTTCTGGCAGATCGGCACGGACGTGCTCGCCGGCAGCCGGTTCGTCGTGTCGCCGCTCGCCGAGACGGTCGCGTGCCTGTCCGCGCTCGGCGGCCAGCACGTGGTGTCGGCGCCGCAGCGGGAGTGGCTCGCCGCGCACCGGCCGGCGTTCGACGCCCACTACGCCGGCGACCCGTTCGTGCGGCCGTTCCTGCGCGCCGCGATCCGCCCCGGCTGGATCGCCGACTTCCTGGTCACGCCGCCGCAGACGCCCGGCGAGACGTTCCAGACCGAGCTCGCCCGGCTGCGCGCCACCCCTCCCGCGCTCGCCCGGGAGCACCTCGGCCTCGGCGACGCCGTGCCGGACGTGCTGCGCGCCGGCGACATCGCCGACCACGCCGCCGACCTCGTCGAGTTCGTGTGGTCGCAGCTGGTACTGCCGGGCTGGCCCCGCCTGCGCCGCGTCTTCGAGGCGGACATCGTGTCCCGCACCGACCGGCTCAGCACCGGCGGATGGGCCGCCGTCCTGGACGGAATGCGGCCCGGCATGCGCTGGCTCGGCGACGGGCGCCTGCAGATCAACACGTACGACTACGCGCCGCTGGACGTCACCGACGCCGCGCTGCTGTTCATCCCCACGACCGCCGCCCGCGGCTGGGTCGGCTGGGACGAGGCGGCCACCTCGTACTCCGTCATCTACCCGTGCACCGGCTGGCTCGCCGACACCGGCGCGACACCCACCGACGCGCTCGCCCGCCTCCTCGGCCCGCTGCGCGCCACCGTACTGACGCTGCTGGCCGCACCGCTGAGCACCACCCAGCTGGTCGCCCTGACCGGCACCGCCCTCGGCTCCGTCGGCGGCCACCTCCGGATCCTCCTCGACGCCGGCCTCGTCACCCGGCGCCGCTCGGGCCGCTCCGTCCTCTACTACCGCACCCCCGCCGGCGACGCCCTCCTCGACGCCGCGAAAACCCCGGGCGGACGCTCGCACCCGTCTGGATGATGGTGCCGTGACATGGACCGAGGAGACGCGGATCGGCCTCGAGGTGGCGCTGAACGAGGCAGACGTGCTGGGACTGCGGGTCTCGCCCGTGGACGACGCGGCGGAGCTGCTGCTGCACGTGTGCGCGCAGTCGGAGCAGACCGCGCCCGATCCGGACCCGCGCCGGGTGCTCCGCCTGCTGGGCGCGACCCGGATCCGGGTGCTGCTGCGCGAGGACCCGCACGGCGGGTACGGCCCGATGATTCCCCTGACCGGCCTGGACGACGTGGAGGCGTTCTACGCCGCGCTCGGCGGCTGGTACTCGATGTACGGCTGGGAGTTCCTCGACCGCCCGGCACGGACCGCCGGCTGGCCCGCCGAGCCGAGCCTCACCGTCGACCTGCGCCCGGGCCCGCCGCCGCACACGCTGTTCTGGTTCACCGAAGGCTGGAAGGCCGGCGAGGGCACCGGCTACTGCATCGAGGGCACCGTCGAGTTCGCCGGCCTCGAGGTGACCCGCGCCGACGGCACGCCCGTGCCCGTCGAGGAGTTCACCGCCGACGCGCGCCACTACTGGGACGTGCTGTTCGGCCGGCGCGGCGCGCCCCCGCAGGCGCAGGTGGCCCCGGCCGCCGCCCCCTCCTGGCGCCAGCCCGTCCCCTTCGACGACGAGGACTGAGCGCCTGGGGTGTTTCGCCGCTCGAAAACCTGGCCGCGGATGCATTCGCCCGGCAGGTGGCGGGTAGAGGTCCACTCCGAACCCGTACCGCCGAGGAGGATGCGATGGGCAGCTTCATGGACCGGGCCAAGGATCTCGTCGGCAAGCACGACGACAAGGTCGACGAGGGCATCGAGAAGGCCGGCGACCAGGCCGACCGGCGTACCGAGGGCAAGTACACCGAGCAGATCGACAAGGGCGTGGACGCCGCGAAGCAGCGCACCGGTCAGGGCGACACCCGGCCGTGAGCCGGGCGCCCTGATCGCGGGGCGGGCGCGGGAGTCACCGCGGCCGCCCGGCGCACGCCGTTGGACGAGCCGGGTTGCCCGGTCGGGATCCGGGTCCGGTGAGGTGCGTGGCACCGGTGCCGGCAGACACCGGTGCCACGCGCGCGTCATGCCGTCCGGGGTCCTGGCTCCGGGTGGCCCGCCGGAGGGGGACGGCGGTGACGGATCTCAGTGAACGCCACTGGACTTGTGAGCCGTTTGCGGCAGGCTGTCGGCGATCCGTCACGGCGCGAAGGTCCGGCCACCACACCGCCCCGGACGCCGGTGGTGGTGCGTCAGAAGTCGAACACCTCGAACACCTCATCCGCCGGGACTCCGGCCCGCTCGGCCAGCGCCGCGACGGCGTCGCCGACCTGCTCGCGCCGGAGTGTGTCCAGGGCGAGCAGCGACGCGTGGATGGTGTTGAAGCGGCCCACCATGGTGAGCAGGATCTGCCGCGGGTCTGCGTTGTTCGCCGCGATCGCCCGTGCCGCATCGGCGTATGCCTTGCATGCGACGGTGGCGGCGCGCGGGTGGTCGTCGGCCCAGTCGCGGAACGGGTTGTCGAGGTTCGCCGCGAGCCACGTGTCGGACTTGGCCCCGCGCAGCGCCGGCCGCACGCCGCCGCGACGGTGCCGCCGCCGGAGCCCGGCCGCTGCCGAGGCGCGCAGCCCGTCGACGGTGAGCACCCGCAGTCCGGGTAGGTCCGGCAGCGTGTCGGCGTCCAACCCGTACGCGCCGGAGAGCTCGACGACGGTGAGCCCGTCGAGCCCGGCCAGACCGGCGGCCCCATGGAGCTCTCCTGGCGGTCGTTGCCACCGTACGCGCAGCGACCGCAGCCCGGGCAGCGCTTCGCGAAGCCCCGCCACCGACACCGTGCCCGCACCTCGGAGGTCCGCCACCGGCACCTGGTCGAGACCGCTCGGCAGCACCGTGCCGGCGCCGGCACCGTCGACCGCGAGCCAGAACCGGCCCGGCGCGACGATCCTGCCGGGCAGGCCCGCGCCGTCGAGCGTGAGGCGCTGCAGCGCGGCCGGAAGCCGCACCAGCGAGTCCGCCCGGCCGGACACCCGCACATCGGCCAGCGCGGTGCCGCTCAGCTCCACTGTGGACGGCGCGGCCGTCCACACGAGCGTGTCGATGCACGGCCTGGCGGCCAGCCTGCTGTCGGCGCCGGACCAGGTCAGCTCGGTGCACCTGGGGAAGCCGTCCAGTGCGGCGGCCGGGGGTCAGCCGGTCGGGTCCAGGGCGGCGGGGGCGGTCATGTTGTGTTCGCGGATGAGGGCGATGGCGCGGTGCTCGTCGCGGGTGGCGATGGCGTCGACGAGGGCGGCGTGCAAGTCGTAGCGGCTCTGGATGTATTCGGGGAGGGGCTGGTCGCCCAGGGGCTGCACGGCGAGGGTGTGCGACTCGATGATCTCGAGCAGGCTGAGGTAGAACGAGCGGAGCATGGCGTTGGGGGTCACGTCGGCGATGCGGGCGTGCAGGGCCCAGTTGGCGTGGATGAAGGCGATGCCGTCCAGGTCGGCGGCGGCGGCGCGCATGCGGTCCAGCTCGCGGCGCATGGCGGTGACGTCGGTGGGGCCGGCGTGGCGCAGGGCGTCCTCGACGAGGAGGGGGTCGAGGGCGTCGCGGAGGCGGACGGCGTCGGCGACGGAGGCGGCGTCCTCGTCGAGGGCGAGGACCGAGTTGCCGAGGCGGACGAGCGGTGACTGCCGGTTGGCGAAGAGGCCGCCGGTGCGGCCCGGGCGGACGTCGATGACGCCGCGGGCCTGGACGAGGCGCAGCGCCTCGTTGAAGGTGCCGACGGAGACGCCGCAGTAGACGCGGAGCTCCTCCTTCGTGCCCAGGCGGGCGCCGGGCTCGGCGGCGGCGGCGAGGGCGGCGAGCCGCTCGGCGGCCTGCTCGGGCCGGCGCGGGGCCGCGGCACGCTCCCAGTCGGCGCGGCGCAAGGCGGGTGGATCGGCAACCATCAGCGCCTCCAGCGTCGGTCGGACCCGTCCCGAAAAAACTACCATGCTGATTTAGCCCGGAATACTTGACGGGCGACCGCACCCGAACCAAGCTGGCTAAACCAGCATGGTGGTTTGAAGGGAGCGGTCATGCGGGATCAGGACTTCCGGGACCTCATGGCCGGCGTGTGCGCGCCGGTCACCGTCGTGACCACCGCCGACGGCGACGGCCCGCACGGCGCGACGGTCAGCTCGTTCGCGTCGTTGTCGCTGCGCCCGCCGCTGGTGACCGTCGCGCTGGACCGCCGCTCCGCGCTGCTGGCACGGATCCTCGGCAGCCGCCGCTTCGGGGTGAACGTGCTCCGCGACACCGACGACGACCTGGCGCTGCTCTTCGCCCGCCGCGACGCGGACCGCTTCGGCCAGGCCGACTGGCGCCCCTCGCACGGGCTGCCGCGCCTGGAGACCGCGGCCGGCTGGGCGGTCTGCGAGCTGTCGCAGGTCGTGGAGGGCGGCGACCATCTCCTGCTCGTCGGGCTCGTCACCCACGCCGAGTCGAGTGGCCTGTCGCCGCTGATCTACGGGTACCGCACCTTCGGCACCCACTCGCGCTTCGCGGCCCGGCCGAGACCCCCGATCGCCGACAGCATCGCCGCCTGCGCCCGCTAGCCCGGCGCACACCAGACAAAGCACACCGAACAAAGAGCGGCCCGGCACACGCTGTACAAGAGCCGCCAACGCCAACAGAAGCAACCAACACCCCACAAGGAGCTTCGATGACCGCCGTGCACACCGAACCCGTCAGCGCCGCCGAACTCGTCGCCCGCGCGAAGGAGCTGCGACCCCTGCTGGAGCGCAACGCCGCCGCCGGCGAGCGGGACCGGAGGGTGGTTGAGGAGAGCATCCAGGCGCTCACCGACGCCGGCCTGTTCAGGATCGCCGTGCCGAAGCGGTACGGCGGCTACGAGACCTCCCTGCGCACGATGCTCGACGTGTCCGCCGCGGTCGCCGAGGCCGACGGCGGGACCGCCTGGGTGCTCACCCTGACCAACGTGTGCAACTGGATGGTCGGCCTGCTGCCGCAGCGGGCGCAGGACGAGATCTTCGGCGCCGACCCTGACGCGAAGGTCTCCGGTGTACTGGCACCGACCGCCACCACCACGAAGGTGGACGGCGGCTGGCGGGTCACCGGCAAGTGGTTCTACAACTCCGGCTCCTGGCACGCCACCTGGGCCGGTCTCGGCATCCCGATCACCGACGAGTCCGGCGAGGTCGTCGACCAGGGCCTCGCGATGATCCCGCGCACCGACCTGGGCCTGGAGGACACCTGGTTCGTCGCCGGGATGAAGTCCTCGGGCAGCAACTGCCTCGTCGCCGAGGACGTGTTCGTGCCGGAGCACCGGGTGCTGCTGGTCCCGCCCGCCATCAACGGCGAGTACCCCAGCGAGCACCTGGACACCGAGGCGTTCTACCGCTCCGCGCTGGTGCCCGTCCTCGCGCTGGTCCTCGTCGGCCCGCAGCTCGGCATGGGCCGGGCGGCGCTGGACTACGTGGTCGGCAAGGCGCCCAAGAAGCCGATCTCGTACACCTTCTACACCGCGCAGACCGAGTCGGTCGGCTTCCAGCTGCAGATCGCCGAGGCGGCGCGGCTGATCGACACCGCGCACCTGCACGCGTACCGCGCCGCCGCCGACGTCGACGAGGCCGCCGCGCGCGGCGCGTACCCGGACTTCACGACCCGCGCCCGGGTGCGCTCCGACACCGGCTACGTCGCCGAGTGCATCACCAAGGCGATCGACATCCTGCTGTTCGCGCACGGCGCCGGGTCGTTCGCCGACGTCAACCCGCTGCAGCGGATCTGGCGCGACTCGGCCACCGCGGCCCGGCACGCCGTCGTGTCCCCGCAGGTCAGCTACGAGCTGTACGGCAAGGCCCTGCTCGGGGTCGAGGAAACCATCACCCCGCTCATCTGAACAACCTGGAGCTTCCGACATGCGCATCGCCAATCTCAAGGGCCGCCTCGTGCTGGTCACCGCCGACGGCACCGGCGCCGTCGACGTGGAACGGGCCAGCGGCGGCCGATTCGGCCCCGACCCGCAGGCCGTCTACGAGCAGTGGGCCGACTTCACCGCCTGGGCCACCGAACCGTTGCCGGCCGGTGAACCGTTCGCCGTCGAGGACCTCGGCGCGCCCGCCCCGCGGCCCCGGCAGGTCCTCGCCATCGGCCTCAACTACTCCAAGCACGCCGCCGAGTCCGGGTTCGCCGTCCCCGACGCGCCCACGGTCATGTTCACCAAGTGGCCGTCGTGCCTGACCGGGCCGGTCACCACCGTCGAGCTGCCCGCCGGCGGCAGCACCGACTGGGAGGTGGAGCTGGTCGTCGTCATCGGCGCCACCGCCCGCAACGTGCCGCAGGAGCGGGCGTGGGAGCACGTCGCCGGCCTGACGGTCGGCCAGGACCTGTCGGAGCGGGTGCGGCAGACGGCCGGGCCGTCCCCGCAGTTCAGCCTCGGCAAGTCGCTGCCGGGCTTCGGGCCGACGGGGCCGTGGCTGGTCACGCCGGACGAGCTCGACGACCGCGACGACCTCGAGCTCGGCTGCTCCGTCAACGGTGAGGAGGTGCAGAAGGGCCGTACCCGCGAGCTGATCTTCTCGGTGCCGGCGATGGTGTCGAAGCTGTCGGCGGCGCTGCCGCTGCTGCCCGGCGACGTGCTCTTCACCGGTACCCCGGCCGGCGTCGGCATGGGCCGCACCCCGCCCCGTTTCCTCGCGCCCGGCGACGAGCTCGTCAGTTATGTCACCGGGATAGGCGAGCTCCGCCAGCGTTTCGTCGCCGCCACGAACTGAGAGGACCGCACATGGCTCTGCACCGGCTGACCCAGATCGTGATGGGCGTGCCAGACGTCGCGGCCACCGCCGCGTACTACGAGGACTTCGGCCTGACCCCGACCGGTGGTCATGCCTTCGCCACCGCGGACGGCGGGGAGCAGCTGCGCGTCGTGCACAGCGAGCGCCGCCGGCTGCTGCGGCTCGGCGTCGGCGCCGACGACCCCGACGACCTCGACCGCGTCGCGTCGTCGCTGGCCGCGCTGGACGTCGCGGTCGAGCGCACCGCGACCGGGGTCCGTGCCTTCGACCCCGGTAGCGAGGTCACCGTCGAGATCGGGATCGCTCCACGGTACGAGCAGCCGCCCACGCCCGCACCGCCGTACAACACGCCGGGGGTGAACGCCCGCGTCGGCGAGCGCGCACCGGGCATCCTGCGCGACCACCCGGTCCGGCCGCGCAAGCTCGGCCACGTCGTGCTCGGCTCGACCGACCAGGCGTTCTCGCAGCGGTTCTTCACCGACGGCATCGGCTTCAAGGTCAGCGACACGGTCCCCGGCCTGGCGGCGTTCCTGCGCTGCTCCACCGACCACCACAACGTGCTCGTGCAGCAGGCGCCGGTCGCGTTCCTGCACCACACCTCGTGGCAGGTCGACGACGTCGACGAGGTCGGCCGCGGCGCCACCGCGATGCTGGAGAAGGACCCGTCGCGGCACGTGTGGGGGCTGGGCCGGCACCACGTCGGGTCGAACTTCTTCTGGTACCTGCGGGACCCGGCCGGGAACTTCTCCGAGTACTACTCCGACCTGGACTGCATCGTCGACGACGCGCTGTGGACCCCGCAGGTCTGGGAGGGCGCGCGCGGCCTCTTCCGGTGGGGCCCGCCTCCGCCGCCGTCGTTCCTGGCTCCCGAGGACCTCGCGGAGCTGATGACCGGCGCCCACCAGCCCGGCTGATGGAGCCGATCTGGAAGCCCGCCCCGGCGACGGTCGAGGCCGCCACTATCACCCGGTTCGCCCGCCACCTGACCGGGCGGACCGGGGTCGAGTTCGGCGGCTACCGCGACCTGTGGGAGTTCTCCGTACGGCGGCTGCCGGAGTTCTGGTCCGCCGTCTGGGACTTCTTCGACGTCCAGGCCGACGGCACCCCCGGCACGGTCCTCGCCGGCGACGCGATGCCGGGCGCGACCTGGTCGGCCGGCACGGTCCTTGCGGGCGACGCGATGCCGGGCGCGACCTGGTCGGCCGGCACGGTCCTTGCGGGCGACGCTGTGCCGGGCGCGACCTGGTCCGCCGGCACGGTCCTTGCGGGCGAGGCGATGCCGGGCGCGACCTGGTTCCCCGGCACCCGCCTCAACTACGCCGAGCACGCGCTGCGGCACGGCCTCCCGGACGCGGTCGCCGTCACGGCGGTCGCGGAGGACGGCACGACGAGCACCCTCACCTGGGGCGAGCTGCGCGGTCAGGTCGCCGCGCTCGCGCAGTGGCTGCGGCGGGCCGGCGTGCGTCACGGCGACCGGGTCGTCGGCTACCTGCCGAACACGCCGCACGCCCTGGTGGCGTTCCTGGCCACCGCCACCGTCGGCGCGGTCTGGTCGGCGTGCGCGCAGGACTACTCGGCGCGGGGCGCCGCGGCCCGCTTCGCGCAGCTGGAGCCGGTCGTCCTGATCGCCGCCGACGGCTACCGGTGGAACGGCACGGCGCACGACCGGCGCGCCGAGGTGGCCGCGCTGCGGGCGGCGCTGCCGACGGTCCGCGCCACCCTCGGTACCGGCGAATCCTGGGAAGCGGTGGTCTCGGCGCCGGCGGAGCCGCGCTTCGACCGGGTGGACTTCGACGCGCCGCTGTGGGTGCTGTTCTCCTCCGGCACCACGGGACTGCCGAAGGGCATCGTGCACGGTCACGGCGGCGTGCTGCTGGAGCACCTGAAGCTGCTCGGGCTGCACCTGGACGTCGGACCGGACCGGCCACTTTTCTGGTACACCAGCACCAACTGGATGATGTGGAACATCGTCGCGTCGGCGCTGCTCGTCGGCGCGCCCGTGGTCCTGTACGACGGCAGCCCCACCCACCCGTCGCCGGACCGGCTGTGGCGGATCGCCGCCGCGTGCCGGGTCGCGGCGCTCGGCGTCAGCCCCGGCTATCTCCTGGCGAGCGCCCAGGCGGGGCTCGCGCCCGGCCGGGACCTGGACCTGGGCGCGCTGCGGACCGTCGGCGTGACCGGCGCACCGCTGTCGGCGGCGTCCTACCAGTGGGTCCACGACCACGTCGGGCCCGGGGTGCAGCTGGCGTCGGTCAGCGGCGGCACCGACGTGGTCAGCGGCTTCGCCGGCAGCGCGCCCACGACACCGGTGTGGCCGGGCGAGATCTCAGCGCCGTTGCTCGGCGTCGCCCTCGCGTCGTTCGACCACCGCGGCCGGCCGGTCGTCGGCGAGGTCGGGGAGCTCGTCGTGACCCGACCGATGCCGTCGATGCCGCTGTACTTCTGGCGGGACCCCGATGGGTCGCGGTACCGGGAGGCCTACTTCGACGCATTCCCGGGCGTGTGGCGGCACGGCGACTGGATGCTGACCACGCCGCGGGGCAGCGTCGTGGTGTCGGGGCGCTCCGACTCGACGCTCAACCGGCACGGCGTGCGCCTCGGCAGCGCCGACATCTACGCCGTCGTCGACGGACTCCCGCAGATCCGCGACTCGCTCGTCATCGGCGCCGAGCTCGGCGACGGCGCCTACTGGCTCGTCCTGTTCGTCGTCCTCGCCGGCGACGCCCCGCTCACCGACGCGCTCGTCGCGCAGGTGAAGGCCGCGATCCGGGCCCAGGCGTCGCCGCGGCACGTCCCCGACGACGTCATCGCCGTGCCCGCCATCCCGCACACCCGCACCGGCAAGAAGCTCGAGGTGCCCGTGAAGCGGCTCATCCAGGGCCATCCGCTGGAGCAGGTCGCCGCCCGGGACGCGGTCGACGACTTCGCCGCGCTCGCCCGGTTCGCCGCGTACGCCGGAGGGCCGCGCTGATCGCTGGATTGCATATTGATCCGATCGGATTAGGCGAGTTAAGGTCTGCGGCATGCAGACATCGATGCTCTCCCGCCGCCTGCTGCTCGCCTCCGCGGGCGCCGGCGCCGTCGGCGTCCTCACGCTCCCCGGGCGCGCCGAGGCCGCCGGCGGCCGCGTGGACACCCTGCTGGAGTGGTACGACCTGACCGCCGCGACCGTCGGCGTCATCACCGGCCCGCAGCAGGTCACCAACAGCCGCACCTGGGCGGTCGCCTGGATCGCCGCCGGCCGGGCGGTCGCCGCCACGCGCAGCGAGCTGGCGCTCGCCGCCGCCGTCCACCACGCGCTCGTGACGATCACGCCGGCCGCCGCCGCGACCCTCGACGCGGCACTCGCCGCCACCGTCGCCCGGATCCCCGGCCGGCACGCCGACCGGGCCGTGCGGGCCGGCGTCGACGCCGCCACGGCCGTGCTCGCCGAACGCGCCGGCGACGGCCTCGACCTCGCCTCGGTCAACCGGCCGTTCACCGTGCCGCCGGCCGCGCCGGGCGTGTGGCAGCCGACGCCGCCCGCGTTCGCCGCGCCCGTCCAGGCCGGCCAGGGCGACGGCCGGCCGTTCCTGGTCCGCGACGTCGAGCCCCTGCAGCCCGGCCCGCCGCCGGCCCTGACCAGCGCCGTGCACCAGCGCGACCTGGCCGAGATCCGGGCGGTCGGCGCCGCGGCGAGCACCGTGCGCACCGCGCAGCAGACCGCCGTCGCCAGGTTCTGGGCGCAGACGTCGCTCAACGGATTCACCGGAGCGCTGCGCACCACGCTCGCGCCGCACGGCTCGCACGGCGCCGCCCGCCGCTCCCTCGCCGACCGGATCGCGCTCGTCGCGGTCTTCCACGCCGCGACCATCGACGCGCAGATCACCACGTACCGCGCCAAGTACCGCTACCTGGCCTGGCGCCCGGTCACCGAGATCCGCACCGGCGCGGCCGCCCCCGACCCGGCGTGGACGCCGCTGCTCGCCACGCCCGCGCACCCCGAGTACCCGAGCGGCCACACCACCTACGCCGGCGCCGCGCAGGCCGTCCTCGACACCCTGGCCGGCCCGCCCCGCGCGGCGTTCGACCTGACCAGCACCGCCGCCCCCGACGTGACGCTGCGCTACACCTCCTGGCACCACCTCACCCGCGACAACATCGACGCCCGCGTCTGGGAAGGCGTCCACTACCGCCACACCGACGAGACCGGCGCCACCGTCGGCCGCCGCGCCGCCCTCGCCGCCCTGTCCCGCTGGCACGGCCGCACCCTGTAGTGCCCAGGGTGTGGGCGCCGCCTCCCGGCGCCCACACCAACCGGCCCGAAGCCGGATCGGGCAGGCGGTACGCTCCGTGGCCATGAGCCTCGATCGACTCGCCGCGGCCGGTGCGGAAGGTCGCTGCCGGGCGCTGTGGAAGTTCGAGGATTCGCCGGACGTCCGCCAGATGCTCAACGACGTGCGACGTCATGGCCCCGGCCGCCTGCGCCGCGCCGCCTTGGACGAGGTCGCCGCTGCGATCAGCCTGGACGTGGGCTGGCATCGCCCGGTCTCGGCCGACGTGAGCGGGTGGCCGCTCCTCGCCTCGGTACCAGGCACGGGCCTGACGACGTTGCCGGCCGGCGTGTACGAGATTTGAGCACACGCAAGATGTCATCCGATCACGGCATTCTCAGCGGTCGCATGGTCCGGTTGCGCCCAGTTGCTGAGGACGACTTGGATCTTCTTGCCGGCTGGTTCGGCGATCCGGGCTTCATCGACCACTGGGGGGATACGCCCCTCACGCGTGAGCAGGTGGCCGCGAAGTACATCGGACGGCGCCGACCCGAGGTTGAGTCCTTCATCGTCCTGACCGGCGACGCGCCGATCGGATACGCCCAGTACTGGCACGCCGGCGAGTTCGAGGGCGGGATCGACCTGATCCTCGAACCGCACGGGCGTGGACGCGGCTACGGACCTGACGCCGCCGACACACTGGCGCGGCACCTCTTGCAGCAGCTGCACTGGACCCGCGTCACCGCCGACCCCGTCGCGACCAACGCCCGCGCGATCCGCGCATGGGAGAAGGCCGGGTTCCGTCGCGTCGGCCAGCACGGCGAGGCGCTCATCATGGAACGCCAACGTCAGTGGACAAGCACCGACCACTTTGGAATGTAGGTACAGGATGATCGCACGGACATGGCGGGGCTGGGCTTCGCCGTCGACGGCCGATGACTACCAGCATCATTACGAGACCGATGTCGCTGAGCACCTGGGACAGGTGCCGGGATTCCGCGGTGCGCGGCTGTTGCGCCGTCGCGACGGCGGGGAAGTGCTGTTCACCTCCATCACGTTCTTCGCGAACATGGACGACGTGCGTGCGTTCGCGGGTGAGGAGCCCGAGCGGGCCGTGGTGGAGCAGGCCGCCCGCAGTGCTCTGACACGGTGGGACGAGTTCGTGACACACGACGAGGTCGCCGTCGTCGTCTGACCATCGCGCGCTCGCTTCTGCCGCAGCGAAGGACGTGCTGACGGCGAGGTGGTGCGTGGACGGTTTTCCGGCTGTCGCGCGAGTACGTTGCGGGCGCGCTCGTGGGAGCGCCGGCAGCGAGGACGGAGACCGGATGGCGCAGGTGTGGGCACTGCTTGTGGGGTTGGTTGCGGTCGGGGTGCGGGAGGCCTTCGTAACGGTGCGGCATGTCTCGGCGGTGCGGGCCGCCGAGCGGGTGGCGCGGCGATCGCGGGGGAGATGCGCGGTCAGGTGGAGTTGTACGGCTCGGGGCGCTGAGGTGGTCGTGGCCAGGCCGGAGCGGTGAGCCGGTACGAGGGTTACGAGGCGTTCTACAAAGAGGCGTTCGCCCGGGTGCTGTTCCGGGCGCTGTGCATCACCGGCAACAAGGAGCTGGCCTGGGACGTCGCTCAAGAGGCCATGTTGGTGATGGTGGAGAAGTGGGACGAGCGTCGTGGGCGCACGTTCGACGACAACCTCAGGTACGCCGCCGGAGTTGCCGGGAAGCAGGCGCTGAGTGCTCGGCGGCGCATCGCTGTCCAGGTCAAGACTCTCATCCAGCTTGGCGGGCGGCGGGAGACGTCCGCGGTGCCCTTCGACGTCGAGGTGGAGTTCGCGCACGACCTGATGGCTGCGTTGGAGGGGATGAGCGTTCAGGAGCGGGCGGTGGCGGTGCTGAGCGCATCCGGGATGAGTACCGGCGACGTGGCGGACGCGCTCAAGATCACGCAGTCGACGGTGCGCAGTCATAAGCAGAGGATCCGGCGGGGGCTGCACCTGCCGTCGGTTGTGCTTGCCCTGGGGGAGGGGGACGCGTGAAGGAGTTCGGAAGGCTGGCCCGAGAGGCCGAGGATCGATTCGTCGAGGCGGCGTCCATCGACGCGGTGGCCGGGATCGCCGACGTCATGCGCCGGCGTGCCGCGCACCGGCGCGCTGACGCGTTCAAAAGGGTCGCGTGCCTGGTGATGCTCGCCGGCATGCTGCTCCTGCCGGGGACGCGCCCCGCCCCAGGCACTGCTGCCGACGTGCAGCGCAAGGTGGACCTGTACCTCGCCGCGAATCCCGGGGGACAGCAGACGGGTCCGGGACAGGTCAGCTACAACAATGGTGCGGTGGTGATCACCGTGGCCGGCGGCAGCGCGGTCGACTGCCCGCTGGGCTCGGTGTGCTTCTACGATCGGCCCGACTTCGGGTATCCCCGGGGCGAGGTCCACGATTGCGGATGGCAGGACCTGTCGACGTTCGGCTGGCAGAACCGGATCGAGTCCGCGGTGTTCAACCGCTCACACGGGCTCGCACAGTTCTTCGACTCGGGAACGGCACTGTTCTCGGTGGGCGTCGGGTATCCCTCGGTGCCCGATGCGGGTACCGAGGCCAGGAACAGGGCAGATCAGGTGTATGTCCAGTGCTGATGAGGTCATGCGACTCACGAGGTGATCGGGCGGGCTCGTCGCCGGACCGTGTGCGCTTCCACATCTGGTAGCCGAGCCAGACGGGCCGGGCGCCGGCCCGCCGGGCGCCGGCCCGCCGGGCGCCGGCCCGCCGGGCGCCGGGCCGCGAGCCGGGGGGGAGAGA
>NZ_JBEXUD010000045.1:0-102986 GCF_040614215.1 Dactylosporangium sp. NPDC006015
GTGCTGCAGGGTGTTGTCGGCACGACGTTCGAAGCCCTGCAGCTGGTCGCCCCACCGGACCAGACCCGAACCCGGCCGCGGACGCGACACCGCCGGCGGCTGATCCTCGACGATGCGGTCGTAGCGCACCGGGGTGTAGTTGCGCCAGTTGAAGTTGGTCGGGACACCCTCGATGGTGTTGTCGGTGGAGCCGTTCTCCTGCACCACGATCGGCTGGGTGTGCGCGCTGTCCTTCCACGACACGAACAGCGCCACGTGGCTGCCGTTCGAGGTGCCGTCGTGGTAGAGCAGGGCGTCGCCGGCGGCCAGCTGCGACGCCGGGATCGGGGTGCTGACATCGTCGAGGTTGCCGGTCCACCAGTCGCTGCCCTGTCCGCCGAGGCCCCAGGCCATCGCGACCATGCCGGAGCAGTCGGTGCGGTAGTCGCCGTAGCTGTTGCGGTAGCACCTGGTCTGGCTGTACGGCGTCTTGCCGATCCAACTCCGCGCCCGGGTCACCGCCATGGATCGGGGCATCCACTTGTTTTCGGCACCGTTGTATCCGCAGGTGACGGCAGCGAGCGCAGGCGGCACCTGGTCGGGCGCCGGTGGGCTGGGCGCGGCACGGGCCGCACCCGCACCGACGACGAGCGAGGCGGCGAGCGCGAAGGCAAGGCCGCCGGCAAACAGCAATGCGTGGCGGATGCGGTCGCGAATTCCAATGGTCATGTCGAGCCCTTCCGAAGTTGTGGCCGTCCCCGCCGGTGCCCTTCGCCGGCGGTGCTCACAGCATTCGGCTCGGTACTGGACGCCGGCTGTACCCGGCGGTGCCCGTACCGGTCTCGTATCGCGTTCGCGCATGCCAGGACGGGTGCGGACCGCGGAACTTGCGGGGCACCACCCGTACCAGACCCGTACTACGATGAATCCACTTGCGACGATGACCACGGGGGCGGGCGTGAAGCGCATGGGCGATGCCGGGGCCGTGCCCTTCGGCGATTTGCTCCGAATGTCGCGGGAAATGGCGGCGCTCACCCAGCGTGAGCTCGCACTGCTGTCCGGGGTGAGCGTGGCGACGGTTCGCGACCTCGAGCAGCGACGCACCTCGCATCCGCACCCGGGCTCGGTGCGCCGGCTGTGCGAGGCGTTGAGGTTGACCGGGGAGGCCGCCGCGGCGTTCCAGCGGGCGGCGGTGCGGCCGGCGTCTCCGGGCAGCCCGGCCGGCGAGATGCCCGATGCTTCGGTCCGTGTGCTCATCCTCGGCCCGCTGGTGGTGCGTCGCGGCGGCGCCGACCGGCGGTTCGGCGCCGACCGGCAGCGAAGTCTGCTGGGCCGCCTGGCCCTGACCCCGAACGAGGCGGTGCCGCGCACCGAGCTGATCGACCTGCTGTGGCCCTCCGCGCCACCGGAATCGGCCGTCAACCTCATCCAGACGTACGTGACGCGACTGCGTCACCTCCTCGGACCGGTCGCGGCCGACTCGGACCAGACGTCCATGCTCCGCTCCGTGCCCGGCGGGTACATGTTGCGCGCCGGTGCCGATCAGCTGGATCTGTTGCACTTTCGCGAGCTGGTCGAGCGGGCCCGTGCCGCGGAACCCGCGGCCGCCCTGGATCTCCTCGACGAGGCCCTCGCATTGTGGCGCGCCGAGGCGGTTTGCGACGTCGCCGCGCTGGCCACGCATCCGCGGGCGGTGGCCCTGACCGACGAGCGCATCATGGCCGTGCTGCGACATGCCGACCTTGCCGACCAGGTCGGCCGGCACGAACGGTCCTTGGCGATGTTGCGGGCGCTGAGCGACGCGCATCCGCTGCACGAGCCGCTGTGGGGGCGGATGATCCTCGCACTGGCGGCCGGCGGCCTGCAGGCGACAGCCCTGGCGGCCTACGCGCAGATCTGTGCGCGGCTCGCCGACGACCTGGGCATCGACCCCGGGCCGGAGCTTGCCGAATTCCACCGCCGGGTGCTGCGCCAGCACTGGCGCAGCGAACCACGGCAGGCCATCGACGACTGGCGGGCGTCGCCGGCCCGCGAGCAGGCACCTGCCGTACCCCCGCAGCCATCACCCCCACCGCCCCCACCGCCCCCGCCGCCCCCGTCGATTCCGCCCCAGCCGCCACCGCCCCCATCGGTCCTGCCCCCGTCGGTCCCGCCCCAGCCGCCACCGCCACCGGCGACGGACGTGACCGGACCGGCGGCCGATCGAGTCCGGCCGTTCCAGGTCCCGGCACCGGTCGGTGACTTCACCGGTCGAACGGCGCAGCTACGGCTGTTGTGCGAGTTGATGCGCAATGACGTGGCGGCGCCGGTCCCGATCCCGGTGAGGATCTGCACGATCGCCGGCCCGGGTGGGGTGGGCAAGACCAGCCTCGCCCTGCAGGCCGCGCATCTCATGCGGGCCGACTTCCCGGACGGTCACCTCTACGCGGATCTGCGCGGCGACGGAGCCGATCCGGCGCGCCCCGTCGACGTGCTCAGCCAGGCGTTGCGCGGACTGGGCGTGGAGGCGGCGTCGATCCCGACCGACGAGGCGGAGTGTTCGGCGTTGTTCCGGACCACGGTCGCGGTGCGGCGTCTGCTGATCGTGCTGGACAACGCCCGCGACGCCCGGCAGGTCCGGCCGTTGTTGCCGGGCTGGGGTGGTTGCGGCGTGATCGTCACCAGCCGTCGCCGGATGGTGGACCTGGAGGCCGCGACCGCCGTCGATCTGGAGACCATGCCCGTCGAGGACGCGGTCGACCTGTTCGCCAAGATCGCAGGCCCGTCCCGGGTGCTGGCGGACCCCGCCGCGGCGGCGACGGTGGTCCGGCTGTGCGGACGGCTGCCTCTCGCCATCCGCATCGCCGGCGCCCGGCTCGCCAGCCGTCCCAACTGGACGGTCGACACCCTGGCCCGCCGCCTCGACGACGAGGTGCGCCGGCTCGACGAGCTGCGGGCAGGGGATCTGCAGGTAGCCGCCAGCCTGCGGCTCAGCTATCAGGACCTCTCGGAGCCCGCCGCACAGGCGTTCCGGTTGCTGGCGCTGGACCCGATCAATTCCTGGTCCGTGCCGGCGGCCGCGGCGCTGCTCGGCCGGACCGAGCGGGACACCGAAGATCTCCTCGACGACCTGGTCGACAGCAGCCTGCTCCAGACGCCGTCGCCGGGTAGGTATGTCCTGCACGACCTGCTGCGGCTCTATGCCCGCAATCTCTCGGCGGCCGACGACGGGCCGACCGCCCAGGCCGGCGCGATCGACCGGCTGTACGCCCACTACGCCGACCGGGTGGCCGAAGCGGCCCAGCGCCAGCATCCCAACATGGTGCGTCTGCCGAGTCCGGACCGTATCGCCGACCGGTTCGCCGATCCGGCCGCCGTGATGGCCTGGATCGAGGTGGAGATGCCGCAGATCGTCGCG
Source organism: Dactylosporangium sp. NPDC006015 (assembly GCF_040614215.1). Lineage (NCBI taxonomy): Bacteria > Bacillati > Actinomycetota > Actinomycetes > Micromonosporales > Micromonosporaceae > Dactylosporangium > Dactylosporangium sp. NPDC006015. Next base: position 3,377 of record NZ_JBEXUD010000045.1, read on the forward strand.
ATCGTCGAACACGTGGCGAAGCGGGGTCCACGCCCACTCGCCTGGATGCTGGCCGATCAGCTGCGGGGCTACTTCTTCAGTACGCGACTCGCCGCGCCCTGGTTCGCGACCGGGCAGGCCGGGCTCGACGCGGCCCGCGCGTGCGACGATCACCAGGCGCAGGCTGCCATGCACCAGACGCTGGGCCAGGCGGCGTGGTCCATCGGCGACTTCCAGGAGGCGCTGCGGCAGTACCGCCTCGGGCTGACGCTGGCCGAGTCGGTCGGCTGGTCGGAGGCCGTCGGCTACCTGAATCACAACATCGGCCTGGTCCACTTGGCGCTGGGCGAGCCGGAGGCGGCCCGCGCGGCGTACCTCGACGCGCTCACCGTCTGCCGGGAGCATCGTCACCAGTATGTGGAGGCGGTGACAGTCAACGACCTCGGCATGATGTGCTGGGAGCTGGGTCAGCTGGCACTGGCGGCCGAGTACCTCACCGATGCGCTGCGGCTCAACGAGCACGGTGGCAACGTGGACGGCGAAGGAGTCAACCGGCTCAATCTCGGCCTGGTGCTGCGGGAGATGGGCCGATACGCCGAGGCGCGGATCCAGCTGGAGCGCAGCGCCGAGATCTACGAGCAGATCGGCTCACGGTATGGGAAGGGTGCGATGCTCGTACAGCTCGCGTTGCTGGAGTCGGCCGTCGGCCCGACGGACGGCCCGGTGATCGAGATGGCTCGCACCGCCCTGGAGCTGACCCGGGCCAACCAGGACCGGCCCTCGGAGGCGGATGTTCTGGTGAGCATCGGCGCTCTCCTGTTCGAGGCCGGATCGCCCGATGAGGCGGCGGCGTGCATCAGGGAGGGTCACGAGCTCGCGACGGCGGTCGCCGCGCCCTACTTGCAGTGCCGCGCCCTGATCGGGCTGGTGGCCGTGCACCTGCACGAGGGGGCGATCGCGACGGCGATGGACGCCGCACGAGAGGCGTTGCGGCTGGCCCGCCGGGGCGGGTACCGGATGCTCGAAGCGGACGCGCTGGTTGCCTGTGCCCGGGCTCGGTGCGGCGACGAGGCGTCGCTGCTACGCCAGGCCGAGGACATCTACGTCCAGGGCGGCAGCCAGGCGCGGGCGGACCGCATGGTGAAGAAGACCGGCGCGGTCATCCTCTGACGAGGAACTCCAGCTCGCCCACGGGGTTGGCGAACTGGGTGACCCGCAGGGACACCTGCATCCGCCACGTCCCGGACACCGGGAGCACGACCTGCGCCGTGTAGAGACCCGCCGACACCTGCGTCAGCGGGATGTCGCCGAGCGTCGTCCCGTCGGTCGACAGGCGCACCACCGGCGGGGCGACGCCCTCGGCGGGTTCGCCGGCCGCGGAGCTCAGCCGGAGGGTGACGGTGTTGGGGCCGCGGGTGAGCGGGGTGAGGGAGGCCCGCACCGTGATGTCGCCCAGGGTGGTCGTGTGGGTGTCGGAAGCGGCCTCGGCCGACACGCTCGCGGGCCGGGAGCCGCCCTCGGGGCTCGTGTCGACGAGGAAGCCGGTGACGATCAGGGCGACGACGAGGAGCGCGCCCTCGACCGCGGTGGCGCGCACGACGGGGCGGGAGCGCGCCTCCCGGCTGTTCCTGTTCGCCGCCCGCTGGAGCCGGGGGAGGAGCGACCACCTGTTCCACGCCGCGATGGCGACGGTGACCAGCACGATGGCGATCTTGGCCAGGACCAGCCGGCCGTAGGTGGTGTCGACGAGCGCCGTCCAGGACCCGAGGATCCGCCACACGAGCAGCGAGCCGGTGGCGACCAGGGCCGCGAGGACGCCGGCGGCGGCGGTGGAGAAGCGGGCGAGCACCCCGGCGGCGGTGGCGTCCCGGCCGGAGAGGGCCGGCAGGGTCAGCGCCAGGCCGGCGAGTCCGCCGAGCCAGACGCCGCCCGCGAGGAGGTGCAGCACGTCCGCACCGACGGCGAGGAGCGCGGGGCTCGCCGCGCGGGTGTGCCCGACCAGCGCGGGGGCCGCGACCGCGACCGCGGCGGCCGTCACCGCCGCGACGCGTCGCCGCCGCGCTGCCGGCCCGGGGCCCAGCAGGACCACGGCGAGCGCCAGTCCGCCGGCGACGGCCGCGGCGACGGCGTACTCGACCGGCGGCAGCGACGTCCACGTCGAGCCCTCGGTGAGCAGCGCCGGCCCGCCGCCGAGCAGGTAGACCGCGGTGATCGGCAACGCGGCGAGCCACGCGACGGCCGCGACGGCCGCGGCGGTGCGCGCGGTGACGACCAGGCGGCGGCGCGGGCGGTCGACGCCGGGGCCGGTGGGCAGGAACATGGCGGCGAACACGACGAGCCCGGCCGCGATCAGGAGACCGGCGTAGCCCACCCCGCGGGCCAGGGTCAGCGTCCAGGGGGCTGCCGGGACGCTGTCCGAGCCGTCCGGAGCCGGGGTGGTGACGGGGGTGGGCGCGCCGACGGAGAACGTGAGGGCGCCGCTGATGGGGTGCCCGTCCTCGGAGACGACCCGCCAGGTGATCACGGTCGTGCCGTTGCCCAGGCGTCCCGGCAGCCCGACCTCGAGCTCGGTGCCCTTGACGGCCGGTCTCGCCTCGACCAGCGCACCCTGGGCGTCGAAGACCTGCACGCCGCCCGGGACGCCGCGGACGGCCTCGTCGAACGTGAACAGGATCCGGTCGGGCGCGGTCTGCAGCACCGCGCCCTCGGCCGGGTCGCTGCGGGTGAGGTGCGCGTGCGCGTGCGCCGGTTGGGCGAGCCCGAGCAGCATCGCCGGCACGAAGACCAGGATCAGCAGTGCCGTCGCCCCGACCCGGCGCGGCCCTCGGCCGGTCATGTCCGGCGGCGCTGTCGGACGAGCTCCGCGCCGCCGAGGAGCGAGCCGAGGATGCCGGCCGCCAGCGCGGCGAGCGTCAGGGTGTCGTCCCTGGCCGGCGCGGGCGTGGCGGCCGAGTTGCCGGCGAGCGTGTGGTGGTGCGTGCCGTCCGTACCCCCCGCGCCCCCCGTGCCGTCCGGGCCCTCCGTGCCGTTCAGGGGAGCGGCGACGACGAAGCTCGGGGCGGGCAGCTGGAGTTCCCCGACGTCCTTCCCGTCCTGCGGAACCTCCGTCCAGGCGGATTCGCCCCGCTCGCAGGTCTGGATGGTCGGGAAGACGAGCCTGGTCCCCTTGGCCTCGGGCAGCTGGACCGTGAGCTCGAAGACCTCGCGGTAGCCGTCCGGCAGCGGGGTGTCCGTGCTGAACGTGACCGAGGCGACCCGTTGCACGACCTTGTTGCCGTGGGCGTCCACCGCGGGCGGGTCGACGGTCTCCGTCTGCTTCGTGACCTTCCACAGCGCGGTCCGGGTGGGGGTCACCGAGGTGATCTGCGCCGGGATCTGGATGGTGATCCTGGTGGTCGGCGAGTCCCCGCAGCCGTGCCCGACGGCGAACTGGAGGAGGGCGTGGGCGCCGGCCGCGGTGGTGGAAGGCGTCACCGTGACGTGCGCGCCCGCCGGGGACGCGATCCCCACCAGGCCGACGACCACCGCGGCGGCGCCGGCCCGCGCGGCGCGCCGCGACCACGGTCGAGCCGGGGTCCGGGCAGGTCCGATCTCATTGCGCCGCATGTCGCATCCTCGCGCCTCAGGACGAGTGTGGGTTGCAGAGATTCGACCAACATGCCGAACCGATGTCAAGTATGTGAACTGATACGGGCATCGCATTGTGGTGATCCAGGCAGCACGGTAGTGTGCGTTCACACTAGTGAACTCAAGTCCATATGATGGACAGCTGGTAGGAGAGGGGCACCATGCCGAACATCACCGTCGAGCTGCTCGCGGGCCGATCCATGGAGCAGCGCAGGGCCTTCGCCCGCGCTGTGGCCGACAACGCCGTCGAGATCCTCGGGGCCCGTCTGCAGGACGTCCGCATGGTGTTCACCGAGATCACCGCCGACGACGTGGCCAACGGGGGTGTCCTGGCCAGCGAGGACGCCTCCCGCGCCGGCGTGGTCGCCGCGCTCGAGAAGCGCTGAGATCGCCGAGGTCGCTGAGGCCGCTGCTCATACGCGATGGGGCCGACCCGCAGCCGGGTCGGCCCCATCGTCATGTGTGGGAGTGCGTCAGCGCACCAGCCTGTTGTCGCGCATCGCCGACAGGCGGGCCTTCACGCTCAGCAGGGTCTCGATGATGAAGTCCTCCCGGCCGTGCTTGAGCCGGCTGATCGGGACCGCGACGCTCAGCGCGTCGACCGACCGGCGGGAGAAGGGCAGCGCGACGCCGAAGCAGCGCACGCCCAGGCAGGACTCCTCGCTCTCCTCCGCGTAGCCGACCTGGGCGGCCTTGTCGATGATCGCCAGCAGCGCGTCCCGGTCCGTGGTCGTCTGGGTGGTTATGGCCTTGATCTGGTGGGGGACGAGCGGCTCGCGGACGTCCTCGGGCATCTCGGCGAGCATCGCCCGGCCGAGAGCCGTGCTGTAGGCGGGAAGGCGCCGGCCGACCGCCGAGTACATGCGCAACGGATGCTTGGACTCGCGCTTGGCGGTGTAGATGACCTCGGCGCCTTCCAGGCGGCCCAGGTGCACGGTCTCCTCGGTGGCGGCCGCGATCTCGTCCATCACGGCGCTGGCGCGCGACAGGACCGGGTCGCCGTCGATGTACGCGGAGCTCACCGTGAGTGTGTGCACGCCGAGCCGGTAGACGCTGCCGGTCTGGTCGGTGTCCAGCCATCCGCGGGCGCACATGGTGCGCAGGAGCGCGTGCAGGCTGCTCTTCGGGATGCCCAGGCGAGTGGCCAGCTGCAGTTGGGTGCCCGGGCCGTGGGCGGCGATGTCGTCCAGGACGTCGAGGACCCGTGCAGCCGACTTCACCTGCGAGGTTGCAGCCGTTTTGTCCGTGTCCACCCGAGGCCTCCTCATCAACGGTGCGTGTGCGCCCAGCGTCCAACACTAAACCACAGTTCACATAGAAGAACAGACTTCAGCCCCTTGACCTGTGATCGGAGCCATAGGTATCGTCGCCTCAGTTCACGTAGCGGAACGCGGTTCACAAACGAGGAGAAAGTTTTGATCGAAGTGAGGTACTCCGCATCGCCGTCCACGGTTGAGACGGCAACGACTGCGGAGTTGCGAAAGAACTTCCTCGTGGAGCGCCTGTTCCGTACCGGCGAGGTGCACGGGGTGTACACCCACGACGACCGGCTGGTCGTCGGCGGCGCGGTTCCCGGTGACGGCCAGCTCGAGCTGCCGGCCTGGGACGTGCTCGGCACGCCGTCGCACCTGGCGCGCCGCGAGCTCGGCATCGTCAACGTCGGCCAGTCCGGTCACGTGCTGGTCAACAACGAGAAGTTCGAGCTCCGCCACCTCGACGGACTGTTCGTCGGCCGCGGCAACGAGGTCGTCTTCACCGGCCCCGAAGCCGCGTTCTACTTCGTCTCCGCCCCGGCGCACGCGGCGTACCCGACGGCCCTGCTGAGCCACTCGGCGATCGAGCCGATCAAGCTGGGCACGGCGCAGGGCGCGAGCGAGCGCAACCTCTACAAGTACGCCTGGGGCGAGGAGCTGCAGACCTCGGTGCTGCAGTTCGGCGTGACCGTCATCGCCGACGGCTCGGTGTGGAACACGTTCCCGCCGCACCTGCACGACCGGCGCACCGAGGTCTACATGTACGTCGACCTGGACGAGAAGGACCGGGTCTTCCACCTGATGGGCCAGCCCGGCGCCGCCCGCCACCTCGTCGTGCGCGACCGCGAGGCCGTCATCTCGCCGCCGTGGTCGATCCACTCCGGCGTCGGCACCGGCTCGTACGCCTTCATCTGGGCGATGGGCGGCGAGAACAACGACTACACCGATCTGACCCCGGTGCCGCTGGAGGATCTGTGACCTCGCCGTTCGACCTGACCGGCCGCTGCGCCGTCGTGACCGGCGCCGGTCGCGGCCTGGGGCAGGCGATCGCGCTCGGGCTCGCCCAGGCGGGCGCCGACCTGGTCCTGCTGGGCCGGCCGGGCAGCCAGTCGGCCACCCGGGAGCAGGTGGCCGGCCTCGGCCGGGACGTGGAGGTCGTCGACCTCGACGTCAGCGACCACGACGCGGTCGTCCGGGTCGCGGCCGAGGTCAACGGCCGCCGTCAGGTGGACATTCTGGTCAACAACGCCGGCATCATCGACCGCCAGGACTCGGTGGACGTGAGCCGGCAGTCGTGGGACCGCGTGGTGGACACCAACCTGAGCGGCCTGTTCTTCCTCTGCCAGGCGTTCGGGCGGCCGATGACCGAGCGTGGGCACGGAAAGATCGTCAACGTCGCCAGCCTGCTGTCCTTCCAGGGCGGGCTCCGGGTGGCGTCGTACGCCGCCAGCAAGCACGCCGTCGCCGGCGTCACCAAGGCCCTGGCGAACGAGTGGGCGCGGCTCGGCGTGCAGATCAACGCCATCGCGCCCGGCTACATGACCACCGACAACACGACCGCGCTGCGTGCCGACCCGGACCGCTCCCGGTCCATCCTCGAACGCATCCCCGCCGGCCGCTGGGGAGAGGCCGCCGACATCGCAGGCGCGGCCGTCTTCCTGAGCTCCGCCGCCGCCGACTACGTCAACGGCCACGTCCTGGTCGTCGACGGAGGCTGGATGGCCCGCTGACCCTGGCCTTCAGCGCACCGAACCAGCAAGATCAGACGACTCCTCTCTGTTGTGCCACCCCGCCGGCTCCCACCGGCACTGAAGAGATTGAGGATCAACCATGACGATCACCCCTCGTCCCGCCGCAGCGTTACTGACCCTGACACTGGCAGCCGCCGTACTGGCCGGCTGCAGCGAGGAGGCGGCCGGCGACAACAAGGCCGCCGACGCGGGCGGCTGCAAGCCGGCCGACGTGAAGCTGGTGGGTCAGGTCCGTAACGAGTCCAACCCCTACGAGGCCGCGTGGCTGGGCGGCGGCGACGCCTTCGCCAAGTCGGTCGGCCTGACCCAGGAGCGGCTCACGTACGGCGGTGACTCCACCAAGCAGCAGGAGCAGATCAGCCAGCTGCTGGCCGGTAACACCAAGTGCCTGGTCATGAACGTGCTGCCCAACGGCGACTCGGACACCGCGCCGATCGTCAAGGGTGCCGACAAGGTCGGTGCCTACCTCGTCACGCAGTGGAACAAGCCGGCCGACCTGAAGCCGGCCGACTACAAGACGTGGGTCAGCCACATCACCTACGACGGCGTCGAGTCCGGCCAGCAGATCGGCGACGCGCTCGCCACGGCGATCGGCGGCTCGGGCGGCATCATCGCGCTGCAGGGCATCCTGGACACCGCCGCCGCCAAGGACCGCTTCGCCGGCCTCCAGGCGTCGCTGAAGAAGAACCCGGGCGTCCAGCTGCTGGACCAGCAGGCCGCCAACTTCTCCCGCGCCGAGGCGCTCACGGTGACCAAGACCCTGCTCACCAAGCACGGCGACAAGGTCAAGGGTATCTGGGCTGCCAACGATGACATGGCGCTCGGCGCCCTGGAGGCCCTCCAGCAGGCAGGCCTCTCCGGCAAGGTGGCCGTCGTCGGCATCGACGCCGTCCCGGACGCCGTCAAGGCCGTCCAGGGCGGGACGATGACCGCCACGGTCTCCAGCGACGGCGCCTGGCAGGGCGGCATCGGCCTGGCGATCGGCTACTGCGTGGCCACCGGCAAGCTGGCCGTCAAGGACATCGCGGCCGACAACCGGGCGTTCTTCGCCAAGCAGTTCCTCATCACGAAGGCCAACGCCGCCGACTTCGCCGCGCCGAAGACGGACCCGTCGGACTTCGAGTGCGGCAACGTCTTCAAGCGTGTGGCCGGGCCCCTGAAGTGACCATGACAGCCGAGGTCGTCACAGCGCCTCGCCGTAGCTCTCGGCGAGGCGCGTCGTTCCGAGACGCCGGCCCACCGGTCGCGCTGGTCGTCATCTGGCTGGTGTTCGCCGCGCTGAGCCCGCAGTTCCGCAGCATCGGCAACGCCCAGAACATCATGGACGCCGCCGCGGTGCTCGCGGTCGTCACCTGCGGTATCACGTTCGTGCTGATGATGGGGTCCATCGACCTGTCCTCAGCGGGCGTCATGGGCGCCTCCGCCCTGACCGTGTCGCTGCTGGTGGCCAACAATCGCAACGACAACGACTTCGGACTGTTCGGCATCCTGGTCGCCGTCGTGCTGGGCTGTGCGTTCGGCTGCCTGAGCGGCCTGGCGCTGGTACTGCTGAAGGTGCCGTCGTTCATGGCGACGCTGGGGGTCTCGGCCGTCGGGCTCGGCGTCGCGACCCTCATGTTCGCCGGCGTCCAGCCCAACATCTCCGACGCCATGCTCAAGGGCTGGGCGATCGAGCGCTTCCTGGGCCTGTCCTATCTCACCTGGATCGCCGCCGCGTGCGTCCTGGTGGGCTGGCTCATCCAGCGCTACACCCGACTCGGCCGGTACGCCTTCGCCATCGGCGGCGCCGAAGAGGTGCTCGCGCTCTCCGGTGTCCGGGTGAAGCCGTACAAAGTGGCGGTCTTCGCGCTCGCCGGGGCCTTCTACGGCCTCGGCGGGGTGATGGTGACCAGCCAGCTCGGCGCCGGCCTCGTCCAGGCCGGCAACGGCTACGACTTCTCGGCCATCACCGCCGCGGTCGTCGGCGGCACCCTGCTCACCGGGGGCCGCGGCGGCATCCTGCACTCCGCCGTGGGTGTCCTGCTCGTCGTGGTGCTCACCAACGGTCTCGTGCAGGTCGGGGTCAGCCCGTACTGGCAGGGCGGCGTCGAGGGCCTCATCGTCGTGACCGCGGTCGCCGCCGCCGTCATCCCCCAGCGTCGCAGAAACCAGGTGACCAAATGAGTGCCGCCGCGCTGGAGGTCCGTGGGCTCGTCAAGCACTACCCCGGGGTGAAGGCGCTCGACGGCGTCGACTTCGTGGTCAACCAGCACGAGGTCCTCGGCCTGGCCGGGGAGAACGGCGCGGGCAAGTCCACGCTGCTCAAGGCCCTCGTAGGCCTCGTCACCCCGGACGCCGGCGAGATCTACGTGCGCGGCGAGGCCGTCAAGCTGCGCAGCGTCGTGGACGCCGCCAACCACGGCATCGGGATGGTGTTCCAGGAGCAGTCGCTGGTGCCCAACCTGACCGCCGCGGAGAACATCCTCCTCGGCAGCGAAGGCGTCGCGGTCCGTCGCGGCGTCTACCGCTGGGACGTCATGCGCCGCCTCGCCCAGGAACAGCTGGACAAGATCGGCTCGCACATCGACCCGCTCGCCCGGACCGACTCGCTGTCCTTCGCCGACCGGCAGATGGTGGAGATCGCGAAGGTGCTGCGCATCGAGGAGCGCAGCCAGCACCCGCCGGTCATCATCCTGGACGAGCCGACCTCGGTGCTGGAGTCCAAGGAGATCGACACCCTGTTCGCGCAGATCCGCCGGCTGCGCGAGTTCGCCTCGGTCGTCTTCGTCTCGCACCGTCTCGACGAGGTGCTGGACGTCTGCGACCGCGTCACCGTGCTGCGCGGCGGCCAGTCGGTCGGCGAGGTCGCCACGGCCGGTGCCGTCCCGCGCGAGCTGCACCGGATGATGATCGGGTCGACCGGGTCCGACGACCACTACCACGAGAACGCCGCCGCGCCGGTCACGGCCGAGCAGCCCCGGCTGTCGGTCCGCGGGCTGTCGGGCAAGACGTTCCGCGACGTCGACCTCGACGTCGGGGTCGGCGAGATCGTGGCGATCGTCGGGGTCCACGGATCGGGCCGCGGGGACGTCTGCCGCGCGCTGTTCGGCGCCGAGCCGACGACCGCGGGCGAGATCCGGATGGACGGCACGAAGATCGACCTGCGCAGCACCCGCGCCGCGTGCGCCGCCGGCATCGGCTACGTGCCGGCCGAACGCAAGATCGAGGGCATGGTCGGCCCGATGTCGGTGGCCGAGAACATGACCCTGGCCAAGCAGCAGGCCCGCTGCGCCGGCCCGTTCGTGGCGCCGAAGAAGCAGGCCGGCCTGGTGGACCGCTGGATCGAGCGGCTGTCCATTCGTACGCCGGGCCGCGACACCGCCATCCAGCGGCTGTCCGGCGGCAACCAGCAGAAGGTCGTGCTGGCCCGGTGGCTGGTCGGCGGCGACATCCGCCTGCTCCTGCTGGACCACCCGACGCGAGGGCTGGACATCGGCGCCCGCTCCGAGGTGTACCGGCTGATGCGGGAGCTCGCCGCGACCGGGGTCGCCACGGTGCTGCTGGCCGACAGCCTCGAGGAGGCGATCGGCATGGCCGACCGGATCCTCGTCATGAACGACGGGCGGGTCGCGGCCGAGGTCGCCTGCCCGAGCGGCGGCAAGCCGAGCCCGCTCGACCTCGTGAAGGAAATGGTATGAGCACTTCCGTCGCCGAACCCGCGTCCGGCATCGCGGCTCCCCGCCGTACCAGGCGGATCACCGGGTTCATGCCGCTCATCGCCCTGGTGGCGCTGGTGGCCGCCCTGACCATCGCCGACCCCGACTTCCTGACCACCCGGAGCCTGACGGCGGTGTTGCGGACCGCCGCGCCGCTCATCGTGCTCGCCGCCGGGGCGACCCTCGTCGTCCTCTGCGGCGGTATCGACCTGTCCATCGCGGCCCTGGCGTCGCTGACGACGGTCCTGCTGGCCCTGTGGCTGCCGGACCTCGGGGGCCTCACCACGCCGATGGTCATCCTGGTCGCGGCGGCGATCGGTGCGGTGCAGGGCGCGGCGCACGTGCTGCTGCGGATCCCGTCGTTCGTCGTCACCCTCGGCGGGATGAGCATCCTGTCCGCGGTCGCGCTCGTCGTCTCCGGCGCCGGCACGGTGCGGGTCGTGGACGACTCGACGGTCAAGTGGCTCGAGCTGTACGTCGCCGGCTACGTGCCGATGTCGGCCGCGATGGCGATCGTCGTCGTCGCCGTGATCGCGCTGGTCCTCAAGGTGACCCCGCTGCAGAGCTGGATCTCCGCCACCGGCTACTCCGAGTCGGCCGCGCGGCTCGCCGGCACACCCGTCGACCTCGTCAAGATCGGCGTGTTCTGCGCCTCCGGCGCCTGCGCCGGGTTCGCCGCGGTCATGCTGGTCTCCCGCCAGTACAGCGGCGGCCCCACCATGGCCGACAACCTGCTGCTGCCGGCGGTCGCGGCGATCGTCGTCGGCGGCACCGCGATCACCGGTGGTCACGGCAGCGTGTGGCGCAGCCTCGCCGGCGCGCTCGTCGTGACGCTGCTGCGCGTCGGCCTGCCGATCGTCGGCGTGCCGTCGGCCTACGAGCAGATCCTCTACGGCGTCATCATCGTCGTCGCCGTCGCGCTCACCCTCGACTATTCAAAGATCTCGATCATCAAATAGCCGAACCCGGCACCTACGGAAGGCCATCATGCCCCACGAGAACCCAGCGCTCCTGCCCGCCGTCCGGTCGTTCCTGTCCTCACCGAAGCAGCTGCTCATCGGCGGCGAGTGGGTGGACGCGAAGGACGGCAGAACGTTCGAGACCGTCAACCCGTCGACCGAGGAGGTGCTGGTACAGGTCGCGTACGGGTCCGCTGTCGACGTGGACCGCGCGGTCGTGGCGGCCCGCACGGCGTTCGAGCACCGCTCCCCGTGGTCGAGGATGACCCCGCGCGAACGCTCCCACCTGCTGTGGCGCATCGGCGACCTCATCGACGCCCACGCCGACGAGTTCGCCCAGCTGGAGGCCCTCGACAACGGCAAGCGGGTCGAGGCGGCCCGCGACGGTGACGTGGCGATCGCCGCCGAGCTCTTCCGGTACTTCGCGGGCTGGGCGACCAAGATGGAGGGCACCTCCATCCCGATGTCCGTGCCGGGCCGGGAGTTTCACGCCTACACCCGCCGCGAGCCGGTCGGCGTCGTCGCGGGCATCGTGCCGTGGAACTTCCCGCTGCTCATGGCCTGCTTCAAGATCGTCCCGGCGATCACGGCGGGCAACACCGTCGTGCTCAAGCCGGCCGAGCAGACCCCGCTGACCGCGCTGCGCCTCGGCGAGCTGCTGCTCGAGGCCGGCCTGCCCGCGGGCGTCGTGAACGTCGTGCCCGGCTTCGGTGACACCGGTGCCGCGCTGGTCGACCACCACGGTGTGGACAAGGTCGCGTTCACCGGCAGCACCGAGGTCGGCAAGAAGATCGCCGCCGCGGCGTCGGGCAACCTCAAGAAGGTCTCCCTCGAGCTCGGCGGCAAGGCGCCCAACATCGTCTTCAACGACGCCGACATCGAGGCGGCCATCGCCGGCGCGGTCCTGGGCGGCTACTTCAACGAGGGGCAGTGCTGCGTCAACGGCTCGCGCCTCTACGTCCAGCGCGGCGTCTTCGACCAGGTCGTCGAGGGCGTCGCCGCGGCCGCTCGGGCGATCAAGGTCGGCGACGGCTTCGACCCGGCGTCGCAGATGGGTCCCCTCGTGTCGCAGGAGCAGCACGAGAAGGTGCTCGGCTACATCCGCGGGGCGGTACAGGACGGCGCCGTGCTGAACGCGGGGAGTGCCGACGCGGTCGGCGACCGCGGCTACTTCGTGGCGCCGACGCTCATCACCTCCGTGAACGAGCAGATGGCCGTGCAGACCGACGAGATCTTCGGTCCTGTCGTGACCGCCATTCCGTTCGACACCGAGGACGAGGTGGTCGCCGCCGCGAACAACACGGTGTACGGGCTCGCCGCGGGCGTGTGGTCGCAGAACATCGGCACGGCGCACCGGGTCGGTGCCCGCCTGCGGGCCGGCACGGTGTGGCTCAACACGTGGCACGCCGACGACGTCACCCTGCCGCGCGGCGGCTTCAAGCAGTCGGGCTGGGGCCGTGAGCTCGGGTCGTTCGGCCTGGACGACTACACGGAGCTCAAGACCGTCATCGCCGAGCTGCGCTAGGCACCGCCGACGCAGGCCCCCGGAGCGGGTTTCCGGGGGCCTGCGTCGCGTCCGGACCTGGTTCGCATATAGGAATCATTGAAAAATTCGGTTCACGTACGTAGACGCAGTTCTTGACGACGTATTCATGTTGCCCTACGTTCAGGCTCTCCGTGGTTGGTGTCCGCCATACCGCCACGTCCGCCGAACCTCAAGGGATCTCTTATGAAAGTGCCCCGCAGGTCAGCCCACTTCCGCCTCTCGACGTATTTGTCCGGCCGGGCCGCCGCGGCGTTCGCCGCCCTGGCGCTGATCGCCAGCTCGGCCGCCACCGTCGCGCTTCCCGCCGTGGCGCATGCGGCCCCCGCCGACGACGGCCGGCTCAGCGTGCTGTTGTTCTACAAGGCCAACTTCCACGCCTCCAACGTGGAGGCCCGGCAGGCCGTGCGTGACCTGGCGACCCAGCTCGGCGCCCAGTTCAACCAGCCGGTGGACATCCAGGAGACCGACGACCCGGCGGCGTTCACGACCGCGAACCTCGCCATCCGCGACACGGTGGTCTTCGCACAGACCGGTGGCGTGCTGTTCAACGCGGCCCAGCGCTCCGCGCTCGAGGCCTACATCCGCGGTGGCGGCGGGTTCATGGGCATGCACTACACCGGCTGGTCGGTCGGTGAGAGCGAGCACGACGTCAACCCGTTCTACGCCCGTCTCGTCGGTGCCGCCTCCGAGGGACACCCGGAGAACCCCGGCGTGCGGCCCGGCCGGGTGTTCGTCTCGGACGCCACGCACCCGCTCGTCGCGGGCGTGACGACGAGCATCACCCGCAGCGACGAATGGTACGACTGGGTCGTCAACCCGGCGCCCAACGTGCGGACCCTGGTCGAGGCCGACGAGGCCTCCTACGGCATGGGCCGGCAGGGCTCCAAGCACCCGCTCACCTGGTGCCAGACGATCGACTCCGGCCGGTCCTGGTACACCTCCATGGGCCACGAGGGCACCGCGTACTCCGAGACGTACATGCGAGCCCAGATGAAGAACGGCCTCGCCTACGCCGCGAAGCTCCTCGCGGCGGACTGCTCGCCGCCGAGGAAGGACCTGGCCGGCGCCTGGAGCGGCGTCACGCCGTGGCCGCTGGTCCCGATCAACATGGCCCTGACCTCCGACGGCCGGGTGCAGTCCTTCGGCAGCGTCGGCGGCTGGGCCAACGACACCACGCCCTACGACTGGACCGGCAACGACGGGGTCACCCAGGGCGGCCAGATGGAGGTCGACGTCTGGAACCCCTCCACGCCACGCACCCTGGCGAACCTCCGCGCCGGCATCATCCCCAACACCACGTACACCGACCTGTTCTGCTCCATGCAGGTGCAGAGCCCGCACGACCACTCCATCATGACGGTCGGCGGCGACGACGGCATGGGCGGCAACGCCCCGAACGACGGCGGGATCGGCGTCACCAGCTACTCCACGAACAACGGGCTCCAGACCGAGGCGCCCATGAACTACCCGCGGTGGTACCCGACGGGCACGACCATGCCCAACGGCTCCGTCGTCGTGCAGGGCGGCAGCCTCACCGGTGGCCCCGGTGGGCGCGGTGTCCTCACCCCGGAGATCTACACCCCGGAGTCTGGCACGGGCTGGAAGCTGCTCACCGGCGCCACCAGCTCGGCAGCCTACGGTGACGGCGGCACGGACCACCCCGGCAACGACGAGAACCGCTGGTGGTACCCCCGCGCGTTCGTCGCGCCGACCACCGGCACGCTGTTCAACATCACCGGCACCCAGATGTACGAGCTGAACCCGGCCGGCAACAACGGCACCGGTCAGATCACGCTGCGGGGCACGCTGCCCACCAACATCTCCAACCAGGGCGGCAACGGCAACCCGGTCGGCGCCACGTCCACGGCGGTCATGTACCGCCCGGGCAAGATCATGCAGGTCGGCGGCGGCTGGTGGGGCAACGGCGGTGGCCCGGACGGCGCCCGCGCCGGCTTCACCGTCGACATCACCGGCGGCACCGCCAACCCGGTCGTCACGGCGATCCCGCCGATGAAGTACCAGCGCCACTGGCTGACCTCGACGCTCCTGCCCGACGGCCGGGTCCTGATCACCGGCGGCAGCCGGGAGAACAACGGCAACGGCGGGTATGTCACCAACCCAGAGATCTGGGACCCGACCACCAACACCTGGTCCGAGGTCGTCATCCCGCACGAGCACGCCCGGCTGTACCACTCCACGGCCCTGCTCCTGCCCGACGGCCGGGTCATGGTCGGCGGCGGCGGCGCTCCCGGTCCGCGCAACTACACGGACGTGGAGTACTACTCGCCGGGGTACCTGTTCAACGGCGACGCGCTCGCCCCGCGCCCGGTGATCAACACCGCGCCGCAGAAGATCGGTTACAACGGCAACTTCCAGATCGGCGCGACCGGCACGGTCTCCCGGGTCACGCTGGTCCGCAACGGCTCCGTGACGCACGGGTTCAACAACGACCAGAACTTCCAGGACCTGGCGTTCAGCCAGTCGGGTGGCACGGTGAACATCACCTCGCCGCTCAACGGCAACTACGCCCCGCCCGGGTCGTACATGCTGTACGTCTGGGACAACACCGGCACCCCGTCGGTCGCGAAGATCCTGCAGATCGACCCCGCGGTGGTCATGACGCAGCTGAACCCGCGGGTCGTCGACCAGTTCGAGTACCCGCGCCTGCCCGCCGAGTGGCGCACCAACGTCGCTCCCGCGACCGTCGACGTCGCCGCCGGCAACAGCCGGATGTCGCCGTGGAACGTCGCGAGCCAGGTCCAGCTGGTGCGCGGCAACGCCGCGGGTCAGGGCGGCCTCGGCTTCACCGGGTACCAGCTCAGCCTGGGCACCACTGGCAACATCACCCGCACCGTCAGCGACCTCACCCCCGGCAACACGTACCGGATCTCGCTGCGCTACGCCCGCGACGCCCGGTCGTCCGGGACCGCCGCGGCGACGGGAACGCTGACGATCGGCAACCTCAACG
This sequence comes from Dactylosporangium sp. NPDC006015, assembly GCF_040614215.1. Classification (NCBI taxonomy): domain Bacteria; kingdom Bacillati; phylum Actinomycetota; class Actinomycetes; order Micromonosporales; family Micromonosporaceae; genus Dactylosporangium; species Dactylosporangium sp. NPDC006015. Next base: position 19,155 of record NZ_JBEXUD010000045.1, read on the forward strand.
CCACGCTCACGGCCACGACCGCACTGCCCTCGACGGCCGCCTACGGCTCGTACGTCGGCACCTTCACGGCCGCGACCGCCTCGCAGGTGCTCACCCTGAAGGCGGCCACGGGGACCGGCGCCGGTCTCATGATCGACGACCTGGTGATCGTGGGCGACAACCCGCCGCCGCCGGCCACCGGCATCCCGATCCGGTACGAGTTCGAGGAGGGCACGGGTACCACCGCCGCCAACACCGGCTCCGTCGGCTCGGTGGGGGCCGCGGTCCTGACCGGGACCACCGGCTGGTCCACCAACGGCGTGCTCGGCAAGGCGATCAACTTCCCCGGTGCCAGCACCGCGAACGCCGTCGACCTGCCGGACAACCTGCTCCAGGGCGCGGCGAACTTCTCCACCGGGTTCTGGGTGCGCCCCGACACGAAGAGCAACTGGACCGGCCTGTTCCACATCGGTGACGGGCTCGGCTCCGCCGGCAGCTACTACCAGATCCAGATGCAGACCCAGGCCAGCGGGAGCACCGGGCTCGCGGTCACCTTCAAGGCCAAGACCGGCCCCGAGGAGCGGGTCTACGCCAGTCCGGCCCAGGACGTGGTCGCCGGCCAGTGGAACCACGTGGCCTTCACCCGCCAGGGCTCGATCGGCACGCTGTACCTCAACGGCCAGGTGATCGCCACCCGTACCGACCTGACCATCGGCATGACGGAGATCGGTCCGACGACCAACAACTGGCTGGGCCGCAACGGCTACGGCGACGCGGCGTACGACGGCCTGATGGACGACGTCCGGATCTACACGTCCGCGCTGACCTCGGCGGACGTGGCCGCGATGTACAACGAGGGTGTCTCGGTCCGGTACACCTTCGACGAGAACACGGGCACCGCCGCCGCGAACACGGGCGCGAAGTCCTCGATCGGCGCCGCGACCCTGACGGGCACGACGTCGTGGAGCGCGTCCGGCAAGTACGGCCCCGCGGTGAACCTGCCGGGTGGCGACGCGGCCTCGGGCAACCAGGTCCGGCTGCCCGACAACATCGAGGCCGGCCTGGACACGCAGTTCACGGTGTCCTTCTGGGCCCGGCCGGACACCCTGCCCAACTGGGTGCCGCTGGTGCAGATCGGCAGCAGCACGGACACGTTCTTCCTGCTCCAGTCCGCCACCAACGGCAACACCACCGGGTTCGGTGCCACGTTCAAGGCACCGGGCGTGGCCACCCAGGAACGGCTCCTGCTCGGCGCCGGCAACGACCTGCCGCTCAACGCGTGGACACACGTCGTGTTCACGCAGAACGGCTCGGTCGGGAAGATCTACTTCAGCGGCGTCCTGAAGGCCACCCGTACCGACTTCACCATCAACATCGGCAACGTCGGCGTGGGCGGCAACACCACCGCCAACTACATCGGCGGGACCAGCTGGGGTGACCCGAGGTTCGACGGGCTGATCGACGACTTCCGCCTGTACGGTTACGAGCTCAGCGCCGAGCACGTGACGCAGCTGTACGCGGGTCGCCGGTAAGCACACCGCGCCCGTAGGGCGGCAATGACGGCGTGGGCCCTGGGTGAACTCTCCCAGGGCCCACGTCCTGTGTTGCCCGCGCGCCCGGTCTCAGCCGTACCGCTCGACGAGGGCGTTGCCGATCGCGGCCAGGTGGTCCCGTACGCCTGGAGGGCCGGTCACCTCGAGCCATTCGACCATCCCGGCGAGCTCGCCGGCGAGCGCGTACTCGTTGTAGCCGCGGATCACGACCTCGATGCGGCCGTCGGCCGTGGAGCCTCCCACCTCGAGCCGGTCGCCGAGCATCATCCGGAGCCGGCCTATCCCGCTGGGTGTGCACACCGCCTGGATCTCGAGGGGTGTCCGCCTGCGTTCGACCTCGTCGGCGATCTCGCGCCAGCTCGCGGCGAGGTCGAAGTCCCCGGGCCGGTGCACGGGATCGCCGGTCGGGTCGGCGGACGACACGCGGTCGATGCGGAAGGTCCGCCGGCCGGCCTCGGTGTGGGCGACGAGGTACCACGACGGACCTTTGGCGACGATGCCCAGCGGGTGGACGGTTCGCTCGGTTTCGGTGCCGTTGCCGTCGACGTAGCCGAGCCGCACCTGGACACCGCGGATCACCGCGTCCTGGAGTTCGTCGAGGAATCGGGGTGCCCGGCGCTCGATCCGGCTCGACCCCCATCGTTGCGGGTCCGTGACCAGCGACGCCGCCGCTGCCTCGGCCTGCACCCGGAAGGGCTCCGGCAGGGCCCGGACGAGCTTGCGCAGCGCCGCCTTCACGGCCGGCGTCGCAGCCGAGGCCGGGCCGGCGACCAGGAACAGGGCGCGGGCCTCACTCGCGGTCAACCCGGACAGGTCGGTGCGGGCGCCGCCCACGAGGCGCCAGCCGCCGCCCCGGCCCTGCATGGAGTACACGGGCACCCCCGCCATGGCCAGGGCGTCGAGGTCGCGGCGGGCGGTGCGCTCGGAGACCTCCAGCTCCCGGGAGACCTCTGCCGCTGTCACCTGCTCGCGCTGTTGCAGCAACAGGAGGATGGCCATCAGCCGGTCGGCTCGCACCCCGGCAACACTTCCACAGAAACCGGTCATGAGGTGACCGGTTTCGGTCGGCAGGATGGCCGCATGATCACCGACTTCCCCGAACCCACCATGATCGCGGTCAACGGCGTGGAGCTCGAAGTCTTCGAGGCCGGCAGGCACAATGCGGGGCGACCCGTCGTGCTCTGTCACGGCTGGCCGGAGCTCGCCTATTCCTGGCGTCATCAGATGCCGGCCCTGGCCGCAGCGGGCTACCACGTCATCGTCCCGAACCAACGGGGCTACGGAAACTCGTCCCGTCCGGCCGAAGTGACCGCCTACGGCATCGAACACCTGGCGGGTGACCTCGTCGCGCTGCTTGACCACTACGGCTATGACGATGCCACCTTCGTCGGCCACGACTGGGGTGCGTTCGTCGTCTGGGGCCTGACCTTGCTGCACCCGAACCGGGTCAACAAGGTGATCAACCTGAGCCTGCCGTACCAGGAGCGCGGAGCAAGGCCCTGGATCGAGTTCATGGAAGAGGTGTTCGGCGGCGACTTCTACTTCGTCCACTTCAATCGGCAGCCGGGCGTCGCGGACGCCGTCCTCGAGGCGCACACGTTCCAGTTCCTTCGCAACCTGTACCGGAAGAACGAGCCCCCCGCGGAGCCTCAGCCGGGCATGTCGTTGATCAATCTCGCCAGAGCGGAGACTCCGCTCGGTGATCCCTTGATGGGCGACCGCGAACTGGCCGTCTTCATCTCCGCGTTCGAGTCGTCGGGGTTCACGGGCGGCATCAACTGGTACAGGAACCTCGACCGCAACTGGCATCTGCTGGCCGACGTGGACCCGATCATCCGCCAGCCCACCCTCATGGTCTACGGCGACCGTGACGCGGTCGCGAAGTCGGAACGACTGACCGACTTCGTGCCGAACGTGGAAGTGGTCAATCTCGACTGCGGCCACTGGATCCAGCAGGAAAGGCCGGAAGAAACAACCCAGGCGATGCTCAAGTGGCTGGACCAGCAGGCGCGGGAAATGCCGTGGCCGAAGTGATCGTATGACTGGGTCGGCGTGCGGTGGCGGCGAGGCGGCCACCGCACACCACACCGGTCAGTGCGTCAGCCAGTCGACGCGCTTGAGCAGGCAGTCGCTGTCGAACGTCCCGACCTCGTCGATCCCACCGACACATCATCGATCAACTGCTCCATGATCGGCAGGACAGGGCTCAGGCGGTGCGGGAGCCCGGGTCGAGGCCGAGCTGGCCTCCCAGGAGCAGCCCGCCGACGAGACCGCCGACGCCGACGGCTCACCGGACCGGTCGGCGGGGTCGTTGTGGCGGCTCCGGGTGGTCACGATGGGCACCTTACGGTGCCGCCGGCCGCCGTCGAGGGCATCAGCGTACCTAGATAATACGTATTATCGTCTTGACTGCCCGGAGTGCGCCTACCACCATTCGAGAAACACGCCGGTAACACTCAGCGGCAGGAGGGCCACATGGCGTATTGCTACGACCAGCCGGCACCCGCCACCGCCACCGTCAGCGGCGTGACCGTCCATTGTGGAACCCCCGGTTCCGATGTCGAACCCCTGCTCGATCTCCACCGTTCACCGTTCATCACCCGGACGGTCGGTCGTGCCTGTCGAACGACCGCCGCCGGCGCCGGTTCGCCCGCCGCGCGACGTCGACCGCCGTCCACCAAGGGAGAAATTCTGTGACATCTCAGCGCCTCGTCCGCCGTACCGCCTGCGCTGCGGCGACCGGACTCGTCACCGCCGCCCTCGCCGCGACACCGGCCACGGCCGCGCCGGCCGACACCCCGTTCAGCTTTCCCAGCTTCACCTACGTCGGCACGGCGTTCGACAAGACGAAGCTGAAGTACAACCCGACGAACGAGTTCATCTTCCCCAGCGTCATCCGGGCGGCCGACTACTTCGCGCACCCGCTCGGCGCCTACTACCTGTACTACGCGCCGCACGAGAAGCCGGGCGGCATCTCCCTGGCCTACTCCGACTCCATCAACGGCCCCTGGACCGAATATCAGAGCAACCCGCTGGTCTCCAACACCTGGCTGCCGTACTACAACACGGTCAGCCACATCTCCTCGCCGCACGCCATCTGGATCGAAGGCGAGCAGAAGCTCTTCCTCTACTTCCACGGCGAGAACTCGATCACCCGGTACGCCACGTCCGACGACGGCATCCACTTCGAATACGGCGGCGCGGCAGTCCAGAGCGACGACAGCACCGGCCGCGAGACCTCGTACGCCCGGGTCTTCGAACAGTCGATTCCGCGGCTCGGCAGCAGGTACCTGATGCTGTTCATGGACAACCCGATCAACGCGCTCCCCGGCCCGACCGGTCCGGTAGCGCGGCGCATCCGCTGGGCGGTCTCCACCGACGCCCGGAACTGGACGATCCAGCCGCAGCCGATCGTCACCCCGCAGGGCGTCGAAGCCCCCAACGCCTCCGGCCCGTTCTACCTGCGTTGGCAGGGCCGCAACCTGGTGATCTTCCACGCGGCCGACGGGGACATGCACGCGGTGGACGTCGGCGAGAACTTCGACCAGGAGGTTCACCTGGGCGTGGTGCACGACTCGATGGCAGCCGCGCCGGATCTGGGCCGCTCCGCGGCACCGACCTTCTACTTCGACGGCACCACCGTCCACATGTACTACGAGGCCGGTGCCCGGCTCACCGCCACCATCGGGCACGCGGTCGCCACGCTGGACGAACCGCTGCCCGAGCGGCAGCTGAACTGCACGGTCGACCGGCCGCGGCTGTGGCCACCGAACCACCGCATGGTCGACGTCAACGTGAGCGTCGACCTCCCGGACGGCGTCCTCGGACCACGCGCGTTCCAGCTCGCCGACGTCACCGGTGGCGACGCTTCGGACGTCACGGGGTTCGCCCCGGGGCAGCCGTCGCTGACCGGGCAGCTGCGCGCCGAGCGCGCCGGCAACGGCGGCGACCGGGTCTACACGCTGACCTACCGCGGTCACGACGAGATCGGCCGCGCGGCCGGCTGCACCGTCACGGTCACCGTTCCGCACGACCAGGGACAGGGCCAGTGAGCGCCGCCGCGATGCGCCCGGGTCGGTAAAGATCGGGGTTGAGCAGGCCCGGTGTGCGGGCCTGCTCAACCGCCTCAGCGGACCCCGTACTCCTTGAGCGGCCTCCTGCCCGGTGCGCTTCGCCTGGTCGAAAACCTTGGCAGTGGATGGTCCCGCGCATCCGCGACGCCCGGCTGCTGTGGAAACGGCGGTGGGCCGCCCCTGAAGGGACAGCCCACCGCTGTACGGGTTACGGCGTCGCGAGCTGGGCGATCTCGTAGGAGGACGCCGCGTGGTCGAAGATGTCGACGTTGTCGATCATGCCGCCCACGTAGTTGAAGCCGCCGGTCACGCGCCCTTCGCCCCGGCCGATCTGGATCGGGCCCCAGGCGTTCCACGGGGTCGCCCGGACGCCGGTGCCCTCCAGCACGCCGTTGAGGTAGAGCTTGACCGTGCCGGTGTCCCCGTCGTAGACGCCCGCGAGGTGGGTCCAGGTGTTGGCCTGTGCCAGTGTCTTCGCCTCCGCATAGTAATACCCCGCCGGGTACTGCACGTCGTCGTTGGAGAACACCATGCGCCACTGGCCGCCGATGGTGCACTGCAGGTAGAAGCCGGACTGCCAGGTGCCCTGCGAGCCGAGCACCGTCTGCCAGCTGTTGGTCGCGGTGATCCGCACCCACACCGCGACGGTGAAGCTGCGGTCGGTCCGCACGACCGCGCCGCTGGTGGCCGCCCACTGGTTGGTGCCGTTGAGCGACAGCGCCCGGTCGGACGGGTCGGTGGAGAACTTGCGACCGTTGACCCGGGTCCCACCGGCGAAGACCTTCGCCGGGTAGTCGCCATACTCGTCGAAGACGGCGGTGCCGCTGCCCGTGTCGTCGAAGCGCCACGCGGCCCGCCGCTCGGGCTTCTCCGACACCGTCCAGCTGCGCACCATCAGCGGCGCCGCGGTGAAGCCGGTGCCGGAGTTGCGCACCGTGTGCAGCTCGGTGGTGCCGACGATCGAGCTGTCGCGGAAGATCGCCAGGTCGTCCTTGCCGTCCCCGTCGAAGTCCGAGGCCTGGAGCTCCTTCACCTTGCGCACGTCGAACGAGGTCCACGTCGGCGACACGCTCAGCGAGGTGATCGCGGTGCCGTTCCAGCCCCACACGGCCAAGTTGCTGCTGGTGCCGTAGTCGTACAGGACCGCGATATCGATCTTGCCCTTGCCGTTGGTGGTGTCGCCGTCGAAGTTGCCGGTGACGAACCGTGCCCGGCGGTACTCGAAGTTGCCCGCTCCCGACGACCAGGCCGACCCGCTGGGCGTCTGGAACGTCTGCGCGGCCCCGTTGGACTTGTAGACCAGCGCCGACATGCTGTCGACCGCGTCGGCCTTCATGAACGTGACGTCGGTGTCACCGTCGGCGTCGAGGTCGGCGCCGACCGGGGTGGAGGTGGTGATGTTGATCGCCGGCGTGCTCGCCCACTGCGTCGCGGTGTACTGGGTCGAACCGGAGCTCTGCCGCCACACCCAGATGGTCGAGCCGGTGCCGGTCACGTCGCCGCGGACCGCCGCGACGTCGGCCTTGCCGTCGCCGTCGAAGTCGCCCGGCATGAACCGCAGGTTGGCGATGTTCCACAGTGGATCGACCGGCGCGGCCGGGCTGGTCCAGACCGGGTCCTGCAGGACGTCGAAGCGGTTGCCCCGGGCGGTCAGCAGGAACATGCGGATCAGGCCGTCCGGGTCCTGCCGGAACAGCGCGTGGTCGGACAGCCCGTCCGGCAACCCCGCGGGGCCGGTGAAGTCGCCGGTGACGAAGCGCATCGTGACGAACGAGGAGCCGTCCCGGCCGGTGTCCCAACCGACGGTCTGGGTGGAGAAGGCGAGGTTGTTGTCGACGTCGAGGCCGTTGGAGGTCAGCGTCCAGGCCCGCAACCGGTCGCCACCGGCGTCGATGATCGCCGAGATGTCACCCTTGCCGTCGCCGTTGACGTCGCCGCGTTTCTTCGGCGGCACGGCACCGTTGTCGTTCGCCATCAGCTGGTACGGGTTGATGGTGGTGATGCTCTGGTTGCCGGCGAAGTCCTCCGAGCGCACGTACAGGTCGCTGCTCGCGTAGCCGGTGTCAGGGTCGGTCCACAGCGTGATCGGGATGGTGGCGTCGCCGGTGCTGTCGGCGGGCACCCACCCGGTCAGCTTGTCCGCGGCGAACCCGTAGGCGTAGCCGGCGATGTCGGTGTCGGCGGGTGCGTGCTTGAGCAGCACGCTGCCCGTCTGGCCGACGTCCTTCACCGGGTTGCCGTCGGGGAAGTCGGTGCTGCTGATCGTCGGCACCGACGGCCCGGTGGTGTCCACGACGAAGTAGCAGCGGTTGCTCCACGGGCTGTTGCCGACCCCGTCGCCGGTGCGGGCCCGGTAGGAATACACCGTGTTGGCTGCCAGGACCCCGGCCGGGGTGGCCGGCCACGACACCGCGGAGCCGTTGGCCACGCCGACGGTGCTGGTGCTGTGCTTCACGGTCTCGGTGTTGCCCAGCAGCACCTGCAGGTCACCGTGGACCGTGTTGGCGTCACTGTCCAGCAGCAGCGCGCTGAACTTCGTGTTCTGCATCGCCGCCGGCAGCCGGGTCGGCCTGCTCTCCGAGCCGCACGTGGTCGCCGGGACGGTGTTGAGCTCCTGCGGCACGTCGGGCGTGGTGTTGTACTCGAAGGTCATCGCCGCGCTCCACGGGTGGAACTGCTTCCACTGCAGCTTCTGGCCCTCGTCGACGGCTTTGATGCCGAAGGTGATCTGGCCGCCGAACTCGCCGTTGGCGGCGCGCTGCATGTGCTGGCGGACCAGCGGGTAGTCGTAGCCGCCCATCCACATCGTCATGTCGGGGGCCGCCTGGCCGCCGCAGCCGGTGTCCTCGTTGGCGTGGCCCCAGCCGTTGGCGATGTGCGTCGCCCAGATGTTGCCGCCGCTGGAGTTGTTCCAGGTGACTGCCGTGGTCGAGCTGACGTTGTTGGTCCCGTACAGCATCACCTGGGTGTCGCCGCAGCTGGCGGAGTGGTCAAGGGTGATCGAGAACGCCGCGTTGGTGAGCTGCTTGCCGGCGAGGTTGTCCGTGACGAAGAGGAAGTAGGAGCGCCACGGCGTCTTCGTGGTGGCGTAGCCGGAGTAGCCGACCTTGGCCCGGTCGCGGTCGGTCGTCCAGTACGACGTGTTGCCGTTGGCCTGGTTGATGTGCGTCCAGTTGCCGTTGTTGGTGACGTTGCCGGACGGGTCGATGTACACCGGGAAGTTGAGGTCGGTACGGGCCAGCATCGCCTGGTCGGGCTCGACCGACAGCTGGTCCTTGCCGATCACCGAGCGCATCGTGGCGTGGTGGGCCGGCTCGACGAGCTCCGCCTCCCACTTGCTCAGCCCGGCCGGGATGACCGGCTCGTCCCACATGATCGGTGCGTCGCTGATGAGCACCGACGTGCCGTTGCGGTCGACGAGGTTGAAGCCGCCGTCCGCCGCCGAGGCGATCCTCAGGTCGGCGGTGCGCACCCCGAAGGTGAGCTTGCGCAGCGCCTGGCTGTCGGCCGCGGCCCGGTTCTTGACCACGAAGACCTTGCTGAACCCTTCGCGCTGCGCGGTGAGCCGCAGGTCGACGCCGGGCAGCAGGTCGGCATAGGTGGCGTTGGGCCCGTCGAGCGTCGGCTTCGGCAGCTCGGTCGGCCAGGTCAGCGCGAACGTGCCGCCGATGCCCTTGATCGTCAGCAGGTCACCCTTGCCGCCGCCGGAGAAGCTGACATCGACGGTGGTGGCCTTCGGCCGCACCACGCCCTTCGCGTCGCGGACCAGCGTGGTGTCGATGTCGGCCCACTTGCCGTCCTGCTTGACGCGCACCGGAGCGGCGAACTGCTTGGTGGTGTAGGTGCCGGACGGGTTGATGAAGGTCTGTGCCGTCGCGGTGCGACGTTGCGCCACCTCGACAGGTTTGTTGGTGAGCTTTGCCTCGTTCAGCAGGGCAGCGGGCGAGACGCTCTCCGTGGTATCTACCGGGTCCTGAACGGTGCCCGAACCGTTCGCCTCCGAGCCGCTCCCGGCAGCGCCGGCGGCGTACGCGGTGGTGTCGGTTGACTGCTGAGCGTGACGGCCGTCCGGCCCGAACTGCGTGACGACAAGCGCCGAAGCGGCTAATCCGGTCACTGTGAGTGCGATGGCCCACTTCTGGGCACGGCGCAGCGGGATGCTCTCGCCCACCATGGTCCTCCCCGTCTGGTCGATGGCAGCGGCCGCAGCTTATGGAAGGGAGCCAGGGAACTCAATCCCTTGTCCGACAATGCATTTACATGCATGATTCGTCTGCCATCCGCCTGTGAGCGGATCTACGGTTGCCGATACGGGGAGGACGCCGCGGTGCGGTCCATGCTGCACGCTGTTCAAGAACGATTGCCGGACCACCGACGATGGCGCAGCTGGCGCCGCCGGGCGGTCGGTGCGACGGTCCTGACGATCACGTTGTCGTTGCTGGCCTCAGGGCTGGCGACGCTGCCCGCGGTGGCGGCGCCGGTCGATCCGCTGGTGGCGAATCCGAATCAGGTGGACCGGAAGGTGCCGGAGGACACCTCGAAGCGGGTGAAACCGGCAAGGTTCGCGGATGCCGAGCAGGGCCTGGGGCTGACCGCGGCGCCCGCCGTGAGCTGGCCGAAGGCCGAGTCCGCGACCGTCGACCTGGCCGCGCGGCGGCTCGCCGCCGAGCCCGCCCGCACCAACGCGGATGTCGTGCGGGCCGCGAAGGCGGGTCCGACGCGGGCGGGTGCGAGCCCGGTGTTCATCGGTGACGCCCGTGATGCGGTGCAGGAGGATCTGCGGAAGGTCCCGCTGGCCGGGCCGGCGGCGGTCCGCGTCGAGGTGTTCGACCGTGCGCGCACGGCGAAGTCCAAAGTGGACGGCTTGCTGCTGAAGGTGGCCCGTCCGGACTCCACGTTGAGCAACAACCGGATCTCGGTCGAGGTGAACTACGGCTCGTTCCGCGACGCGTACGGCGGTGCGTGGAGCTCCCGGCTGCGCCTGGTCGAGCTGCCGGAGTGCGCGGCCACGACGCCGGAGCGCAGCGAGTGCCAGGTGGGCAAGCCGCTGCAGTCGGTGAACAACACCGGTGCCGGGGTGGTCAGCAGCGACCTGACCTTGGCCGGCGGGGCGTCGAAGATGCTCGCTTTGCAGGCTGGCGGTTCCGGCGGAGCAGGCAACTTCGGGGCGACCTCGCTGAGTGAATCGGCGGCGTGGGGTGGTGGCGGTTCGACGGGTGACTTCACCTGGTCCTACCCGCTGAGTGTGCCGCCCGCCAACGGCGGTCCGTCGCCGACGATCTCCCTGGCCTACGCGTCCAGCGGCGTTGACGGCCGGACGGTCGGGGCAAACAACCAGGCGTCGTGGATCGGGATGGGCTTCGAGTTCGCGCCCGGGCAGATCGAGCGGCGCTACAAGCCGTGTGCGACGGACGTCGAGGGCGACGCGAACAACAAGACGCGGCCGACGGGGGACCAGTGCTGGTATTCGGACAACGCCTCGATCACCCTCAACGGTAGGGCCTCCGAGCTCGTGCGGGTCGGCACGAGCAACACGTGGAAGCTGAAGAACGACGACGGCTCGAAGGTCGAGCAGTTGTTCAACACCGGGCTCAACAACGGTGACGACAACGGTGAGTACTGGAAGTTCACCTCACCCGACGGCACCCAGTTCTTCTTCGGCCAGAACCGCTTGCCGGGCTGGACGAGCGGCGAGGAGACCCAGTCGGTCTTCACGGTGCCGGTGTACGGCAATCACCCTGGTGAGCCGTGCAACGGTGCGAATTTCCAGGCGTCGGGTTGTCGGCAGGCGTACAAGTGGAACGTCGACTACGCCGTGGACGTGCACGGCAACACGATGTCGTACTTCTACGAGCGGGAGACGAACAACTACGCCCGCTACGGCGACGCCGATCACCCGGACTGGTACGTCCGCGCGGGCAACCTGAAGCGGATCGACTACGGGCAGCGCAGCGACGCCATCTACAGCACGCCCCCCTTGGCGAAGGTGTTCTTCGACACGGAGAACCGGTGCGTGGGCGGCTGCTCGGCGCCGACGGATTTCCAGGACACGCCGACCGACCTCACCTGTGACGCGGCGCCGTGCAACCAGACGTTCTCGCCGGCGTTCTTCACCAAGAAGCGGCTGAACAAGATCCGCACCGAGGTGTTGAACAACAACGGTGTCGGGTTCCGTCCGGTCGACGAGTGGACGTTGCGCCAGTCGTACATCCGTGACGACGCCTCCACGGGCTATGCGATGTGGCTGGAAGGGATCACGCACAAGGGTCTGGCTGCCGCGACGCCGATCACCGCGAACGAGGTCACCTTCGACGGTGCGCCGATGGACAACCGGGTCGACAATCTCAGCGCGAACATCCCGCCGTTGAAGTGGCGCCGGATCATCGGGATCACCAGCGAGTCCGGTGGCAAGCTCGCGGTGCGGTACATGCCGACGAACTGCTCGACGACCAGCCTGCCGGTCTCGCCGCAGGCGAACACCTTGCGGTGCATGCCCGTGAAGGGCGTGGACGAGGCGTACCCGAACCGGATCGACTGGTTCCACAAGTACGTCGTGGACCGCGTGACGCAGGCCGACGCGTACAGCGGCATGCAGCCGGTGGTGACGGATTACGAGTACGTCGGCGACGCCGCGTGGCACTTCGACGAGATCGACGGGATCATCCCCGTCGAGGACAAGACCTGGTCGCAGTGGCGCGGCTACGGCACGGTGATCACCCGCACCGGCGACGGCCTCGACGGCCTGCGCCGCAAGACGGAGACCCGGTTCTTCCGGGGTATGAACGGGGACCGCAACGGCTCCGGCGGCACGAAGACGGTGAACGTCACCGACTCGCGCGGCGGGACGATCCCCGACGACGACCGGTTCGCCGGCATGACCCGGGAGACGACCAGCTTCCTCGGTGAGACCACGAAACTGTCGACCACCATCGACGATCCGTGGGTGTCGGCGGCGCAGGCGACGCAGACGAAGCCGTGGGGCACCACCAACGCCACGAAGGCCGACATCGAGGTCAGCCACGGCTACACGTACCTGACGCCGACCACGGTCCGGGAGACGAAGGTCGTCAAGAGCTTCGCCGCGGACGGCACCGTCACCCAGATCGAGAACCAGGGTGTGGTCGGCGACGGCAGCGACGACCAGTGCACGAAGTACACGTTCGCGTCCAACACCGCCAAGTACCTGATCAACCTGCCGATCCGGGTGCAGCAGCTGTCGGTGCTCTGCTCGGTGACCAACCCGGCCAAGGGCGACGTCCTCACCGACTCGCGCAACTACTACCAGTCCGCGACCCTCGGCGTCATCGGTGACCGCGGGCTGGTCACCAAGGTGGAGGAGGTCAACGGCTACACGGGCGCGGCGGCGAGCACGGCGACCTACCAGACGAAGTCGACGGCGGTTTACGACGCGACGGGCCGGGTCACGGACTCGACCGACGTCAAGGGCAACCTCACCCACAGCGACTACGTGCGGACCGGCAACGGCCCGATCACGCGGGTGATCACCACCGACCCGATCGGGCACGTGACCTACACCGACAACGACCCGGCGTGGGGTGCGCCGGTGAAGATGGTCGACGACACGAACGACGACGTGACGACCGAGGCGGAGCTCGACGCGCTGGGCCGGGTCATCAACGTGTGGGGGCCGACCCGCAAGCGCGGCGTCGACTCGCCGGACAGCACGTATACGTACGTGATCAGCCAGACCGGCTACTCCGTTGTCATGACGTCGACGCTCCAGTCGCCGTCGCAGGTGCCGGGGCAGCCGGTGGGCACGCTCGCGCCGCAGTACTCCTCGAAGTACGAGCTGTACGACGGCCTGCTGCGGCTGCGGCAGACCCAGATCGCCAGCCCCACCGGTGGTCGTTCGGTCAGCACCATCGAGTACGACACGCAGAACCGGATCGTGAAGCGGTCGGGTCCGATGACCAACGACGCCCCGCCCGGCTTCACGTTCCTGCCGGTCAATGAGGCGTCGCTGCCCAACCAGGTCCGCACCGAATACGACGCGGCCGGCCGCACCACGGCGGAGATCCTGTACGGGCACACCGCCTCCGGGCTGGCCGAGAAGTGGCGCACCACCACCGCGTATGACGGGGACCGGGTGACCGTGACCCCGCCGGCGGGCGGCACGACCACCGCGGCGACCTACGACGCGCGGGGCCGGGTCTCGAAGCTGTGGCAGTACAAGGCGCCCGGGGTCTACGACGAGACGAAGTTCAGCTACGCCAAGGACGGCCAGCAGAGCGTCGTCGAGGACTCCGCCGGCAACAAGTGGGAGTACTTCTACGACGACCTGCACCGGCCGAACCGGGTGAAGGAACCGGACCGTGGCGAGTCGACGCTCACCTACAACCAGTACGGCGAGGTCGCGACCACCACCGACGCCCGCGGCGACAAGCTCGGCATGTCGTATGACGCGATCGGCCGGCCGACCGAGGTCAAGGACATCACGACCACGCCGGAGAAGAAGCTGACGAGCTGGGTGTACGACACCCTGAAGCTCGGCCTGCCGACGTCGTCGTCGCGGTGGGTCGGCTCCGACGAGTACCGCACCTCGGTGGTCGAGTACGACATGCTCCAGCGGCCCACGAAGACCCGGGTCTCGATCCCGATGATCGAGGGTGGGCTGGCCGGCAGCTACGACTATTCGTCCACGTACAACTTCGACGGCACCCCCGACACCACCATGATGCCGGAGCTCGCCTCGCTGCCGGCGGAGACACTGACCACCCGGTACAACGCGTGGGGTCTGCCGATCTCCACCGTGGGTGCGTCCAGCTACGTGCAGGCGACGGCGTACAACTCGTTCGCCGAGCCGCTGAGCGTGACGGTCGGTGCGACCGGGTCCGGGAAGAAGTCGCTGCTGCTGCAGTTCACCTACGAGGAGGCCACCAGGCGGCTGATCACGGCGAGCGCGAGGCCCAACGGCGGCGCGAGCGTCTACAACGCCACCTACACCTACGACGCCGCCGGCAACGTGGTCTCGGTCTTCGACCAGCCGACCGCGTCGGGGCAGGCGGCCGACTACCAGTGCTTCAGCCACGACCACCTGCGGCGGATGACCGAGGCGTGGACGCCGGCGACGGCGAGCTGCGCCGCCAGCGGTCGCACGGTCGCGAACCTGGGCGGCCCGGCGAAGTACTGGAGCAGCTACACCTACGACAAGACCGGCAACCGGACCACCGAGCAGCGCCACGAGCTGCCCGGTGAGCCGACCACCACCTACAACTACGCCACCGCCGGGCACCGCCTCGACACCACCAGCGTCGGGGGCAGCACGCTCACCTCGTACCAGTACGACGCGAGCGGCAACACCACGCAGCGGGTCGTCGGCGGCGCCACGCAGGACCTGCAGTGGGACGCCGAAGGCAAGCTCAGCAAGGTCACCGAGGGTTCGAAGATCACCCGGTTCCTCAACGACGCCTCCGGCAACCGGCTGATCCGGCGCGACGACACCGGGACCACGCTGTACCTGCCCGGTCAGGAACTGCACCTCAGCACCGCCAACGTGAAGTCCGCGACGCGGTACTACAGCCACGGCGGGATGACGGTCGCCGTTCGCACGAACGACGGCACGCTGACCTACCTGGCCTCGGATCCGCAGGGCACGGCGACGGTGGCGATGGACTCCGTCACCGGCACGGTGCAAAAGCGTCGCTCGACGCCGTTCGGTGAGGAGCGCGGCACGGCGGTCGTCGGCTGGCCCGGTGACAAGGGCTTTGTCGGCGGTACGAAGGACCAGTCGACGGGGCTCACGCATCTCGGTGCGCGGGAGTACGACCCGAAGCTCGGCCGGTTCATCTCCGTCGATCCGCTGACGATCCCTGAGGATCCGCAGCGGCTCAACGGGTACGCGTACGGCAACAACGCGCCGGTCACCAACGCGGACCCGTCCGGTGAGGCGTTCCCCGCCGACCCGGACGCGTTCCCGCCGCCGCCGGCCCCGCCGCCGCCGCCGGGCAACCCGACCGGCAACCCCGGCGGGCTGTCCGACGAGGACCAGAAGGCGCGCCTGGAGGCCGAGGCGCTGAAGAAGAAGTCGATGATGGACATGCTGGTCGAACAGGGCCTGTCCTTCCTGCTCGACTTCCTCGGCATCACCGACATCGTCAACTGCATCACCAAGGGCGACGTCGGGGCCTGCGTGAACACCCTCATCGGGATGATCCCGTGGGGCAAGGTCTTCAAGGCCGGCAAGGCCATCGTCAAGGGCATCACCAGAGCCTTCGACGCCTATCAGTCGTGGCAGCACGCCATCAAGATCGCCGATGACGTCATCCGGCGCACCGACGACCTCATCGCCGCAGCCAGAAAGAAGGCCGACGAACTCGCGCAGAAGGTCGGCGCGGGCGCCAAGAAGGCCGACGACGCACCCGGCGGCCTCGCCGACGACGCGGCAGGCGCCGGGTCGAACAGGGCAGACGACCTGGCGGGCAGCTGTAACCACAGCTTCGACCCCGGCACGCCGGTGCTGATGGCGGACGGTTCCACGAAGGCGATCCAGGAGGTCGCGGAGGGCGACCAGGTCGTCGCCACGGATCCGGAAACCGGTGAGACGACGGTCCGGCCGGTCACCCGGAAGCATGTCAACCTCGACTCCGACCTCACCGATGTCAGCCTGCTGGACGAAGACGGCCTCGTCACGCTGCACACCACGCAGCACCACCCGTTCTGGTCCAAGACCCGGCAGCGGTGGGTGGATGCCGTCACCCTGCAACCCGGCGAAGTGGTGCGCGCACTCGACGGCTCGGACGTGGTCGTCGTGGAGGTCCGGAACCTTCAGGACAGCCAGGTCATGCAGGACCTCACGGTGGCCGAGGTGCACACGTACTACGTGGTCGCCGACAAAACGCCGGTCCTGGTGCACAACAACAACGGTGCGGCCTGCCCGTTGCCCGGCGGCAACGTCGATGACGGCACCGCCGGTCGCCTGGGAGAACGGGTCGACGAGATTACGGCCAACACTCCCAGCAGACACGACCGCCCAGGCACAGTCGGCGAGACGATCGGCATCAGGCCATCAGGCTTGCTGGTGGTCGTGCAGACCCAGGCAGTACGGACGACCAGTCCAATGCCCAGACGGCTCCAGAGGGAGTTGCTCATGTGCGGGCATCATGGGAGGTGCAGTGAGATCGAGGGCATCCGCAGGATCAGGGAGCTGGGTGCCGTGCCACTACATACAACGGCTATGGCGCTCCAAAGCCGTAGCATAGGCATGGTGCGGCACAGGACGATCGTGAATCCGTGCGGGCTCTGTGGGCGGTTGTTGGGTCATCTGAACATGACGCATGGGTAGCTAGCGGATTTCTGGAGGTTGCTGTGCCATCGGATTTCGTGATGGATTCGCCGCAGGGGTTGTCCCATCGGGCCACCGCTTTCCTGGCACAGCATGCCGCTCGTGTGGAAGTTGATCCCGGGTTGACGGGCGACGCGCTTCGAACTGCACTGGAAAGCGTCCGCGGAGCGGTGGACGAAGTCCTGATACACAGGCTGGAGGGTCTTCAAGCTCGATACGCCGGCCTCACGTATCCCAGTCGGTTCTTCGACTCGGTAGTCACCTTCGCGCCGGTCTGTGAACCCGACCCGTACGAGGGCGAGGACGAGATCTCCTATGTCGTGGAAACGGATAGAAACTGCGGCGCGTCGGCGACCCGGACAGGTGAACTGGTGGTGTCGGAAGATACCGCCAGCACCATCGAATTCGGGTCCGTCGACGCCCTGATCGAAAGCGATGCGATGTTCGAAGCTGCGGTCCACCGATCCGCGTACCGGGAGGTCTATGCGAACAAGCGGCTGGCCGGGCCGGCCGACATCATGGGCCGGGTCGGCTCGGTGCGACCCGTCGGCCCGGCCAGTGGGCGGTGGACCCAGTGGTTGACTGACGGGACCACCGATATCTTCTACTGTGCCATCTGGTACGAACTGACGAAGATGTCGCTCCCGTACATCAAGATTTGGACCGACAATCCGGACGTGCTTCAGGTGTTCAATTAGCCCGAAAGATCTTTCGGATAGTTTGATCCCTCGTTGCCGGGTCGATGTTCCTGTCGGCCCGGTAATGAGGCGTTTCCGTGTTCTTTCTTCGCAATCGTCCTGTTCGCCCCTTGATTCATGCGAAATTTACCTGCATGATTCGCTGCCATCCGCCCGTTGAGGGGCGGTGATGCCTCAAGATCATTACTCAGCAGGTCCGCCGCCCGGCCGCTCCCCTTCCCACAGCGCCTGCCCGATGCGGTCGAGCGGCACCGCGCGGTTGGCCTGTAACAGCAGGGTGACCACCAGCGCCCGGACCTTGACCCCGGCGAGCTCCGTGGCCCGGCCGAACCCGCCGCAGCAGACGCGGCCCAGGATCCGGTACGGACTTGTTTCCTGACCCATCTCCCCCGAGTGACGGCGATCTGTGGCTATGGCGCTCCGATCCGGCTGCGGCGCCGCGATGCGCCGGGCGGGTTCGAGGCGCCGTCGCGCAACGCGACGGCGAGCAGCAGCGCGACGCAGGCCAGCCAGGTCGCCGGCACCGCGACCGGGTCGGGCCAGTGCGGCAGCGGCAGCGCCGGCAGGTCCTCACCGAAGACGGGCAGCGCCCACCCGGTGAGCCGCCACACCGCCAGCGCGCTGCCCAGCCCGAGCAGCCCCGCGACGACGACCAGCGCCGGGTACGTCCACAGCTTCGCCCGCCGCATCGCGGCCCGGCTCAACCCCTGCGCGCGCAGCGCCGCCTCGTCCGCGGCGCGGCCGGTGCGGTCGACGGCGGCGATCAGCCCGAGCCCGCCCGCGGCGAGCAGCACCGCCAGCGCGCCGGCCAGCAGGTGGAACCAGGTGGCCAGGGCCGGGCCCTGCGAGGCGAGGCGGCGGCGGGTCTGCTCGGCGGTCACGTCACCGGTCACGATCAGCCCCTGCCGGGCGAGCCGGGTCAGCAGGTCGGGCGGCGCGGTGCCGGTGAGCCACACCTCCGAGCGGTGGGCGCTGCCGGCGTCGGTGGCGACACGGTTGGCGTACTCCAGGTCGACCAGCGTGCCCGCGGTGCCGAGCCTGGGCAGCGCGCCGGCCCGGCCGGTGACCCGCACCTCGGTCGGCCGCTTGTCCAGCCCGGCGAGGGTGCCGTCGCGCGGCGGCGGGCCGGCGGTCAGCACCGGCAGCGGGTACGGCGCGTCGACCGGCTGGATCCAGGCGCCGTCGGGCAGCCCGCCGGGCGCGTCGATGGCGAGCCGCAGCCCGTCCCGCACCGTGTCGAGCCGGCCGCCGGTCGGCCGCCACCGGGTCACGTCGGTGAGGTCGGCGCCGCCGAGCTTCCGCACGGTGAGCACGAACCGGGTGCTGGTCGGCGACGTGCTCTGCGCCCGCAGGTGCAGCCCGACCAGCCGGCAGCCGTCGACACACAGCGGGGTGCGTTCCCGGAACGCGTAGGTGCCGTCGTTGATGAACTTGAACGGCACGGTGGCGGTACCGCGGCCGGTGAGGGACGACAGCACGACGGTGAGCTCCACCGGTACCGACATCTTCACGTCGGACACGTCGACGTCCAGCGCGACGTCCGGCCCGCGAACGGTGACCGGCTCGCGGGCCGGCGGGCGCAGCAGCGCCGCGACCCGGGCCGCGTCGAGGTCGCCGTACTCGGGGCGCCAGTCGACGACCGTGGCCAGCCGGGTGGTGTCCACGGCGAGCGCGGACCCGTCCTCGGACAGTTGCGCGGCGGCCATCGCGTAGGCGCCGTCCGGGTCGACGGCCCGCACCGCGTGCAGCAGGTGGTCGCGGGTGACCGGCGCCACCGACACGACCCGCGGCGCGCCGGTGCCGATCCGCGCGGCCAGGTCGCGGTCCTGCGCGGCGACGTCGGCGGAGGCGACCGCGTACCCGAGCACCGCCACCGACGCGACCAGCAGCAGCATCAGCCGCTGCGGCCCCGGCCGGCGGGCCAGTTGCAGCGCGGCCAGGGCGACGCTGAGCCGGCCCCGGCGCAGCGCCCGCTTGCCGAGCAGCCCGGCGAGGGGCGCGAACAGCCGGGCGCCCACGAGGGCGAAGGCCAGCATGGACAGCGCCGGGGCGAGCATCCCGACCCCGGACAGCCCGCCGCCGGTGAGGAACAGCTGCACCACCGCGGTGGCGGCGAGGACCCCGACGAGCACCTCACCGACCGGCAGCCGCCGCCCGGTGCGCCGGGACCGGACCCGGCGCAGCAGCTCACCGACCGGGCTGAGCAGGTGCCGGCGCTGCGCGAGCAGCGCGACGACGAGGGCGCCGAGCGCGGCGAACGGCGCGTTGCCGAGCGCGCCGGCGGTGAACAGCGGCACCCCGATGCCCGGGAACCGCCAGGCGGCGATCGCGCCCACGACGAGCTGCCCCGCGACGCACCCGGCGACCGCGCCGACGAGGATCGCGGCGATGTTCTCCCCGAGCGCCAGCAGCCACCGGTGCCACCACGTCCCGCCGTGCAGCGCGACGACCGCCAGCTCCGGGCGGCGGCCCTCCACGCCGTAGTCGACGGCGAGATACAGCACCAGGTACGCCAGCAGCAGCAACGGCACCGCGCCGACCGGCACCGTCTGGCGGGCCAGCGCCCGGCTGCGCTCCACCCGGCCGATCAGGTCGGGGATGTCGGTGGTGACGCTGAACGCCTGGCTGAGCTTGGCGGTGCGGTCCTTCAGCTCGTCGAGCTGGCCGCGCAGCTGGCCGAGGCGGGCCGCGTCGAACGTCGCCGGGGCGGCGGTCGCGTCGACGCCGACGAGGGTCGAGGTGCGCCGCATCAGGGCGAGGGTGGCCTGGCCGGTGAACACGGGCTCGCCGGTGCGGCCGGTGACGTCGACGGCGAAGTAGTCGTGGGAGCCCCAGTACTCCTCCTGCGGGGCGGCCGGCCGGTACACCCCGACGACGGTCAACGGGGTGGGCTCGGTGAACGCCGCGTAGACCGGTCCGGTCGGGGAGCCCTTGCTGACGGCGAACGCGAGGGCGACCGGGTCGCCGACGCCGAGCTCGAGCCGTTCGGCGGTGCGCTCGCCGATCACGATCTCGCCGGAGCCGATGTAGCAGCGCCCGGCGAGCATGGTCAGGTGGGCGCAGGCCTCCTGCCGGTAGGTGAGGCGGGACGCGTCGCGCGGCTCGGGCTCGATGCCGGCGGCCGGGAATTCCGCTGAGTACACCTGGGTGAAGCCGGGCACGGTGAGCAGTGCGCTGGTGACGTCGGTGAAGTCGATCGTGCTCGTGTCGCTGTTGTCGACGGTGGCGCTGAGGGCGATGGTGCGTTCGCCGGGGGCGGCGCCGTCGACCTCGCTGCGGACCACGGCGAGGTCGACGGTGCGCAGGTAGGCGGGGACGGCGACGGTCGCGCCGACGACGACGAGGGTCAACAGGAGCAGGGTCGTGGCCTGGCCGCGGCGGGTGCGCAGCATGGCGAGCACCAGGGAGATCACCGGCGGCCTCCATCGCTGTTGCGCAGGTTCCGGATCCAGGCAAGCATCACCGCGCCCGATGCCGCCCCGAGCACCGTCAACGCCAGGAGCCCGGTCCCGCCGAGTACGGACAACTGCAACGTCTCCGGTGGTGGTAGTAGCCGCCAGTCGTCGAGGAACACGGCCGGGACGTCGGTGACCCGGGCCGCGGCTCCGGCCACGACCAGCCCGCCCAGCACCCCGAACGCGACCAGCGCAGCCTGTCCGCCGGTCTCGACGCCGACCGCGGCGCGCATCGGCAGCCCCTGCGCGCGCAGCGCCCGCCACTCGCGGGCCCGCGCCGCCTCCTGGACGGTCACCGCCACGGTCGCGGCTACCGCGGCGAGCAGCAGCGCGCACAGCGCGACCAGCAGCTGGAAGCGGGTGGCGAGGGCCGAGCCGTCCTGGTCGAGCCGTTCGATGCGGCGCTCGACGCTGTCGGCGGCGAGCACGGTCACCCCGGCGGCGGCCAGCTCGGCGGTGAGCGCGTCGACGGTGGCCTGGGGCGTACCGGCGGCGATCCACACCTGTGGCACACCCGCGGTGCCCGCGTCGGCCGCGGCGTGCACCGCCGCGTCGAGGTCGATGACGGTGCCCGCCCGGCCCAGCACCGGCAGCACCGCCGTGGTCGCGGCGACCCGCACCGGCACGGACGAGCCGCCGAACAGCGGCAGCGCGGGGTCCCCGGCCAGCCACGCCTTCGGCGCCGGTCCGGCCAGGATCACCGGTACCGCCGCGACGACATCCACCACGTATGCGTGGTTGTCGCCGATGGCCGCGTTGTCCACCACGGGTTTCGGGATTCGCAGCGTCAGCGCGCCCTGCCGGGCCCCGACGCTCATCGCCGGTCCGGTGTCGGCGCCGCGCCACCGGCGCTGGTCGCCGAGGCTCGCGCCGCTGAGGATGACGGCGTCCGGCCCCTGCTGGCGCAGCTCCCGCACGACCAGCGCCGAGTTCGCCGGGGCGCCCACCGGCCTTTTGTCCACATCGGACGGTCCGGCGAGGACGAGCCCGACGATCCGGCAGCCGCTCTCGCATCCGCGCACCGACGCCGACGCCTGGTGCTCGCCCGGCGGGACCGGCCCGATCGGCACGGACACGTCCGCGCCGGTCACCCCGTGCCGGAGCGTCAACACCAGCCTGACCGGCTCGGCGGAGTCGTTGCGGGCGTCAAGGGTGAGGCCCGTGCCGCTGATGAGGGGCAGCGGCTCGGCCCGTGCCGCGGTCGGGTCCAGCGCGCTGCGCGGACCGTACTCGGGCCGCCAGTCGGCGACCGCCGCGAGCCTTGCGGAGTCGACCGCGAGCACCGGTGGGGACGCGCCGAGGTCGGCGACGACCGCCATCGCCGTGCGGCCGCCCGGGTCGGCGCGGCGCACCGCGGCCAGCAGCGCCGTGTGGTTCGCCGCCTGCACGGTGAGCACCCGCGCGGCGCCGAGCTCGACGCTCGCCCGGTCGGCGCGGGCGGTGCGCCCGATGGTGAAGCCCTGCGCGGCCAGCCCGAGCAGCGCCACCGCGACCGCCATCAGCACCAGGATCCGGTCGGCGCCCGGCTGCCGGGAGAACCGCAGCGCGGTGAGCGCGAGTTTGATCTGGCCGAAGCGCAGCGCCCCGCGCCCCAACCGGTCGCTGCCGGCGGCGAGCAGCCGCGCCACCAGCACCGCACCGGCGAGCGCGGTCAACGCGGGGGCGGCCACCCCCAAGCCGGTTGTCGTCCCGCCGGCGTGCGCCTGGTACAGGGCCGCGGCCGCGGCGACCAGGACTACCACGTCGAGGGTGCGCCGCTGCCAGCCGCGTCGTTGCGACGGCACCCGCCGCAGCAGGGTCGCGACCGGCGCGCGGAACGTGGCCACCTCGCCGAGGACCAGCACCGTCAGCCCGACCACGAACGCCGCGACCACCGCCGCCCCGGTCAGCTGGGCGGCCGGCCACAACTGCGCCGCCGGCACGTCCGCGTCCGCGGCTTCCCGTGCCCCGAACACCCCGAGCAGCAGCCCGACCGGCAGCGCCAGCAGCATCGGGAGCAGATGTTGACCGGCGGTGAGCCGCAGCATCCGCAGCCGGGTGCTGCCGCGCAGCTTCAGCAGGGCGATGTCGGGCCGCCGGTCCTGCGCGGTGTGCCGCCCGGCGATCGCCAGCGCCAGCCAGCACAGCACGAGCGCCTGCACCCACGCGACCAGCATGCCCTTGCGCACCGCCGCCCGGTCCGCGTCGACCGCGTCGAGGAGGCTCTGGTCCGGCGGTACGAAGGTGAACCCGGCCTTCTCCAGTGCCTCCTGCGTGTCGCGCAGCTCGTCCCGCCCGGCGCCGCTCACTATTCTGGCCGGCAGCGATGTGGTGTAGACGGCGGTCGGCTCGTCGAACCCCTCGTCGCCGAACGTCGCCAGCGACACGAACGCCGGGTCGAGCGCCTCCTCGCCGGCGGTGATCTGCCCGGGCCCGAACAGCGGCTCGGCCCAGTACGCGCCGGACGGGTCGGTCCGCTCGTACGTGCCGGTGACCCGCAGCGTCACCTCCGTCGCCGACTGGGTCCGCATTTTCACCTGGTCCCCGGCGCGCAGCCCGAGCGTGTCCGCCGCCCGCCGGCTCAGCATCGCCTCTCCCGCCGCGGCCGGGCAGGCGCCGCTGACGCGCACGTGCTCGCAGACGCCGTCGCGGTACGCCACCGGCGCGACCCGCTTGAACCCGCCGGTGACGCTGGTGAGCGGCCGGGTCAACCCGAGCACCGGCGCGGTGCTGCTGTCCAGGAGCCGCTCGACGTCCGCCCGGAACTCGGCGAGCGCCCCCTGTGGGTCCCGGCCGACGGGCGTGCCCCGGTGCACGGTGAGGATGCGCTGCGCCGCGGGCGCTGCGGCGACATCGGCCGCGGCGGCCCGGGCGGTCGCGGCGGCGGCGAACTGCGGCCCGGCGGCGGCGATCGCGCAGAGCAACGCGGTCAGCGCCGCAACCGCCAGCCACTGCGCCGGACGGCGGCGCAAGGCATCAAGCACCAGCAGCAGCATGCGTTCCCCCATCGCCCGCCGTCGATCGCGCTCGCCGAGCACCTTACCGGCCGGGGTCGTTCGCTGACGCCCTGCGAACGGCCTTTTTTTGCGACCGGGAGAAAGGTCGGGGTCGCCGGGAGCGAGTGGAGTCAGGTGTGGCTCAGTGGGGTGGAGCTGGCCCCACCCCACCGGGGAGTACTGCGGCGGGAAGAACACCAAGACGGAGGAGGACCTGTTTCTGCTGTGGGTGTACGGCTTGAAGCAGGGTTGCGCGGACCCCATGCAGGCGTGCTCCACGACCGAGTACTTCCAGGACGGTGACCCGTTCACGGAGGAGATCAAGCAGCTCTACACGATCAGCCGGGCTCGGGAGATCATCGCGGCGGAGATGGCGGCCGGCAAGACGAGCGGCAAGGGGACGACCGAATTCCACCTGGCTGCGAAGTCGATGTCGCCCGAGGAACGCAAATGGGAGGCGCTGAACACCGGGTTGAGCATCGCGACCCACGGGCGGGAAGGAATGCAGTACGCCTTGGCATTCATCGGGTCATACGACCTGGAGTGGGAAGTCGTCGGCAAGGACGCGAACGGTGGTCCGATCGTGGAGTTCCACCTGACGAACGCCAGCACCGTGGATTCCGCGAAGCTCGACAAGGGCAAGGTGCAGGACGACGGCCCCGACGAATCCGCCGGAGACGGCCACAACGCCAAGCCGGGTGAGCATTGGCTGCAGCAGTCGGTGCGCTGGCGCGAGTCCTTCACCGCCGACGGCCGGCCGATCCTGCAGACCGGGACCCGGATCGTCACCAAGCCGTTCTTCTCGGCTCCCAGCAAGGAGCCCTGGGGCAATCCCTGCGAGCGGGACCCCAACGGGTCCTCGGTACTCTACGGCACGCTCAATCTGCTGAAGGAACTGTTGTAGGACGTTGTGGAGCCAGCCCGGGAGCATGCTCCCGGGCCGGAAGGACGGCCCATGCGGAAGGTCGCGCTGGCGCTGGTGGCACTGGCGTTGATGGCCTGCGGGTTCGGCGCCGGCGTCGATCCGGGCCCGGACGAGACCGTCGACCTGACGTCGGCCATGGTCGTCGGCACGTGGCGCAACGCCGAGCGGGACACCACGTTCATGTTCGCGGCCGACAACACGTTTCAGGCGCTGAACGTGCCCCGCGAGTTCTTCCCGTCCTTCGCCGACGCGATCGCACCCGGGTTCGACCCGGCCCGGGATCGGATCGACACGCACGGCACCTGGGCGGTTCCGGGGCGGAGCCCGTCACCCCTCGACCGGCGCCGTAACCTGCTCACCATCGGGTACGAGCCGGGCGGCTTCGTCCCGGCGAGTGGGGTGAGCGGGTTCGAGGCGTGGTGGCAGGGGTCGCAGCTGATCCTGCTGACCGGCAGGATCGGGTTCCTGAAGTGTGCCGAGCCCTGCGGCATCGGCAGCGGTCTGCCCTCGACGTCACCCCGCTGACGCGGCGGTGGCCGTGCGGCCGTCACCGACGTTCCAGGCACGCCAGTACCCTGTGCGGAAGGACAGTGGATGCGAAAGGTAGCGTTCGCGCTGGTAGCGCTGATGCTGATGGCCTGCGGGCTGCGGACCGTCGACTCGCGGCCGGAAGCGATCGTGGACGTCACCCCGGAGATGGTCGTCGGCACCTGGCGCAACGCGGGGCGTGACGCCACCTTCGTGTTCGCCGCCGACGGCTCGATGCAGGCGCTGCATGTGCCGCCGGAGTTCTTCCTCGATTTCCAGTACGCACTGACCCCCGATTTCGACAGGAACCGGGACCGGATCGACGCGGCCGGCAGCTGGACCCTGCCGGGCGGCAAGCCTTCCGCCCCTGCTCTGGTCCGCAACACGGTCAGCCTCACCTTCGAGCCCGGAGGGTTCATCCAGAACCGTGGCGGTGGCGGGCTGGAGGTGCATCGGCGGGGCTCCCAGACCATGCTGCAGTTCCGGGCCATCGTGTTCACGAAGTGCCCCGAGCCCTGCGCGGGCGGCAGCGGGGTGTCGCCGTCGCCGTCCCGGTGATCCGGCGACCGCGCCGCGTCACCAGGGGTCGAGGCGGAGTCGTGCGTGCTCGACGGTCATCATGAGACGGATCCGGCGCCACGAGCCAGACTCCGCACCAGGAGCACGCCGGATCGTCACCCGGCGTGTCGCGGTGGCAGTGCCAGCAGTCGCGCGTCACGAGGGGGTTCTCGCATCCGCGGGGCGGGCCGGGGGGTCAGGCGCTCCGGCGGTTGCGTAGCGCCTCGACGGCCTTGTCGGCGTGGGAGTCCATGCGGAACTCGCTCCGCACGACGGCGAGGATCCGGCGGTCGGTGTCGATGACGAAGGTGACCCGGTTGGTGGGGGTGAGGCCGAGCATGTCCTGTTTAACCCCGAACTGCGCCCGCACCACCCCGTCGGCGTCGGACAGCAGCGGATAGCCGAGCCGGTGCTTGCCGGCGAACTCGGCTTGGCGTTCGACGGCGTCGCCGCTGATGCCGACGGGCTGGCCGCCGACGGCCTCGAGCTCGGTGGAGATGTCGCGGAAGTGGCACGCTGACCACCTTCTACCGCGGCATGCACGGCGACCACCTCCCGTCGGGCACCCGGTCGGTGCAACTGGCCGCCGTCGACATGAACGGTGACGGCGACACCACCGACATCGGCACCGACGCCCCGGCTGTCAACGACGGCAACGAGCTGAGCGGACGGGTCCGCAGCACGGTCGTGGCCAACGGGCCGAGCGGCGCCGTGCTCACCCGCGATGTGGGCGACTTCTGGCAGTCCGCCGCGACCGCGACACGCACCATCAACGGCACCACCGTCACCGCGACACACCTCGGGCCGGGGACCACCCACTCGGGCGTCGCCCTTGACCACGCACCGTGGTGGCGCACCACGTCCAAGACGACCCAGTACGACGCCGACGGCCGGGTGACGAAGATCGACGACGCCGGCGAGCCTCACCGAGGCCGACCTGATCGCCGACGCCCGGAACTCCTTCGACGGGCAGGCCTACGGCGCCGTGCCGACCAAGGGCATGACCACCAAGCACGCGACCGCGACGGCCTGGACCGCAGGCAACCCGACCGCACAGACCATCCAGACCACGGTCTACGACGCCCAGGGCCGCACGATCGAGACCTACGACGCGCTGAACCGGGTGACCAGAACGGCGTACACGCCCGCCGCCGGCGGTCCGCTGGCCAGAACCGTCACCACATCGCCGGCGCCGCTCGAGCGGCGGTTGGAGCGGGCGTGGGCGGCGACCGTGTGGCGGCGGGATGGCCTGATGGGGGTGCGGGGCGACGTCGGCCTCGCGCTGCTGCGTCCAGGCCCAGCGATCGGCCGGCAGCGTCTTGCAGCAGCGGGCGCGGTGGCGGTGGCGGTGGCGGTGTGCAGCCGTGCAGCTTCAGTACTGTTGAACCCTGTCGTGGTCGGGGCTGCGGCGCGGTGTGAGGTTCTGGTCGGTGCGGGCCCGGTCGGGCACACGATTGCGGCGGTAGTAGGCGGACCTGGAGGCCTGCAGCAGCTAACAGGCATGCTTGACGCTGTGCTCGCCTGCCTGCTCGGCCGGCTGAGCTTCGACTTCCCCGATGAAGGCCGGCCCGTGGCGGGCAGGCGCAAGGCTGCAGTATGCACATGCCGTACTTGGTGGACTACATCCGCTGTGGTAAATATCAGGCGGGAGGGTGGTGCATGCACGGCTGGGTACGGAACTTCGTTGTCGCCCGCGGCTTCGGCTTCATCACCGGTGACGACGGGCAGGACTACTTCTTCCACCTCGACGACGTCACTGGGCACGGGGCGCCGTCGACGGGTCAGGCGGTGTCCTTCACCCCCGGTCGGACGGCCAAGGGTTTGCGAGCCCGCTCGGTGGCCGTGTCGGGCCGCACTCCGCAGGGCCGGCCGGTCTACATCGATCCTGACCACTTCATCATGACCCGGGCGCCCGAGGTCCGCGGGTTCATCATCGTGCGGGTGCTGTCGCACGACGCCTGGGGCGAGTCCAACGATCCGAACGAGGCCAAGGACATCCTCCGGCAGCAGGCCGAGCGGCTGGGTGCGAACGCGATCGTCGGGCTGGCCCTGACCAAGTACACGAAGAATGAGACGTGCTCGAACTACCGGTACACGATGCACCGGTTCACCGGCCGGGCCGTCGTCGTGAAGAAGGCCGGCTACAGCTTCGACCCCGAGGTGATCGCCAGGACGCAGGAGGGGATGCGGGACACCGGCGGCGACGCGGCGTGGCATTCGGTCGGCCGCACGTCGCTGGTCCGGCCGCCGCTGTGGCGTTTCGTGCCGATGCTGTCGTGGTCGCTGGCCCGGACCGTGCTGACGATCGGCGCGGTGGCCGTCCGGCAGGCCGCCGCCGCGGTCGCTGTCGGCGCCCGCAGGAGCGCAGCCCCCGCCGACTGAGCGCAACGGCCGGCCTCCGCGAACCGGAGGGCCGCGTCGCCGAGTTCGGCTGGTGCTGCACCGCGCCACCACCTGGCGCACTGCGGACCTGCTCACGGAGTTCGGGTGGCGCCGAGAGGGTGGCTCGCCGCCAATCGTCGGCCTCTTACTGGGGGAGCGGGGTCTGTTTCATTGATCGATGGCCTGGTCAGGCAGGCTTGAACGGTGAAGCACTCGAACCGGCGGCGTCCAGCCCAGCCAGCACGGTCGGCGTTCGCCGGGTTCCGGTTTCCACCCGACGTCATCATGGTCACCGTCCGGCTCTACCTGCGGTAGCGCCTGGCGACAGGTGGTTCACCGATGAGACCTATGTCAAGGTCAGCGGCGTCTGGCGGTACGTGTACCGCGCCGTCGACCAGCACGGCCAGGTCATCGACGTGCTCGTCTCGGCCCGCCGTGATGCCGCGGCGGCACGACGGTTCTTCCGCAGGGCGATGGCCACGTTGAAGGTGCGACCCACCGAGGTGATCACCGACGCTGCACCGGTGTACCCAGCGGTCCTCGATGAGCTGGTCCCATCCGCGTGGCACCACGTCGAACGCCACGCCAACAACCGGGTGGAAGCCGACCACAGCCAACTCAAGCACCGGCTCAGACCGATGCGCGGACTCCGCACCGACCGCACCGCGCAGACGATCATCGCCGGACACGCGTTCATGCAGAATCTCCGCCGCGGCCACTACGAACTCGGGCTCAATGCAACACACGGACTCCGCGTCGCCGCAGCGTTCGCCGAGCTCGCCGCGGCCATCTGAGCCGACAGGGAATCGGACTCACCGCGTCACCCGATCGAACAACGCAACGGTGCCCGACGAACACATCGTGACCTCCACCAGGACGTCCCCGTTGCCGCCTCTACCCCGACCGCCTATCCCACCAGGACCTTTCCAAAACGCCGCCACTCACAACGATGTGCGAAAGACGGGTCTAGAGCTGATCGAGCCAGATCACGATCCCGGTCAGGTCGTTGAGCACGGCCGCGACGCCCGCTCTGATGGAGGCCGCGCAGCGCTCGGCGGTGAACGATTCGGGGTCGTACGTCGAGGACATGCCGAGCCCTTCGCCACGGAACGACGCGCCGGACCAGTCGACCGCCGTGACGTTGTGGGTGGGCTCGGCCAGCTCCGCGCCCACCACGAGGAACTGCTGTGACAGGTGGCTCGCGGTGACCAGCGCGAGTGGGTCGATGAGGTCGTTGCCCGCGGTGACGATGAGGTCCGGGCCCATCTCGAGGGCCTTGGTGATGCTGGGAACGAGGTTGTGCGGGTCGCCGGCGACCACCGTTCTGAGATCGACGTGCTCGTCCTCGGCCCAGTCCTTGACCGCCGTCACAAGGGCTCTGGTCGGGCCGTCGTCACCCACGGTGAGCAGTACCACACGGTAGTTGTTCGGTGGGTGGACCCCGGTCCAGGAACCGGGCCGTGGCGTGATGGTCGCCTCCGGGGTGGGCGAGGCGGAGGGGTCGACGAACCCTGGGCCGAGCGTCCCGACGGGGGCGGGCTTAGGGCGCGGCTGTGACCAGTCGTCGCCGGAGCCGCATCCGGTGACCAGTGCGGAGGCCGTGGCCAGCATGGCAACGGCCCGAAGCATAGGGCGCAAGGCGATCGTCCTTCGGGTGGGGGAGCGTGCGTGCTTCTTCCTATCTCAGTTCCTGCCTCGTTCAGTCCGCCGGAAGTCGTCCTGGCAGTTTGTTCGCCAGCGGTTCGTCGGCGGTCCGGCTCGTGTTCGCCCGTGACGTGCAACGTGCACTGGCCAACCGAAGGAGCCGCATGTCCCAACGCGCCCGCCTCACCGTCATCGGGATCCTCGCGACGGTGATCGCCTTCCTGAGCGCCGCGCCGGCGCTCGCCCACGGGTTTTCGTCGACCGTGTACGTCGACGTCACCGCCGGCGACGAGGGTCACGTCCGGACGACGCTGCAGCTCGAGTACGACCTGCTGGTCGTGTCCGCCGCTGACTTCGAGGACGACGATCCCCTCTTCCGGACGGGAACCGCCGCATTCGACGCCCGCGACACCGACGGACAGGCCGCGGCGCTCAACACTCATGCGAAGTCGGTCGTCGGTTACGTCACGGAGCGTTTCTCGGTCACCGTGGACGGCAAGATCTGCACGCCGACAAAGGTCGGCGACGTCACGATCGGCGAGCAGGAGGGTGTGCCGTACGCCAAACTGCTGCTCGACTGGGCCTGTCCTGAGCGGGGCGACGAGCACGAGGTGCGCAGCAAGCTGTTCCCCGACGCCGAGGGCTATGTCACCGGCACAAAGACGATCGTCACCTACGAGATCGACGGTCATACGGGCAGCGCCGCGCTCGACGCCGATCAGCCGTCCTTCTCGACCGGTCAGACGTGGTACGAACGGTTCTGGGAGTTCTTCCGCCTGGGCGCCGAGCACCTGCTGACCGGGATCGACCACATCCTGTTCCTGCTGGCGCTCATCGCCGGGTCACGGCGCCTGCGTGAGATCGTGCTCGCGGCCACGAGCTTCACCCTGGCGCACTCGGTGACGTTCATGCTTGCCGCCCTCGGTCTGGTCGACGTACCTGCGCGGGTCGTGGAGCCCGTCATCGCGCTGTCGATCGCCGTGGTCGCCGGCTGGTACCTGTGGCGGATCTGGCGGTGCGGCGACCATGCCACCGACCTCGAGGCGGTGGGACGCGGTCACTTCAGCCTGGATCGTTCGGGCTGGACCCGCCTCGGGGTCGTGTTCTGCTTCGGCCTCGTGCACGGCCTGGGCTTCGCCGGTGCGCTGGGGATCGACGAGGCGTGGTCGTGGACCCTGCTGTGGTCTTTGCTCGTGTTCAACGTCGGCATCGAGGTTGTGCAACTGACGATCATCGCTGTCGTATTTCCGCTGCTGATCGTGCTGCGCCATCGCGCGCCGAAAACCGGCCTGTGGAC
Organism: Dactylosporangium sp. NPDC006015; assembly: GCF_040614215.1. Classification (NCBI taxonomy): domain Bacteria; kingdom Bacillati; phylum Actinomycetota; class Actinomycetes; order Micromonosporales; family Micromonosporaceae; genus Dactylosporangium; species Dactylosporangium sp. NPDC006015. The sequence continues at coordinate 50,524 of NZ_JBEXUD010000045.1, forward strand.
GACCGGCGCAATTTCTGCGGGCGTGTCCGTTATGGGGTTGATCTGGTTCACACAACGGGTGTTCGGGCTCTGAAATAGCCGCAGGTCTTCATGGACATGCAACTGGCCGCAAGATCGAATTCACGGTCGATTCATCGAATGGCGAAACGTTGAGGTCGCTTTCCCGTACCTCCATCGGAAAAGGGAAGAAAACCGTGAAAGTAAGCACCTCCAAGCAGGCCTCCGGGCCTGCGCGGCGTCGCGTGGTCGCTGGGACCACCGCGGCGTTCCTGGGCCTGGCTGTGGCCATCGGCGGCGGTCTGGCGACCCCCGCCAGCGCTGCGGACCCCGTCACGCTCAGCGGCATCATCCTCGGCGTCGGCGCGAACGAGACCCAGCGCATCGTGACCTGGTACTCGTCGGCCGACACCGCACAGAAGGTCCAGCTCGCCCCGACCGCCACGCTCGCCAACGGCGAGTTCCCGGCCGGTGCGGCCACCTTCGACGCCATCGGCGGGGCGAACATCGCGACCAGTGGCGGCTTCAACCGTCACGCGACGCTCGCCAGCCTGCAGGAGCAGACGGCGTACTCCTACCGGGTCGGTGCCGAGGGCAACTGGTCCCCGACGTACTCCTTCAAGACGCAGGATTTCGAAGGCGACTACGACTTCCTGTTCTACGGCGACCCGCAGATCGGTGCGTCGGGTGACGTGGCGAAGGACCAGGCCGGTTGGCAGGACACCCTGGACGTCTCGCTCGCCGCGAACCCGAACGCCGAACTGCTGGTGTCGGGTGGTGACCAGGTCGAGACGGCGGGCACAGAGTCCCAGTGGACCGCGTTCCTCGCACCTGACAAGCTGCGCCAGTACCCCTGGGCTGCCACCATCGGTAACCACGATGTGGGTAGCAAGGCGTACGAGCAGCACCTGTTCACGCCGAACACGGACCGCTCGGCCCGGCTGTACTCCAACGGGAACCCGGCGTCCAACACGTCGGGCGGTGACTACTGGTACATCTACAAGGATGTCCTGTTCATCGACCTGAACAGCAACAGCTACCGCACCGCTTCGGGTGGCGGCGGTGACGAGGCGCACATCGCCTACGTGACCGACGTCATCAACCAGCACGGCGCTGAGGCCAAGTGGACGGTGCTCGTCTACCACCACGCGATCTACTCGCCGGCTGACCACGCCAAGGACTCGGACAACAAGGTGCGTCGGGTCGACTTCCCGACCGCCTTCTCGAACCTGGGCGTCGACGTGGTGCTGCAGGGGCATGACCACAGCTACTCCCGCAGCTACGAGATCAAGAACGGCGCGAAGGCGAACCCGGCCGAGCAGCCCGGCGCCGCTGATGTGTTCCCCGGTCCCGGTGGTGTGATCTACGTTACGGGTAACTCGGCTTCGGGTTCGAAGTACTACGACATCACCGCTCCGGACAACAGCGGCACGAGCGGCGCCGGCAACGGTGCGGACCCGCTCAACCCGAACAGCTACTGGTACAACTCGGTCCAGAACCAGGAGCACGTCCGGACCTACGTCAAGGTCCAGGTTCGCAGCGACAAGCTCGTCGTCGAGAATGTCCGCAGCGGCACCTGTGCTGCGCCGAACGCGGCCGTCGAGCGTGGCGCCTGGTGCAACAACTCGCCGGCCAACCAGCCGGTCGGTTCGATCGTCGACTCGGTCACCGTCCACCCGTACCAGGGCGACGGCCAGGCCATCCAGGTCAACGTGCCGAACGCCGCTCCCGGCGAGTTCGGCTGGACGATCGACGGCTACAACGGCCTCGTGAACCTCGGCACCGCGGAGGACCACAACGGCGACTACTTCGCGGCGGCGGGCCACATCAACCCGATCGTCGTGTCGGACAACCGGCGTTCGCTCGCGCCGTGGTCGATCTCGGCCAGCGTGAGTGACTTCCGGGACGGCGACAAGACCTTCTCCGGCGCCTACCTCGGCTGGACGCCGCAGGTGATCGAGGCCGGCGCTGGTGCTCAGGCGAGCGGGTCGGTGGCCTCCGGCTACGACGACCACGGCCAGGGCCTGTCCGTCTCACGCGGTCTCGGCTGGGCCAACCAGGGCCACGCCAAGGGTACCGCCCGGTTGGGCGCTGACCTGGATCTGAAGATCCCGGGCAGCGTCGAGAAGGGTGGCTACCGTGCCACCCTCACGATCACTGCGCTGAGCAGCTGACCGGACACGTTTGACAAGGCGGGGCAGGCACCTTCGGGTGCCCGCCCCGCCCTCTCGTTCCAGACCTGTTCCAGACCTGCTCCAGACCTGCTCCAGATTGCTCGAGGACCCCCAGATGCATGCGCCCGCACCGCGTCGGAAGCCAACCGTCGCCGCCCTCGTCCGTATCGCCGTCCTGGCCCTGCTCGCCGCCTTCGCGGTCGTCGGGTTGGGTGCGGGCACTGCCCTGGCCGAGGAGGGCGACGTCGCCTGGACGGTCAGGACGGCCTCGAACAGCTACGGCGCCGATCGGTCCAGCTTCAGCTATTCCGTCAACCCCGGTGGGCGGGTCGAGGACACCATGGTCGTCGCCAACCGTGGCACGGCTCCGCTCAACCTGGCCGTCTACGCCGCCGACGGCTTCACGACCGGCACGGGCCAGCTCGACCTGATCACCAAGGACAAGAAGTCCATCGGGATCGGCGTCTGGGTCCACGCGAACCCCGGCACCATCGCGATCAAGCCCGGGGAGTCCGCCGACGTGCCCTTCACGGTCACCGTTCCGGACAACGCCACGCCCGGCGACTATGTGGGCGGCATCGTCACCTCCCTGACGCAGCCCAACGACGCTGAGGGCATCAACGTCGAGCGGCGCCTGGGTATCCGGGTCAAGCTGCGGGTCAGCGGCGAGATCAAGCCGAACCTTGCGATCGAGGACCTCCACGTCGACTACGCCGGCTCGCTCAACCCGTTCGCGAAGGGCACCGCGACCGTCACGTACACGATCCACAACACCGGCAACGCCATCCTTTCGGCCCAGCAGACGGTGTCGGTATCCGGCCCGTTCGGGTGGCTGCGGACCGAAGCGAGCGGGATCGCGGCGTCGCCGGAGCTTCTCCCCGGTGAGAGCTGGAACGTGACGGCGACCGTCCACGGCGTGTCGCCCGCACTCAGGCTGGCTGCGACCGCAACTCTCACACCCCGGCTCACCGACGCGTCGGGCTCCACCACCTCGCGCAAGCAGGTCCAGGCCACGACGCACAGCTGGGCCCTCCCGTGGATGCTGGTGCTGCTGGTCGTCGTACTGATCGCTGTCATCGTCGTGACCCCCGTTCTCGTCCGCCGCAGCCGCGCACGGCGCAAGCTCCGCGAGGACGCCCGCGTGCAGGAGGCCGTCGAGCAGGCGCTCCGCAACAAACAGGAGACCCAGCCGAGCTGACCGCCCGGTGAGAGTGCCCCCGGCGGATTCGAACCATCGATCGTGATGTGTAGATGCCGATGCCCCACCGGTCCCGCCTTGCCAACCTGGTTGTCACCGCTCTGGTGGTGCCGCTGCTGCTCGGCTGCGGCTGCTGCGAGCTGCGCCGGCACCGGCAGCTGATCGCTCGGCACTGGACGTATCCGCATGCGCCTCCCGGCCGGCCACCCGTGGACCGGGAGGTCCGCGACCTGGTGCTGCGTCTGGCCGCTGAGAACCCGACCTGGGGCCATCGCCGCGTACAAGGGGAATTGGCTCGGCTGGGCCACCGGATCGCGGCCAGCACGGTCTGGAAGATCCTGCACCGGGCCGGCGTCGACCCGGCACCCCGCCGGACCGGACCGACCTGGCAGCAGTTCCTCACCGCACAGGCCCACACAATCCTGGCCTGCGACTTCTTCACCGTCGACACCGTGCTGCTCAAACGGATCTATGTACTGTTCTTCATCGAACTCGCCACCCGACAGGTCCACATCGCCGGCGTCACCGCCCACCCGACCGGCGCCTGGGTCACACAACAGGCCCGGAATCTGCTCATGAACCTCGACCAGCACGCCAGCAGGCTGCGCTTCCTGCTACGAGACCGAGACACGAAGTTCACCGCAGCGTTCGACTCCGCTGGCGGTGATCACGGCGACGGAACTCCAGCCCGATCGCGGCCGGCATTCACCTGTGAACACCAGATGGGTCTCCGCCTGCAACTGGCGTAACTGTTCCAGCAGCCGAACGCCGATCACCAGTTGATGGGTGCCAGCCGGCTCGAGTCATGGCACTGGTGCGTCGCCGTCCGCGGCCACGAGGTCGGTTCGGTACACCTCGGCCGCACGGAATTCGGCGGTGACGCCCAGTTCTGCTGCGACCGTGTTGATAGCGGCGTCGCCGATCTTGAGGTCGGCCTGGCCGTCATCGGTGTAGTACGGCGCGATGAACTGGTCGTAGTGGTGGCGGACCTCGTCCGGGGTGTGTCGGCCCAGGAACGCCTGCATGTGCGTCACGGCGATCTCGGGGTGTTCCCGGATGGTGCGCAGAGCGCGGCGGTTGGCCCGGACCGCGGCGTGCAGCGCCGGGGTGTCGAGCGGGACGTGGGTCGGGTCCACGGCCACCCCGACGGTCGGGATCTGGAAGTGGTCCCCGACGAAGGCCAGGACCTGGAATCCTTCCTCGGCGGCCACCTGCTCGGGTGCCATGGTGCTGCCGACGAGTGCGGCGTCGATCGAGCCTTTGCGCAGCCCGCGGAGGTCCAGTCCGTAGTCACCGGGCTTACGGGCGACACATTTGACGTCGCGGTCGGGGTCGAGGCCGTTGCGGCGCAGCACGATGCGTGCGAAGCAGCCGGGTGGCGTGAGCGGGTGGTGCACCGCGAGCCGGCGGCCCTGCAAGTCCTGCAGGGAGGTCAGGTCGCCGCGGCCGAGGAACCAGAACAGCGGCCGGTGGGTGTTCACACTCAGCGCCGTCCACGGGATGTGGTCGGTCAGCCGGGAGAACATCGCGCGGCCCAGGCCGATCGTCGCGCCTCGGCGCAACCGCTCGATATCCCAGCCGCAGCCGTCGCGCAGCGCGACGTGTACACCCTCGTCGGCGTAGTAGTCCTCTTGGTCGGCGACATAGGCGACCAGTTCCTCGTGGATCCCCCGCCCGACATAGGCGAGGTCGAGTGTCTGCATGGCGGGTGCCACCCCCGGTGCAGCGGTTGGGATTGCGTTGCTGTCGATCGGTCCGGCGCCGTCAGTCCATCGCGAGGCCGCCATTGACCGGTGCGTACGTACCGGTCATGAAGCCGCTCTCGTCGCTTGCGTAGAAGGCGACGACCCCAGCCACGTCCTCCGGCCGGGCGATCCGCCCCAGCGGGGTCGCCGCGACCAACCGAGCCCTGACCTGCGGGGACACCTTCCCGGCGACGTCGGTTTCTACCATGCCCGGGGAGACCACGTTGACGGTGATGCCGAAGGGGCCCAGCTCCTGGGCCACGTAGCGGGCGAACTGCACCAGTGCTGCCTTGGACGTGCCGAGCGCGATCATCTCCGTCCGTGGCTGCCGAGCCAGGCCGGTCGCGATGTGAACGATCCGGCCGTAGCCCTGGTCGATCATTGCCGGTGCGACGGCCTTGGTGAGCGTGAAGGCGGCCAGCATCTCGTCGTGGAGCTTGCCGCCGAATTCCTCCCAGCTCATGTCCTGGAAGGACTTGATGGCAAACGGGATTCTGACAGTGTTGACCAGCACCTCGACCGCGCCCCACCGCGCGGACACCGCCTTGACCAACTCGTCTACCTCGCGGGGGTCGCGCACATCGGCTCGTAACGCTATGGCCTCGCCGCCGGCGGCGCGGATCGCCTCGACCAGCGCGTCCGCGTCCGCGTCGCTGGACCGGTAGTTCACCACTACCCGCATGCCCAGCGATGCCAGCAGCCGCGAGGTAGCCGCACCGATGCCGCGGCTACCTCCGGCGACCAGGGCGACCGTCCCGGAACGTTCGGTCATCTCAGTCCGCCTCCATCCCAGTCTGTCCGTCTTCGCTCTCTGTTCATGCTGGCAAGGTTGGTTAGTAGCGGGCTCGACGGGACATTTCCGCGCATCGTCAGCATCAGCACCGCTAGCAGTGCAGTGCGTGGGAGTTGTCGAACCACACTGGTGCGGTTGCCCCAATCCGACAGGAACATGTTCGACCTTCCGCGCCCGCGAGACACGGCCAGGGTGGGCGCCCGCCCTGACCGGGCAACAGACCGCCCCCAGCACACCGACCCCCTCATACCCCGGGGCCAACGGCGTTCCCGCGGCGCGGACACGGCGAGGCCGGTCCGGCACGCGAGCGTGGGCAGCGCCTGAGCTGAGATGCGGGCTCGTCCGGTCCTGCTCCCGATGGTCAGCCTGGACCTTGGCGCCGACGTGCTCCTGGCCGAGGCCGCGGACCGGCCCGGCCCGTGATGGCTGCTGCTCGGCAGCCACCCGCCGCACCATCCCGACCTGGAGCAGTAGTCGGTCGGGCGCGGGGAAGGAAACACTGCGCGGCCAGTCCGCAGACCGGCCGTGATCCCAGTACCACCCAGTAGATGACCAGCTCGAGGGCCGGATCGGCCAGCCGGACCCGGACCGGCCGGACTGGTACGCCGAGTACGTGGTCCGGGAGCAGGCCGGAGAGGAGCTGCCCGAGCGATGAGCGACCACGACGTGATCGTCCTGGGCGGCGGCTCGCCGGGCGAGCACTGCGCCGGCGAGCTGGCCGACGGCGGCCTGCGCGTGGCCGTGGTCGAGCGGGATCTGGTCGGGGGCGAGTGCTCGTACTGGGCGTGTATCCCGTCCAAGACGCTGCTGCGGCCCGGCGAGGCGGTGCACGGCGCTCGTGAGGCGGCGGCCACGGCGCGCGTCGACGTACAGGAGGCGCTGGCCTACCGTGACGTCATGGTCTCGGACTACTCCGACGCCGGGCAGCAGCAATATCTGGCGGGCAAGGGCATCGACCTGATCCGGGGCACCGGCCGGCTGGCCGGGCCGGGTGTGGTCGAGGTCGACGGCGTGCCCCACACCGCCCGGCACGTGGTGGTGGCCACCGGCTCGGACCCGGTCATACCGCCCGTCGCGGGCCTGCGCGAGCTGGACGGTATCTGGACCAGCCGCGAGGTGACCGGCATGAAGGCTGTCCCGCGTCGCCTGCTCATCCTCGGCGGCGGGCCGGTCGGCGCCGAGATGGCCCAGGCCGTCCGCCGCCTGGGCGGCGAGGTGGCCCTGGCCGAGGGCGCCGGGCATGTGCTGGCCCGCGAGCCCGAGCCGCTGGGTCGGGCGCTCGGCGAGGTCCTGCGGGCCGACGGCGCCGAGCTATTCCTGGGCATGCGCGCGACCGCCGCGCGGCGCGACGGCGCGGACTACGTCCTGACCCTCGATGACGGTCGCGAGCTGCGCGGCGACCACCTGCTCCTGGCCACGGGCAGGCGTCCGCGGATGCCCGCCGGCCTGGACTCGGTGGGCGTCACCGCTGGCCCGCACGGCATCGGAGTCGACGCGCACCTGCGCGCCGGCGAGCGGCTGTGGGCCATCGGGGATGTCACTGGTATACGGCTGCTCACCCATGTCGGCAAATACCAGGGCGAGGTCGTCGCCGCGAACATCCTGGGCGAGCCCCGCGAGGCCCACTACGAGGCCATACCGGACGTCGTCTACACCGACCCGCAAGCGGCCGCAGTCGGCGCCACCGAGGCCGCTTTCAGCGCCACCGTCCCGGTGTCCGAGGTGGCCAAGACGGCCACCTACACCCACGCCTACGCCACCTCCAACGGCTTCCTGACCTTGCTGTCGGACGGCGACCGGCTGACGGGCGCCTACGCGCTCGGGCCCGAGGCCGGAGAGTGGCTGCAGCAGGCCACCCTGGCCATCCGCGCCCGTGTGCCGCTGCCAGTGCTGCGGGACGTCATCCAGCCCTTCCCCACCTTCTCAGAGATCTACGTTGCCGCGCTGAAGGCTCTCCGCGGCCAGATCACGGCCGCCCGCGAGCCGGCCACGGAGGGATCGCTATGACATCCGCCGACTACGCGGGGAACGCCAAGGACAGTGCCCTCGCCGGTCACATTCAGTCAGGAGCACGCCATGCGCGCGGGACATCGCACCCGGCGGGACCTTCCCCGACTACGGGCCGACCACCGGCCACACCGAAGACCAGGCGCCGATTCAGCGAGCTGCAAGAGATCAACCCGATGATCCTCGTGCTCTCGCGCGGCGCGTCCTGCCCGAAGAACCACCAGCAGCACCTCCGGCGGGCCGCCCATTACCCGGGAGATCGCCGTCGCCTACCCCCGCGCTGGCCCGGCTGGACGTGCTGACCGCCGCCATCGCGACCGTCGCTTGGATCGCGGCCCGGACCGCGGGTCGCCGTCGCCCGGGTGGGCCTGCGCCGGGCCGGCAGCAAGCCGCGCTGTGCGCGGCGGACTGGACGCAGGGGTGCTGCTGCTCGGTGACCTGCGGCGGCCGGCACTTGTACCTGGAGTGTGATGCCGGGTGAATGACGTGCGACTTCGATGGCGCGCCATCACCGGCGCCGAACCCCGATCACCGCAACATCGCCTGCAGACCGTAAGCGGGGCATGAGTCCCAACCAGTGGAGGTGCTAATTAGATGGCCGAGGTCACACCGCCCGCAAGGGGAATTGTGCTGGCCCATTTCATCGTCTCGGACGATGTCGAGCGCTCTCGGCGCTTCTACACCGAAGTACTCGGCGGCAGGGTGGTCTTCTCCGGAGAGCCGACCTATGTCGCGCTAGCCAACAGCTGGATCGTCATCAATGTTGGTGGCGGCCCGACCGACGACAAGCCCGCGGTCACCCTGGAGACGCCACGCGACCCCGACCGGGTCAGCAGCTTCCTCAATATTCGGGTCGCGGACATCCAGGCCGTGTACGCCGAATGGAGCGCCCGGGGTGCTCAATTCCTGACGCCGCCGAAGCAGCACCAGTACGAGATGCGTTGCTACATCCGCGATCCCGACGGTTATCTGATCGAGGTGGGGCAGACCACCGACCCAGAGGGGGACTGGTCGCCGTGGTTGCCGTCTCCCTCGGTGGCATGAAGACGGCGATGGTCGACGCCTCGTCGTATGCGCGCCTCGCCGCCGTGCACCCCGACTACTCGCAGCGCGCTCGCTCGGATCGTGGCCTGTCGCCAAACGGTGGCGTGGCGTTTGCGGATGGTGTGGTCGGGAATCTGCGCCGATACCGGTTACCGAGGCGCGCCTTGAGCGGGAACGGCGTAGCCGGCCGAGCTCACCGTCGTCGGTGCCGACGGTCCGGCTCACATCAACACAGGAAGTACCGTGATCAGATGGCCACCGAAATGTCAGAATCGAACGGAAGCACCCGGCTCGCCTACGTTCGTCGTCGGCGGTCAGGTTGAGCCCGGCCCAGAGCAGCTTCGCCCAGATGTCATCGGCGATCACGCGCGGGTCCGGGCCGAGCAGGGCGGCGATGCTGCGCGGGACGGACAGTGCGCGTTGCGGGTCGAACCGGCGGGGCAGCCATTCCCATTCCTGGTAGTCCCCGAAGAACCTGCGCATCGCGCTGATCTGCCCGGCCTTGGTCGCCGCGGTCAACGGCTGGCCCAGCCGGTCCCCGAGGCCGGCGGTGCGCTGGACGAAGTCCCCGACCCGCATGCGGTCCAGGGCGGCGATCCACGTCGCGCAGGTCTGCCGCGTCCACGCCGCCGGGTCGGCGACCTCGGGGTGTTCCGCAGCCAGCCACCGGCCGACCTTGAGTAGGTTCGCGCGGACACTGCCGCGGACCCGCCGGGTGAGCGGGACGTGTCATACCAACGGTCGTCGGCCTGCTGACAGGTCTCGGCGACGCCGGTGGCCCTCGCGTGCTGGCCGGTGCGACCGAGCGGTGCCGCGCAGAACCGCGCTCGGCGACCGCTCGCTGCACCGCGTGCATGGTGTTGAGCCGGGCGCCCTCGAGCAGCCGCTGCTCGCGGACCCGGTCGAACAGGCCGGTGGTCATGTCCTGCAGGTGCGGGCTGCCGTTGACCAGCATCAGCTGCGCGACGGTCAACGGCAGCAGTGGGTCGTCGGCCCGGCCGAGCTGGTAGCCCCAGCCGCCCAGAACCCGGCGGAGCTGGCCGAGTTCACCGTCCACGCGGTCACGGCCGAAGACCCGCCAGCACAGCACCAGCCGTTGGAAGCTGCCGAGCCGGTGAAACCCGGCGAACCCGCCCCAGCAGGAACGCGTGCGAAGGTTGAGCGTTCATCGTTCACTGTGACCGAGACGGGGCCGGAGTCGCGCGACGCTTCAGGGCCGGGTCCGATCAGAGGCACACCTCGGCTCGCTGTTCTCGGGCGGCGCGATGCCAGCCCGGTCCGCGGTGTCCGTCCCCGGACCGAACATCTGCGGGATCGGAACCCAGCCCCGCCCAGATCCTGCCCAGGGCCGGCACGGTCACCAGGTCGTCGCCGGCGCGCGGCTCGCCCAGGTAAACCCGGCCTTCGTGGCGGAAGGTGGTGTCGCAGACGACCACGGGCGTATCGGACACCTCGTCCTCGACGAGGAACCAGCCCTTGGTGTGCAGGTCGTGTCCACGCTGGGTCCGGATGCTTCGGCGACGCCGTACCGCAGCGCTGCGATGCAGGTGTGTTCAAAGCCGCGCTAGACCACCCGGACCGTTGTCGATGGGCTGTGCGAGCGGGTGTGGCTGGCCTGTCATCGCGGCGAGCGCGGTGGCGACGGCTTGGAGGTCGGCGCGGATGTAGGTGGTGGTGGTGGCTGGTCCGGTGGTGTCGGTGTGACCGGCGTAGGCGCGGGCGGTGCCGTACCCGAAGTGCCGTTCGACCCAGGTCAGGGTGGTGTGCCGCAGCCAGTGCATGGTGATGCCGTGGGCGGCGACCCAGGGCAGGTGTTGGCCGATGCGGTGCCAGAGCTGGTCGTAGCGGCGGCTGGTCAGGACGGAGCCGTTGCGGTACCGCAGCAGGGAGTCGGTGGGCAGGACCGCGCCGCGGACTGCGGCATGCTGGGCAAGGCCGGTGGCGAGGTCGGGGCTGATCGGCTGCCAGCGGACCGTGCCGCCCTTTTCTCGGAGCAGCAGGAGGCCGCGTTCAGCGTCGAGGCCGGTGGTGCGGGCGACCAGGTTGATCTCGGTATGAGGCCGTCGGCGATGGCTCGGTTGTAGAAGGCGCGGGCGGCGGCGATGAACAGTTCGCCGGCGTGGCGTCCGCCGCGGCTGTTGCGCCGGACTCGGGCGCTGTTGGTGACGTGTTGTCGCATCGCTTGTAGGTCGCTGGCAGTGACGGTGTCGATTGCCTGGTTTCCCCAGGCTTTGGTCATGCGCTGCCAGTAGCTCCGGTAGGCGCGTAACGCGCCGGGACCGGCCCCGGCGAGGACCTGGGGGAGGTAGTCGTCGAACGTCGGTGATGCTGGCCGGGCGTCGTGCTGCAGGTCGGCGAGGGTGATCCCGAGCTCGGTCAGACAGGCCCAGGCGGCGGCGAGTCTCGCCGGGTCAGCGGCCATGGCCGTCTGTGATCAGCCGGACGTGCAGGTCGGCGAGCAGCCGCGCCACAGTCTCCGCGGGATGGACGGCGAGTAGACCGCGGTGGAGGTCAGCGGCGAGGACGACGAGGTCGCCGGTCTCGATGGCGCACATCTGCCGGACCGCGGCCGGCAGGGTCAGGTCGCCGCGGGCGCCGACCAGCACGGCACCTGCGTCGTCCGGCCAGATCAGGATTGTGCGCTCGGCGACGTCGGTGCGCAGCTGCTGGCAGGGACCCCAGCCGAGCCGTTCGAGGAGCAGCCGGGCCGACACCCGTCCGGAACGGTCCAGCCGGGCGATGTCGAGTGCCGGGAGCGCCTGCGTGGGCGAGGTGCGCGGGTCCGGCAGGCTTGGCAGCGGCGGAGGTTGCGGCCTGGGGCGGGGGAGTGGAGCGGGTATCAGCGCCGCGATCATCTGCTCTGTCGTGGCCGGGCTGCTGCGCCTCGGGCCGGTCATCGTCGAGACCCGATCAGGGCCTTGACGTGCAGATAGCCGACCGGGTTGTCACCCGCTCGGGTCGGCCGGCGTGCCCGCCGGTGATGCTGCAGGGATACTACGTTGGTGAGTTTCCACCAAGATCTGTGTCGAAGGGGGGACTTGAACCCCCACGCCCTTGCGGGCACTAGCACCTCAAGCTAGCGCGTCTGCCATTCCGCCACTTCGACTTGCTCCGACCATCCTACCCGGTCGCTTTCTCACCGCCCGGATGGCCGACGGAGACGTTACACGGTCTACGCGGATCTTGGCGAATCGGGGGGTGCGACACGCGAAAGGCCCCGGCGGAGGGGGGAACCGCCGGGGCCTTTTTCGCCTGGGTGGCCGGTGGGGGGTGCCGGCCGCCCGACGTCAAACGTTGAAGATGCTCACGCCGCCCGGGCCTACGAGCAGGGCGACCACGATGAGGATGATGCCCCACAGGATCTGCCGGCGGAGGAGAGCGACGACGCCAGCGATGCCGATGAGCACCGCGATGATCCACAGAACAGTAGCCATGATGGTCTGGTACCTCCGGGGAGAGATCGATAAACGTATTCAGCCGGCCGGTCAGCCAGCCAGGTCCTCGGGCCAGGTGGTGCGGCGGGTGAGGACGTCGCGGACCTTGTCGACGACGGCGACGGCCGGGTCGACGAGCTTGTTGAGCGGTGGTTTGGCCGGGGTGTTGGGGTGGGGTCGGGTGGGTGCGGCGCCGCGGGCGATCAGGACGCGGTTGCCGAGCCGGACGAGCTCGGTGTCGCTGCACTGTTCGCGGAGACGGGGGAACACCCCCTTGCCGGTGCGGTCCGCGTGTGAGCGGACGTGGGTGGCGACCGCTTCCAGCGCGTCGTGGTACGCGGTACCTGCGGCGGCGGGGGTCGCGTGCAGCCGCTGCAGGGCGAGGAGCAGCTCCGCGTCCGCGGCGACCTCCTGTGAGGCGATCGGGTCGCCGTCGGGCAGGACGGCCTTGACCGTCGGGTAGAGGTACTGCTCCTCGGCGGACAGGTGCCGCGCAAGCGTCGCCACCAGGACGTCCTCGATGTCCTGCGGCCTGGCCTTCTCCTGCTCGTCGGGGGTCGCGAGCCGGTCGCAGAGCTGGGCGAGCTGCTGGTGGTCCTCGTCGAGGAGGTCGAGCATGCTCGGTCCGCCGAAGACGACCTCGTCGTCCTCGATGCCCGGCACCGGCGGTAGCGGCGGCAGCGGTGCGGCACTCACGTGCGCCTCCTCGATCGTTTGTTGTCGTTGCCGCGTCGGTACCCGAGGCGCGACTTCTTGAAACGAGTGGTTACCGGCCAGTACGCTCCCATGTACCGCCTTCGATGGAAGCCGGCCGCCACCTGCTACGGAAAGGGGCCGCCATGTCCCTCGCCAGGCGGGGACTGACCGTCCTCGCCGCCACCCTGGTCGTGCTGCTGGGAGCCACCGCTCCCGCGTACGCCGCAGCCGGGCCGCCACCCGGATCGATCGCCAGCATGGGCGACTCCATCACCCGCGGGTTCAACGCGTGCGGATGGTTCGCCGACTGCCCGTCCCGCTCGTTCAGCACGGGCAGCACAGCCTCCGTCAACAGCCACTTCCTGCGGATCCGCACGGTGAACCCGGCGATCGACGGCCACTCGTACAATGACGGCAAAAGCGGGGCGAAAGCCGCTGACATGCCAGGTCAGGCCCAGACCGCCGTCTCGCAGCGTGTCGCCTACGTCACGATCCTCATCGGCGCCAACGACGCCTGCACCTCGTCGGAGTCGACGATGACCAGCGTGGCCGCGTTCCGGGCGTCGCTGGACGCGGCCCTCGGCACGCTGAAGGCCGGTCTGCCCGACGCGAAGGTGCTGCTCATCAGCGTGCCTGACCTGAAGCGGCTCTGGCAGGTCGGCAAGGACACCTCCGGCGCGCGCACGGCCTGGGGCCTGTTCGGCATCTGTCAGTCGATGCTGGCCAACCCGACGTCGACCGCGTCGGCCGACGCTGCGCGGCGCGACCGCGTCCGGCAGCGGGTCGCCGACTTCAACGGCCAGTTGGCGTCGGCCTGCGCGGCGTACGGCGCCAGCTGCAAGTACGACGGCGGCGCCGTCTTCGGCTACCCGTTCCAGCTGTCGCAGATCTCGACCTGGGACTATTTCCACCCGAACGCGTCGGGGCAGGCGGTGCTCGCTTCGGTGAGCTACGCGGCCGGTTTCGGCTGGTGAAGTCCGTGTGGTCCGGTGACGCTTCGTGGTAGCCCACCGGACCACCCGCCGAAATTGTCACAGGCGCCTGGTATGACTTCTTCATGGACGCCACCGACGAGGTCATCGAGCTCTGCCGCGACCTGCTGCGCATCGACACCACCAACACGGGCGACCTGGAGACGAGCGCCGGGGAGCGGCTCGCCGCGGAGTATGTCGCCGAGAAGCTCGCCGAGGTCGGCCTCGATCCGCAGATCCACGAGAGCGCGCCGGGCCGGGCCAGCGTCGTCGCCCGCTTCGAGGGCAGCGACCCGACGCGTGACGCGCTGCTGATCCACGGGCATCTCGACGTCGTGCCCGCCGACGCCTCCGAGTGGTCCGTCGACCCGTTCGGCGGTGAGATCAAGGACGGCTACCTGTGGGGGCGGGGCGCCGTCGACATGAAGGACTTCGACGCGATGGTCCTGGCTCTTGTACGGCAGATGCGCCGCGAGGGCCGCAAGCCACCGCGTGACGTGGTGCTCGCCTTCGTCGCCGACGAGGAGGCCGGCAGCACCTATGGCGCGCAGTATCTCGTCGAGAAGCACCCGCACTACTTCGACGGGGTGACCGAGGCGGTCGGCGAGGTCGGCGGCTTCTCCGTCAGCGTCGGCGGCGACCAGCGCCTCTACCTGATCGAGACCGCGCAGAAGGGCATCGACTGGCTGCGGCTGCACGCCAAGGGGCGCCCCGGGCACGGCTCGATGATCAACGACGACAACGCGGTGACCGCGGTCGCCGAGGCCGTCGCGCGGGTCGGCCGGCACCGCTTCCCGGTGATCATGACGCCGACCGTGCGCGCGTTCCTGGAGCAGGTGTCGGAGATCCTCGGCATCGAGCTCGACCTCGACGACCCCGAGCGGGCCGTGGAGAAGATCGGGCCGATCGCGATGATCATCGGCGCGACCCTGCGCAACACGGCCAACCCGACCCGCCTCGCCGCCGGGTACAAGGACAACGTGATCCCCGGCCGCGCGTCCGCCACCATCGACTGCCGCACTCTGCCCGGGCAGTCGGAGCTGTTCGAGCAGCAGCTGCGCGAGCTCGTCGGCCCCGACATCGAGCTGGAGTACATTCACCGCCAGGCCGCGCTGGAGACCACCTTCGACGGCGCCCTCGTCGACGCGATGACGGCTGCGCTCAAGGCGGAGGACCCCGGCGCGTTGCCCGTGCCGTACATGCTCAGCGGCGGCACGGACGCCAAGCAGTTCGACAAGCTCGGCATCCGCTGCTTCGGGTTCTCACCCGTGCGGCTGCCCGCCGACCTGAACTTCGGCGCGTTGTTCCACGGCATTGACGAGCGCATTCCCCTGGAGGGACTACAGTTCGGCGTGCGAGTCCTCGACAGGTTCCTGCAGCAATCCTGATCAACCCGACCGTCCCACCACCGATATCAGGGGGAGTCCCATCATGACCGACCGGCACGCGGAGCTTGACGCCGCGCTCGAGCGCGTGATCACGGCGGCCCGCGACCACCTTGCCGCGGTCAAGGCCGCCGACGGGCGGGCCGACGACGACGAGGTGTGGCGCGCCTATGTCGAGCTCAACAACGCCTCCAACGGCTACGACGAGCTCCTGCTCGACGCCTTCGGCGAGGTCACCCCGTGGGACGTCGAGGCCATCGACCCCGACGAGGCGGACCGCCAGTTCGGCGTCGGCATCGGCGGCGTCGACGGCACCGAGGCCGAAGACCCGCACCCGCAGATCATCTCCGTCCGCCAGCGCCGCGACTACCGCGTCCCCAGCGTCGCGGCCCTGCTCCGCCTCGCCGACGCCGCCCGCCGCACCAACCCCGGCGACGGCGACACCGCCTCCGTCGAGACGGTCGGCGAGGCTGTCCTCGAGCTGATGCAGGCCGGCGACGGCTCGCTCGGCGCCCTCGACATCCCCGAGCTGGAGTCCCTCGACGGCGTGGTCGTCGTCGCCGAGGTGGCCACCCCGCTCGACCCCGAGGCGTATGAGGACAACGACGGCACCGGCCCCTTCGCCGTCGGCGCCGAGGACCGCGTCGTCGACCGCCTCGACGAGCACGCGTTCGTCGAGCTGGACGAGGACCTCGACGAGGACGAGCCCGCCACGGGCGAGGCCTCCGACAAGAACACCGAGTCGGCCGACCGCTGACCGACCGCCGCAGCCGGGCCCCGCACCTGCCGTGTCGGCCCGGCCGCGGCGCGCCGGCCCCGCGGCCGTTCGGCCGCATCTCGTCGCTGGTGCCGTCGCTCCAGACCACGTAACGGGTCCGGCGGCGACGCCTCCGAACCAGACCACCAAGCCCGCCGCTGACCACGACCCGCTCCGCTGCTCATGGCCGCCCGGCCTTCGACCAGGCGGTGCAGGTCCGGCGGTGGGGCCGCGGGCGAATCTGGTCGGCACTCACCGTCCTCGGTAGGCGGAGTTGGGTGCTGTCCGCGTGCGGGTTCGCCGATCCATGTGGGTAACAGGTCAGGCCAGCACGGAGGTGGGGTTCTTCCGCCCGGCTGGGGACCGGGCGCCAGGTGGCGTGGTCACCGTCCGTGCCGTGGTTGCGGTGATGTTTCCCGGCGGCCGTTCTTGGATGGTCGGGCGCTGTTGAGGCTGTTGCTCGATGCTGCGTGCCGGTGACCAGTGTGCATCAGTTCGATCGCTGGCGCCGGTGTTGCCGGGCGTTGGTTGCGCAGCCGGGGCGTGTGATCGAAGTCGTGTGGTGGTCGTCCGGGCGGCCCGGGGCGTCCTTCGATCATGGTGGTGGGCGGTTGCGCGTCCGTGCCGGGGTTGCGGTGATGTTCGCTGGCGGCCGTTCTCGGATGGTCGGGCGCTGTTGAGGGTGTCGCTCGATGCTGCGCGCCGGTGACCAGTGCGCATCAGGTCGATTGCCGAAGCCGTCGTTGGTTGCGCGGCCAGGGCTTGTGATCGAAGTCGTGTGGTGGTCGCCCGGGCGGCCCGGGGCGTCCTTCGATCATGGTGGCGGGTGGTTGCGGTCCGTGCCGGGGTCGCGGTGATGTTCGCCGGCGGCTGTTCTCGCCTGGTCCAGTGCTGTCGACGGTGTTGCTCGATGCTGCGCGCTGGTGACCAGTGCGCATCGGTTCGATCGCCGGTCCTGGCGGTGGTTGTGCAGGTGGGGCGTGTGATCGAAGTCGGGCGGTGGCCGTCCGGGTGGCCGGAGGTGGCCTTCGATCATGGGGGTGGGGCGCTGTCGGTCGTTGGGTGGGTCTGGGGCTGCGAGGATTGACGGGTGGTGGCTGAGTGGGATGTGTGGGAGCGGCGGAGTGAGGCGGTCACTGGGCTGCTCGGGGCGGGGATGGCTGTGCCGCCATCGAGAGCGGTGATGGTCTCGACGCTGGGGGAGGCGCGGCGGGCGGTGCGGGAGCGCCGGGAGCGGGGGCTGGAGATCGGCGAGTGGCTGGACGGGGAGGTCCGGCTGCGGGGAATGCGGGAGAACGCGGCCGTGCTGGCCGTGCTTGAGGTGCCGGAGTGGCGGGACGGGGTCGCGGCCAGGTATCGCGGGGCGCATCCTGAGCGGGCGGACATCCTTGCGGCGGTGCTGGCCGTCATCGGTTAGGCGCCCGTTGTTCACCGGCCGTGGGTGGTCGGCGTGCGGCTGGGGCGCGCACGATGAGGGTGGATCGGTGGGACCGTGGGCCTACGTGCTGAGGCCGGGCATGGCGTCGCTGGTGAGTTTGCGGCGGAGCATGACCTGGCGGGTGCCGTCCGCGTAGAGGCGGACCCTGGCCAGCTCCCAGCCGCCGTATTCGGCCTGGATCGTCAGCTGTGCGTTGGCGGTGAGCCGGTCGACGTTCGACGGCAGCCGCAACGGCACGTATTCGTAGTCCATGAACCGATATTGCTACGGCGAAATGCGCTGCACCAGCCCTTCAGCCGACCCGGCGACGGCGATCGTGCCGGTGGAGGGGTCGGCGGCGACGGCGATCGGCAGGCGGACGGTAGGGTGGCGCGCGACCTCGCGGGGGGTGCCGCCGCTCAGGTCGTAGCCGACCAGCTCGTTACGTTGGGTGACTGTGACCCACAACGTGGAGCGGGCGAAGGTGAGTGCGTACGGGCCGCCGGGGACGGGGTAGCGCTGGCGCAGGAGGAGCGGGCCGGTCTCGAAGACCAGGAGTTCGCCGTCGCGGGCGTCGAGGACCACGAACCTGCCGGTGTCGTCGGTGGTGACGGTGACGGCGCCGTCGCCGGCGCGGAGGCCTTCGCGGCGGGTGCCGGAGGTGGCGTCGTACACGGTGAGTGACGTCTCGGCGGGGTCCAGGACGCCGATGAGGTCGCCGGTGAGGGCCACGCTGCCGGGGCGGCCGCCGGTGTGGATGGTGCGGGTGACGGCGCCGGTGGGGGAGAGGATGATCACGTCGCCGAGGGTGGGGACGGTGACCGCGGTCCAACCGGACGGGTGCACGGCGAGGGCGGTGCCGGGGGCCGGGAGCTCCCAGCGGTCCGTGGTGCCGCCACCGCCGCCGACGGTCACCACGGTGCTGCCCGCCACGGCGCGGAAGCCGCCGGACGGAAGGGCCACCACGGCTCGTACAGGAGCCGACGTGGGCAACAGCGCAGTGCCTGAGGTGTCCAGAACGGCGAGGCCGGACTGCAGCCCGACGGCTGTCCGTGACCCGGAGACGGCGACGGCGGAGGCGGGTCCGCCGGCCGGGGCGACGGTCCCGGCGGGTGAGACGGACGGTGCCGGCGCCCAGGTGGGGGTCGGGACCGTCGCGTCCGGGTGGCTGACCGGGGCCCCGGAGTCGCACGCGGCGAGGAGCGCTACCAGTACCAGGGACGACAACGCGGATCGGATCATGATCTGCTGATTATGTCTGCCGCTCGGGATAGCCCGACGTCGGAGCCGACACGTCGTCGAGGGCGGCGCGGATCTCGCGGGGCAGCTCGATCTCCTCGGTCTGCAGCGCGCCGAGGAGCTGGCCGACGGTGCGGGCGCCGAGGACGGGGGCGACGACGCCCGGCCGGTCGCGCACCCACGCGAGCGCGACCTCGAGGGGTGACACGCCGAGGCCGCCGGCGGCGGTGGCGACCGCCTCGACGATGCCGGCGCAGCGGTCGTCGAGGTACGGGGCGACGAACCGCTCGAAGTGCGGCGACGCGGCGCGCGAGTCGGCGGGGACGCCGCCGCGGTACTTGCCGGTGAGGACGCCGCGGCCGAGGGGCGACCAGGGCAGCAGGCCGATGCCGAGCGCGGAGCAGGCGGGGATCACCTCGCGCTCGATGCCGCGCTCGAGCAGCGAGTATTCGACCTGCGTGGAGACCAGCGGGGCGCGGCCGGGCCAGGCGGCCTGCCAGGTGGCGGCGCGGGCGGTCTGCCAGCCGGAGAAGTTGGACACACCCGCGTAGCGCGCGCGGCCGGTCTGCACGGCGGTGTCGAGCGCGCTGAGGGTCTCCTCGAGGGGCGTGTCGGGGTCGTACCCGTGGACCTGCCACAGGTCGACGTGGTCGGTGCCGAGGCGTTCGAGGGAGGTGTCGAGGGCGCGCAGCAGGTGGCTGCGGGAGCCGTCGCGGCGGCGCGCCATGCCGGGTCGCAGGCCGGCCTTCGTGGCGATGACCAGCTCTTCGCGGGGCACGAGCCGGCCGACCAGGGCGCCGATCACCGACTCCGCCTCGCCGTCGGCGTAGACGTCGGCGGTGTCCAGCAGCGTGCCGCCCGCGTCGCGGAACGTCTTGAGCTGGGCGGCCGCATCGTCGGCGTCGGTGTCACGGCCCCAGGTCATGGTGCCGAGGGCCAGCCGGGATACCGCCAGCCCGCTACGGCCGAGCGGTCGCTGCTGCATAGGTGGAACGATACGGCCGGATCCCACCGAAGGCGGGTAGGTGGGCACCCCGCTACCCTTGGTGCCGCCCGTGCAGGGTCGCGCGGGGGACCCTGGGAGGCAGTTGTGCGGCTCGCGTTGAACCTCGGATATCTCGCGGCGTGGAATGAACCGGCCGGGCACCTGGCCCTCGCGCAGGAGGCCGACCGCCTCGGTTTCTCCTGCGTGTGGGTGGCGGAGGCGTACGGGTCGGACGCCCCGTCGATGCTCGCGTGGTTCGCGGGCCAGACGGAGCGCATCGAGCTGGGCTCCGCGGTGTTCCAGATCCCGGCCCGGACGCCGGCGATGGCGGCGATGACCGCGGCGACGATCGACAAGCTGTCCGACGGCCGGTTCCGGCTCGGTCTCGGCGTGTCGGGCCCGCAGGTGTCCGAGGGGTGGCACGGCGTCCGGTTCGGCAGGCCGCTGCAGCGCACCCGCGAGTACATCGACATCGTCAACCTCGCGCTGACCCGCAAGACGGTCGCCTACGACGGGCAGCACTACCAGCTGCCGCTGCCCGACGGCCCCGGCAAGGCGCTCAAGCTGACCCTGCACCCGACCCGCGACCACGTCCCGGTGTACCTCGCCGCGGTCGGGCCGAAGAACCTGGAGCTCGCCGGCGAGGTCGCCGACGGGTGGCTGGCGATCTTCTTCTCGCCCGAGTTCGCCGCGGAGTCGCTGAAGCCGATCGAGGCGGGCCGGGCCAAGGCCGGCAAGACGCTCGACGGTTTCGAGATCTGCGCCGGTGTACCGGTGGTCGTCGGCGACGACCCGCAGATGTGCGCGGAGCTGGTGCGGCAGTACGCGGCGCTGTACGTGGGCGGGATGGGCAGCCGCGAGCAGAACTTCTACAACGCGCTCGCCACGCGGATGGGGTACGGCGACGCGGCCCGCGAGGTGCAGGACCTGTACCTGGCGAAGAAGCACCGCGAGGCGGCCGCGGCGATCCCGTTCGAGTTCATCGACCGCACGTCGCTGATCGGGCCCGTCGAGCGGATCGCGGAGCGGCTCAAGGCCTACAAGGAGGCCGGTGTCACCGAGCTGGCGGCGCTGCTCTTCGGCGACCACGAGCACGGCACGCAGACCATGCGGCAGCTGATGCGCGCGTACGAGATGGCAGGCTTGTCCGCGTGACGACACTGCTCCTGCTCCGGCACGGCCGGACCAACACCAACGCCAGCGGGGTGCTCGCCGGCCACCAGCCCGTCGGGCTCGACGAGGTCGGGCAGGCGCAGGCGCTGGCGGTCGGGGAGCGGCTCGCCGCGGCGAAGCTGCCCCTGGCGGCGGTGGTGTCCAGCCCGTTGCCGCGCTGCCGGGAGACGCTGTCGCTGGCTCTTCCCGACTTTTCCGACATTTCGGTGGATGAGGGGATCGTTGAGTGCCGGTACGGTGACTGGACCGGCCGGCCGCTCAAGGAGCTCGCCAAGGAGCCGCTGTGGGCGACGGTGCAGGCGCACCCGTCCGCGGCGGTGTTCCCCGGACCCGACGGCGAGTCGATGGCCGTGATGTCGGCCCGTGCGATCGCCGCCATCCGTACGTGGGACGCCAAGCTCACCGAGTCGCACGGCGCGGACGCGGTCTGGCTCGCGTGCAGCCACGGCGACATCATCAAGGCGATCGTCGCCGACGCGCTCGGCATGCACCTGGACCTGTTCCAGCGCATCGCCGTCGAGCCCGCGTCGGTCACGGTGATCCGGTACACCCCGCTGCGGTCCTTCGTCCTGCGGCTGAACGACACCGGTGGAGACCTGTCGCCGTTCGTCCCCAAGATCGACGAGGAGCCGACGTCGGATGCCGCCGTCGGGGGCGGTTCGGGCGGTTCTGTGTGATCTTGCTGCCTGGCGTGAGCGCTGACCGAAGCATGCGGATAGAGTTCTAGCATGAGCGGTCCGGAGCGTCGCGGACGAGCCGTGAATCGGCAGTTCAGGTGGAGCGCCGGAGCGCAGCGGAGGTGACGGGCATGAGCGGTCCGGAGCGTAGCGGAGGAGCCGTGAATCAGCGGCTCAGGTTGCGCTCACGCCGGCGCCGGAGCGCAGCGGAGGTGACGGTGTGAGCCACCAGGTGTATGCATTTGAGCCGCCCGAGCGGTTCGTCGCGGGGACCGTGGGCGCGCCGGGGGAGCGGACCTTCTTCCTGCAGGCGCGCGGCGGGGGGCGGCTGGTCAGCGTCGCCCTCGAGAAGGTGCAGGTGACCCTCCTGGCCGAGAAGCTCGAGGAGCTCCTGCTGGAGGCCCAGCGCCGCTTCGGCGTCGACCTGCCCGAGACCGCGGCCGTCGACACCAGCGACAACGAGCCGCTCGACACGCCCCTCGACGAGGAGTTCCGGGTCGGCACGCTCGGCCTCGCCTTCGACGTCGACACCGCGACCGTGGTCATCGAGGCCATCGCGGTCGGCGAGGAGGAGGCCGAGGAAGCCGAGGACGAGGACGACGACGAGCTCAGCAGCGCCGACCGGGACCGGCTGCGGGTCCGGCTGACGCCGCAGGCGACCCGCGCGTTCATCGACCGGGCCAAGCGGGTTGTCGCGTCCGGACGGCCGCCCTGCCCGCTGTGCGGCCAGCCCCTCGACGCCCGCGGGCACCTCTGCCCGCGTCACAACGGCTACCGCCGGTAGACGCCGTGCCGGCATTGCCCCAGGACGAGGCGCTGGAGCTGCTCCGCCACGGCACCATGGAGATCGAAGGCCGGCTGATGGACGCGTCCAACGCGACCCTGCGGGCCGTCATCACGCACGGGTCGACCGTCGCCCGGTGCGTGTACAAACCCGTCAGCGGCGAGCGGCCGCTGTGGGACTTCCCCGACGGCACCCTCGCCGGCCGTGAGTACGCGGCCTGGCTGCTGTCCGAGGCCACCGGCTGGTCCGTGGTCCCGCCGACCGTCCTGCGCGACGGGCCTCTCGGCACCGGCATGGTCCAGCTGTGGATCGACGACGAGCTGCAGACCGACGACGCGATCCTCGGCTTCGTGCCCGCCGCCAAGGTCCCACGTACGTGGAAACGCATCCTCAGCGCGCGCGACGAGCGCGGGCGCCCGTTCGTCCTCGCCCATGACGACGACCCCCGGCTCGCGCGGATGGCGGTCTTCGACGCCGTCGCCAACAACGCCGACCGCAAGGGCGGGCACATCATCGACACCGTCGACGGCCGTGTGTACGGCGTCGACCACGGCATCTGCTTCCACGCCGAGGACAAGCTGCGCACCATCCTGTGGGGCTGGGCCGGCGAGCCGCTGCCCGACGAGGCGATCGAGGTGCTGGAGAAGCTGCGCGCCCAGTACACCGCCGGGCTGGCCGAGTCGCTCTCGGACCACCTGACCGCGGCCGAGGTCGGCACCGTCGCGCTGCGGATCACCCAGCTGCTGCAGGAGAAGCGGTATCCGGCCCCCGACGAGGACCGCCACGCCATTCCGTGGCCGCCGATGTAAGGCCCTGTCTACGCTAGGTTCGTCACACCGGTTTCCCCGATGTTTCGGTCGTACCCCGCGGATAGTCTTGGCGGATGGACTCATGGTCGGCACCGGCGGTGCCCACGCTGCCCCGCACCGCTGCCGGTGCGACCACCCTCGCCCTGTTCGACTCCGCGCGCCGCGAGATCGCGCCGGTGCGGATCGAGGGCAGGCCCGCCACCATGTATGTCTGCGGCATCACCCCCTATGACGCCACCCACCTCGGCCACGCCGCCACGATGCTCGCGTTCGACCTGGCCAACCGGGTCTGGCGCGACGCCGGCCACGAGGTCGACTATGTCCAGAACGTCACCGACATCGACGACCCGCTGCTGGAGCGCGCCGCCCGCGACGGCGAGGACTGGGTCGTGCTCGCGATGCGCGAGACCGCCCTCTTCCGCGAGGACATGGAGGCGCTGCGGATCATCCCGCCGAAGCGCTACGTCGGCGCCGTCGAGTCCATCCCGCAGATCGCGCGCAAGGTGTCCGGGCTGATCGCGAGCGGCCACGCGTATGCGCTGGAGGACGGCACCGGCGACGTCTACTTCAGCGTCGCGACCGCCCCCGGCTTCGGCAGCGAGTCCAACCTGTCCCGCACCGAGATGCTCCGCCTCGCCGCCGAGCGCGGCGGCGACCCGCAGCGCCCCGGCAAGCGCGACCCGCTCGACCCGCTGCTCTGGCGCGGCCTGCGCGAGGGCGAGCCCGCGTGGGACGGCGGCGACCTCGGCCCCGGCCGCCCCGGCTGGCACATCGAGTGCGCCGTCATCGCCCAGAGCCTCCTCGGCGACACCATCGACGTCCAGGGCGGCGGCAACGACCTGCTCTTCCCGCACCACGAGTGCTCCGCGGCCCACGCCGAGGCCCTCAGCGGCAAGACCCCCTTCGCCACGCACTACGTGCACGCCGGCATGATCGGCCTCGACGGCGACAAGATGTCCAAGAGCCAGGGCAACCTCGTCTTCGTCTCCCGCCTCCGCGGCGACGGCGTCGACCCGATGGCGGTCCGCCTCGCCCTCCTCGCCGACCACTACCGCAACGACCGCCAGTGGACCGACGACGTCCTCAAGACCGGCCAGCAGCGCCTCTCCCGCTGGCGCTCCGCCGCCAAGGCCACCATCGGCCCGTCCGGCATCGAGCTGCTCGACCAGCTCCGCGACCGCCTCGCCGACGACCTCGACACGCCGGGCGCCCTGGCCGCCGTCGACGCCTGGGTCGACGCCACCCTGGCCGACGCCGGCGACGACCGTGACGCCCCCGCCGTGCTGCGCCTCGCCGTCGACGCCCTGCTGGGCATCAAGTTGTAAGCGGTTCCCACCGCCGGCGCGCCGCCGGGCATCAAGCCCGGGCCCGCGTCGTTGAACCGTTGAAGGAATTGCGCGGGCGGGCAGGCCTGATCGCCGCGCCCGGGTCCGTCGGACGCCCCGGGTCGCCGCCCGGCGGAGGCCCCCCGCCCGCGCTGCTTCACCTCCGTGCCCCGGCCGGGCTACGTCATGAACGGTCGCGAGGGCGCATGGTCGGTCGTTGTTCTGTCAGCCTGCCTGCCTGCCTGCCGGAACGGTGCGGGGGCGTGGCGGCCACCGGGTCTGCCGGTCCCCTCTCATCGCCGCAGGTAACGGGCCGGTCTGTGGCCTCCAAGCGCCAAACGACGGGGAGCCAGAGCAGACCGGTTTCGGAGTCGTTGAGGTGCGGCAAGTGTTCGAGGTCTGCGCGGCGGACGTTGCAGACCGTGAACAGCGCCGTGCGGTGACCAGCACCAAGGTCCACGACCGGTCCGAAGAACTTGCCGCCGGCTTCCGTTGTACGGCAGGCGTGCCACCCGGAGGCCCGGACGGCTATGCGGGCGGCCCGGTGGCCAGGAGGGCGGCGAGCAGGGCGGCGGGGGCGGGCGGGTCCGGGGGCGTGCCGTAGAGGGCGGCGGTCACGCGGCGGCCCGGGCCGGGGAGTGGCTGCGCCCGGACGCCCGCCGAACGGTGCGCGCGCAGCGCCAGGTCCGGCAGGATCGTGACGCCCAGGCCGGCGGCGACCAGGGCCTGCACGGCGACGTAGTCGTCGGTGGTGAAGGCGATCTCCGGCGTGAACCCGGCCGCCGCGCACCGCCGCACGAGGCTCGTCCGGCAGCGTTCGCAGCCGCCGATCCAGCGGGCGCCGGCGAGGCCGGCCAGGTCGCGGGTCTCGGCGAGGCCGGTGACGAGGTGCAGCGGCTCGTCGAACAGCGGGGTCAGCCGGACGCCGTCGTCCGGGCCCGGGTCGCCGGCGGCGTAGTCGAAGACGACCGCCAGGTCGACCTCGCCGGCCTTGAGCAGCCGCAGGGCCTCCGGCGGCTCGGCCTCCACCAGGCTCAGCGCGACGCCCGGGTGCGACGCGGCGAAGCGGGCGGCGGCGAGCGGCACGAACGACCCCAGCGCCGACGGGAACGCGGCGAGCCGCACCCGGCCGGACGTCAGGCCGGTCAGCGACTCGAGCTCGGCCTCGGCGGCGTCGAGCCGGCCCAGGATCTCCTCGGCGCGCTCGGCGAGGAGCCGGCCGGCGGGCGTGAGGCGCACGCCGCGGCCGACGCGCTGCACGAGACACGCGCCCGTCTCGGCCTCGAGGCGCGACAGGTGGTGGCTGACCGACGGCTGGGCGTAGTGCAGCGCCTCGGCGGCGGTGACCGAGCCGTGCCGGGCGACCGCGGCGAGCACCCGCAGGCGCGTCACGTCAAGCATAGATCCCACCTATGAGTTTCCAAGAAACTCGGCATTGGATTTATATATGGTACCGGCACCAAGCTGGAGCGCATGGTGAGTCTCAACGATGTGCTGCGTGCCCGGCGGGTGCTCGACCCGCACCTTCCGGCGACACCGTCCTGGTCGTATCCGTTGCTGGACGAGGTCGCGGGCCGCCGGGTGGTGGTCAAGCACGAGAACGCGCAGCCGACCGGCGCGTTCAAGGTCCGCGGTGCGCTCAACCTCATGGCCGGCCTGGACGCGGGGGAACCCGTCGTCACGTACTCGACCGGCAACCACGCCCGGTCGATCGCGTACGCCGCCCGCGCGTTCGGCGTCCCGGCGCACGTCGTGATGCCTGCCGGGGCAGCGGAGTTCAAGATCCGTGCGGTGCGGGCGCTCGGCGCGACCGTGACGCCGCACGGGGCGAACATGGCCGAGGCGGAGGCGCACGCCGAGGCGCACGCCAGGACGGTCGGCGGGCGGCTGGTCAGCCCGGGCGACGAGCCGGCCGTGATCGCGGGCGTCGGGACCGCCTACCTGGAGCTGTTCGAACGGCACCCGGACCTCGACACGGTGGTGGTGCCGGTCGGCAGCGGTACAGGGGCGGCCGCCGCCTGCATGGTCGCCGCCGCCGTCGCGCCCGGCTGCCGGGTCGTCGGCGTGCAGTCCAGCGCCGCGCCGGCCGCGCACGACTCGTGGCGGTCCGGTGCCTGTGTGCGGCGGGACAACCGGACCAGGGTCGACGGGCTGGCGACGGGGCGCGGGTTCGAGCTGCCGCAGAAGATCCTGCGGGACCTGCTCGCCGACTTCGTGCTCGTCGACGACGACGCGATCGACGACGCCCGGCAGGTGCTGTCCGGCAGCGCGCACACCCAGGCGGAAGGCGCCGGCGCCGCCGCCCTGGCCGTGGTCCTCGCCCGGCCCGACCTGATGGGGGAGCGGGTCGCGGTGATCCTGACCGGCGGCAACGCCACGCCCGCCGAACTGTCGCGATGACCGCCCGCCCGCGCCGGGCACACAGAAAAGGCCCGCGGAAGGGGCCCGCGAGAGGCACACGGAAGGGGGCCGCGGAAGGGCCGCAGGGACCGAACGGGACCCCGTTGGTGTGATCCAGGACACCGTCCGGCGCGCGGAACCGACCGTTCGCCGATCCGTGACCCCACCGGTCAGCGGCCGGGACGCCGATCAGGTTACGTCGATCTACCTGGCCGCCCGCCAGGCGCGCACAACCCTCGTGAAGGAGGTTGGCCGTGACCGGTCCCGAACGCCCCGACACCCCCCGGGCCGCGGACAAGAGCCCGTGGAACTGGCTGTTGTTCATCCCGATCGTGCTGCCGCTGGTCACCGTCTGGTACAACGCCGACAGTCCCCGCCTGCTCGGCTTCCCCCGGTTCTACTGGATGCAACTGGCCATCATCGCCGTCGGCGTCGGCACCACGACGCTGGTCTACCAGATGACGAAGCGGCGGTGACCGGCGATGTGGCGTGACCATCAGGTCGAGATCGCGATCTTCGTCATCCTGTTCGTCGGGGTGAGCGTGGTCGGCTTCGTCGCCGCCCGCTGGCGCCGCCCGGACAACCTCAACCACCTCGACGAGTGGGGACTCGGCGGCCGGAACTTCGGCGGCTGGATCACCTGGTTCCTCGTCGGCGGTGACCTGTACACCGCCTACACGTTCGTCGCCGTCCCGGCGCTGCTGTTCGCGGCCGGCGCGGCCGGCTTCTTCGCCGTGCCGTACACCGTCATCATCTATCCGCTCGTGTTCCTGGTCCTGGTGCGGATGTGGTCCGTGTCGCACCGGCACGGGTTCGTGACGCCGGCCGACTTCGTGCGGGCCCGGTTCCAGTCACCGACGCTCGCGCTGCTGATCGCGGTCACCGGAATCGTGGCGACCATGCCGTACATCGCGCTGCAGCTCGTCGGCATCGAGTCCGTGCTCAAGACGATGGGGGTGACCGGTGAGGGCGCGATCGCCCGGCACCTGCCGATCATCGTCGCGTTCGCGATCCTCGCCGCCTACACCTACTCCAGCGGCCTGCGGGCGCCGGCGCTCATCGCGTTCGTCAAGGACACCCTGATCTACGTCGTCATCCTCGTCGCGGTGTTCTACCTGCCGTACAAGCTCGGCGGCTGGGGCGCGATCTTCGACGCCGCCGACGCGAAGTTCGACAAGACCCCGGCGGCGACCGACGGCATCCTCCTCAACGCCAACAACCAGCTGCAGTACATCACCCTCGCCCTCGGCTCCGCGCTCGCGCTGTTCCTCTACCCGCACAGCCTCACGGGTGTACTGGCGAGCAGGAGCCGCGACGTGATCAAGCGGAACATGTCGGCGCTGCCGGCGTACTCGCTGCTGCTGGGCCTCATCGCGCTGCTCGGGTACGCCGCGATCGCCGCCGGTGTCACCCCGCTGAAGAACCCGAACGGCACCAACGACAACAACACCGTCGTGCCGATGCTGTTCGACAAGCTCTTCCCTGACTGGTTCGCGGGCATCGCGTACGCCGCGATCGGCATCGGCGCGCTCGTCCCCGCCGCCATCATGTCGATCGCCGCCGCGAACCTGTTCACCCGCAACGTGTACCGCGAATACCTGAAGCGCGACGCCACCCCGCACCAGGAGGCGACCGTGTCGAAGGTGACGTCGCTGCTGGTCAAGGTCGGTGCGCTGGTCTTCGTCGTCTTCGTCGACCCGCAGTTCTCCATCGACCTGCAGCTCATCGGCGGCGTCATCATCCTGCAGACCCTGCCGGCGGTCGCGCTGGGCCTGTTCACCAGGTGGTTCCACCGCGGCGCGCTGATCGGCGGGTGGGTCGCCGGGATGGGCCTCGGCGTGTGGATGCTGTACCAGATCCCGAACGCCGCCACGAAGCGCGCCCACTTCGGCGGCTCGGCGTTCCCGTTGAAGGAGTTCGGTTTCGACTCGGCGAAGACGATCTACGTCGGTTTCGTCGCGGTCGCGGTCAACCTGATCGTCGCGGCGCTGCTCACGCTGATCCTGCGGGCCGCGTCGGTCACCGACGGCGGCGACGACACCAGCGCGGCGGACTACTTCGCCGACGAGGGCGACCCGCGCGTCGACACCGCCCGCCCGGCCACCAAGCCGGAGGTCGCCCCCGACCCGATCACCTGACCGATCACCTGAACAACGCCCGGAAACGATGACGGCCACCCACCGACCGGTGGGTGGCCGTCGCCGTCGTCAGGGACGTCAGGCCGGGACGGGCGTCCAGGTGCGCTCGTTCTTCACGTCGGCGAGGGTGGCGCCGTCGAGGACCTTCGTCATCTCCGTGTCGGTCAGCCGTCCGCCGCTGCTGACCTGGATGTTCACGCCGCCGACCCACCGGTTGCAGAAGCCGTTGCCGCAGGTCACGCCCGGCGACGGCTGCTGGTTGGAGTTGGCGGCCGGCACGACGTACACCACGAAGCTGCCCTTCGGGTCGGCGCCGTCCTCACCGCCGAACGGCGTGGTCAGCCCGGCCGTCGGCAGGGCCGGGTTGCTGAACAGCAGGCCCGCGTAGTCGCCGTCGCGGGCGGCGGCGATCCCGTTGAGCCCCGTCATGGCGTGCATCGACGCCTCCTGCAGGCGGTATCCGGCCGGCACGTAGCCCAGCTTCACCGGTGCCTTCGCCGGCACCGGCGTCTGGCCGCGCAGCCCGGCGGCGAGGTCGCGCAGGTCCTTCGCCGACGGGTACGCGGCGTCGTCGGAGCTGGCCTGGATCACCGCCCACGCGTCCGTGTTGTACTGCCACGCCAGCGTCCGCCGCGTCGCCCAGCCGAGGTACGGGCCGCCGGCCTCCAGCCCGGGCCGCCCGCCGACGGTCACCGGCTGCGTGCCGGTCAGCTTCGACGGGTCGTACGCGCCGGCCCGGTACACGGTCAGGTACGCGTACAGCTTCTTGCCGTCCTGCGCCGGCGCGTTCGGGTCGGCGGCCTTGTCGGTGGTGGTCAGCCCGTCCGCGTACACGGAGGCGAGCTGGTACGCCGTCGACACGTCGACCGGCTGCGCCACCCGCAGCTTCCCGACCTTGTAACCACCGAACGTGAACGTGAACGGCTCCGCCGTCGCGGGCACCGGCTGGTTGTTCTCCGGGGCACCCATCTGGAGCTGTGCCTCCTCGCCGCCCCGTCCGAGGGCGGGCACGGCGACGGCGGCGGCGATCACCCCCAGTACCGCGGCCGCGGCGGCACCGGTCGCCACCCGGCGGCGGCGCTGGACCCGCCGGCCCGCCGCCAGGATCTGGTCAGCGTCGTGCCGCAGCGGCGGTGGCTCTGACGTCGCCAGCTCCACCAGGTCCTGCATCTGCATTGGTCCACTCTCCGAGTTCAGACGGTTCATCCAAGACCACGCCTCCGGCGGCGAGGGCCGCCCGGAGATTCGCCAGACCTCTGGTCGTCTGGCTCCTGACCGATGCGGCCCGGATCCCGAGCACCTCCGCGGCCTCCTCGGCCGTCATGCCCAGGTAGTACCGCAGCACCAGCACCGCCCGCTGCCGGACGGGCACCGCCTGCAGCGCCCTGCGCACGGTCAGGCGTTCGTCGGCGACACCGCTGGGATCGGCCTGCGCGACGTCCGGCACCTGGTCGCCGGCGGACCGTTCCCGCCGCCACCACGGCCGCCGGGTCTCGTCGATCGCCGCACGCACGACCATCGTCTGCGCGTACAGGTCCGGTCGGTCGAGCCGCGACCAGCGCGGATACAACTTGGCCAGGGCGTTGGCGACGGCGTCCTCCGCCGAGTGCCAGTCCCCGCACGTGACGTATGCCAGGTTTCGCAGCGCCGCCATCCGCGCCGCCACGAACTCCCGGAACCCGTCCGGATCCTCTGCCTTCAAAGGGCCGCTCCCTCCGCCGCGGATAGAACGGTCCCCGCCCACCCGAACGCTGCACGCCCGCCGGAACTTTTCTCGGGATGTGCGGTCGCAAGTGTGCCGGACCGGCCTGACCTGCGGCGTCGCATCGGGAGCCGGTCGTCGTGCGACGACCGGCTGCGGCGGTGGGGGACCGGCGGAGAGTCCGGGTGGGGCTAGCCGAGGGCCAGGTCGGGCTCGTCGGTGGGGAGGCCGGGGCGGACGCCGGGGATCTTGTACTCCTCGGTCAGCGAGGTCATCGGGCCCGGCCAGGCGGCCTGGGCGACCTCGATCGGCTTGTGCTCGGCGTCGTACGCGATGTGCAGCAGCACCAGGACGGGCGTGTCGGGGCGGATCTGCAGCAGCTCCGCCTCCTCGCGGGTGGGGAGGCGGGCGCTGACCTGGTCGCGGGCGCTCGTGTAGCGGCGGCCCGTCTCGGCCTCGACCTCCTGGTACAGCGGGCGGTCGAACACGTCGGGGCGCTCGATGGAGGTGCCGCGGACGTCGGCGGGGCGGAACCAGGAGGCGCCGACCTCGACCGGGGCGTCGCCGGTGCGGACGAGGTGGCGGCGGACGAGCAGGTGGACACCGACGTCGATGCCGAAGGCCTCGGCGACGTCCGGGGGGCAGGGCATGGCGCCGACCTGCATCAGGTGCTGGCGGTAGCGGGCGGCGAGCTCGGCGTGGTAGCCGCGCTCCGCGCCGTAGCGCCCGCGGGAGAGCCGGTTCATCCGGCGCTTCGTGCCGCGGACGAACGTCCCCGAACCGGGACGGGTGATCAGCAGGCCCTCGATCCGCAGCTGGTCGATGGTGCGCTGGACGGTCTGCTTGGCGACCCCGAACTGGGTGGCGAGCGACGGGATCGACGGCAGTCGCTCACCGGGGGCCCAGTCGCCACGGTGGATCCGGGCCCGGAGCTGCGCGGCGATCTGCCGGTGCGGGAACTCCGCGGCCCCAGGGTTGATGGTCATACATAGAAGACTAGCCTCCTAGGAAGCTGGAGGCAAGGTGGTTCACGGAACACGTCATGCGCCACATGATGGGAAGTGGCTACTGAGGCATGGGAGCGGGCCTCGTACTGTGGCTGCATGCAGGTGACTCAGTCCGCGAAGCTGGCCAACGTCTGTTACGACATCCGCGGACCGGTCATGGCCGCCGCCAAGCAGATGGAGGCCGAAGGCCACCACATCCTGAAGCTCAACATCGGCAACCCGGCGCCGTTCGGGTTCGATGCGCCGGAGGAGATCCTCCAGGACGTCATCCTGAACCTGCCCTCCGCCCACGGCTACGGCGACTCCAAGGGCCTGCTGTCGGCCCGGCGCGCGGTCGTGCAGTACTACCAGCAGAAGCAGGTCTACGGCGTCGACATCGAGGACGTGTACCTCGGCAACGGCGTCTCCGAGCTCATCGTGATGGCGCTGCAGGCGCTGCTGGACAACGGCGACGAGGTGCTGATCCCCTCGCCGGACTACCCGCTGTGGACCGCGTCGGTCAGCCTGTGCGGCGGGCGGGCCGTGCACTACATCTGCGACGAGACCAACGACTGGATGCCGGACGTCGACGACATCGCCAAGAAGGTCACGCCGCGCACCAAGGCGATCGTCGTCATCAACCCCAACAACCCGACCGGCGCGGTGTACTCGCGGGAGATGATCGAGCGGATCACCGAGGTCGCCCGCCGGCACAACCTGCTGGTCTTCTCCGACGAGATCTACGACAAGATCCTCTACGACGACACGACGCACGTGTCGACGGCCGCGGTCGCGCCGGACCTGCTGACGCTCACGTTCAACGGGCTCTCCAAGGCGTACCGGGTGGCGGGCTTCCGCACCGGCTGGCTGGTGCTGTCCGGGCCGAAGCAGCACGCGACCAGCTACATCGAGGGCCTGGACATCCTCGCCAACATGCGGCTGTGCCCCAACGTGCCGACGCAGCACGCCGTGCAGACGGCGCTCGGCGGGTACCAGAGCATCAACGACCTCATCCTGCCCGGGGGCAGGCTGCTCGCCCAGCGTGACATCGCGTGGCGGATGCTGAACGAGATCCCGGGCGTGTCGTGCACGAAGCCGCAGGGCGCGCTCTACATGTTCCCGCGGATCGACCCCGAGGTGCACCCGATCAAGGACGACCTGCAGTTCGCGCTCGACCTGCTCCGCAAGGAGAAGCTCATGGTCGTGCAGGGCACCGGGTTCAACTGGCACAATCCGGACCACTTCCGGATCGTGACGCTGCCGCGGGTGTCCGACCTGGAGGACGCGATCGGGCGGATCGGCCGCTTCCTCAGCACGTACCGCCAGGTCTGACCAACGTAGCCGCTACCAAGCGCCCGTCGCGGAAGGGCCGGCCTGGCCCCCGCGGCGGCGCAGGTACTTCTCGAACTCCTGTGCGATCTCGTCGCCCGACAGCGGCTGCAGGCCCGCGTCGCCGGAGCGCTCCTCCAGCTCGCGGACATACTCGGCGAGCTCGGCGTCCTGCTCGGCGGCCTGCTTGAGCCGCTCCTCCCACTCCGAGGACTCCTTCGCCAGGTCGCCGGTCGGCACCGGCAGGTCCAGGACCTCCTCGACGCGGTGCAGCAGCGCGAGGGTCGCCTTCGGGCACGGCGGGTTGTTGGCGTAGTGCGGCACGTGCACCCAGAAGGACACGGCCTCCAGGTCGGCGCGGGCGCACGCGTCGTGCAGGACCCCCACGATGCCGGTCGGTCCCTCGTACCGCGTGGGCGTCAGGCCGAGCCGCTCGCCGGCGTCGCCGGTGGTGGCGCCGCGGGGCGCGGAGCCGCTGACGGGCAGCGGGCGGGTGTATGGCACGTCGGCGAGCAGGGCGCCGAGCAGCACGATCCGGCTCACCTCGAGGCTGTGGCAGACCTCGAGGACCTGCTCGCAGAACGTGCGCCACCGCATGCTCGGCTCGATCCCGCGGATGAGGACGATGTCACGCTCCGCATCGGGCGGCGTGGCCACCGAGAAGCGGGTGGTGGGCCACTCGATGCGGCGGGTCTCGCCCTCGGACATCATCACCGTCGGCCGGTTGACCTGGAAGTCGTAGAAGTCCTCCGGGTCGAGCGAGGCGATGGGCTCGGCGCCCCATTCCTGTTCGAGGTGCTCGACGACGGCGGTCGACGCGTCGGCAGCGTCGTTCCACCCTTCGAACGCGGCAATCGCGACAGGGGAGCGCAGCACGGGCAGGCCGTCGAACTCGGTCACGGTCCCAGCCTACGTTGGACACCGCCGGATGGCTTGCCGGCCGCGCCCAGGGTGTCGATTTTCAAGATCACGTCCGGTCCGGCCGGCGGCGAATACCCTGGGTCGATGCGATGGCTGATGTACGGGGCGGGTGCGGTCGGCGGTGTGGTCGCGGGCCGGCTGGCGATGGCCGGGCACGACGTGGCGGTCGTCGCGCGGGGCGCGCACCTGGCGGCGATCCGCCGCGACGGGTTGACGCTGCGCCAGCCGTCGGGTGACACGGTCGTCAAGCTCGACGCGGTCGAGCACCCGGGGGACACGCACAAGGACGTCGTCGTGCTCGGCATGAAGAGCATGGACACCGCGGCCGCGCTGGTCGCCCTCGAAGGGTTCGACGGGCCGGTCGTGTGCCTGCAGAACGGGGTCGCCAACGAGCGCGCCGCCCTGCGGCACTTCGCCCAGGTGTACGGCGTCCACGTGATCCTGCCCGGCAGCCACCTGGAGCCCGGCGTGGTGACCGCGCACTGCGCCCCGGTCCCCGGCATCCTCGACCTCGGCCGGTTCCCGTCCGGCAGCGACGCGACCGCGCAGGCCCTGGCCCGCGACCTGGAGTCGGCCGGGTTCGTGTCGCAGCCGCGGCCGGACATCATGCGCTGGAAGTACCGCAAGCTGCTGATGAACCTCGGCAACGCCGTGGAGGCGCTGTGCGGCCGGGTCGACGGCGTCGACGAGGCGGCCGAGCCGGTCCGGGCGGAGGGCGAGGCGGTGCTGCGGCACGCGGGGATCGACGTGGCGTCCGCGGCGGAGGACCGGGAGCGCCGCGGCGACATCATGCGCTGGCCCGGGGGCGTGGGGCGGGCCGGCGGGTCGTCGTGGCAGAGCCTGGCCAGGGGCACCGGCACCGTGGAGGCCGACTACCTCAACGGCGAGATCGTGCTGCTCGGCCGCCTGCACGGGGTGCCGACCCCGGCGAACGAGACGGCGCGGCGGCTCGTGCAGCGCGCGGCCCGGTCGGGCGCACGGCCGGGCTCGATGACGCCGGCGGAGTTTCTGCACGCCGTGAGTTTGAGCACGAATGACGGCCGGTGACCGCCCCGCTCAGGCAGGATCCGTCAGGTGGCTTCTGACGACCGGCTCGCGGCCGTGCTCTTCGACATGGACGGCACCCTCGTCGACAGCGAGAAGGTGTGGTCCGTCGGCCTGACCGAGCTCGCCGCGCACTACGGCGGTGAACTGTCCGCGCAGGCCAGGCACGCGATGGTCGGCAGCAACATGACCGACTCGATGCGGCTGCTGCACGCCGACCTCGGCCTGCCGGCCAGCATCAGCACCGACGCGAGCGTCCGGTGGCTGGAGGCGCGGGTGAAGGAGCTCTTCCACGGTGGCGTCGAGTGGCGTCCCGGCGCGAAGGAGCTGCTCGCCGCGCTGCGTGCGGAGGGTGTACCGCTCGCGCTGGTCACCGCCACGCACCGGCACCTGGTGGACGTGGCCCTGCTGACGATCGGGGCGGACAACTTCGACGCGGTCGTCGCCGGCGACGAGGTGGACCAGACGAAGCCGCACCCGATGCCGTACCTGACGGCGGCGCGGCTCGTCGGGGCGGTCGCGATGGACTGCGTCGCGGTGGAGGACTCGCCGAACGGCGTGCGCAGCGCCCGGGCCGCCGGCTGCGCGGTCCTCGCCGTGCCGTGCGAGGTCGACCTGGACCCCACCGGCGTGACCCTCGTCGAGTCGCTGCTCGACGTCGACGTCGCTTACCTGCGCAAACTGGTCGCGTAGCGGCGCGCGCCGGCGGCGGGACGGCGTCCGGTCTTCGGTCGCCTGGCGAGGTCGCGGATCACTGTGCGGACCGGTCGCGCCGCGGGTGTCCGTACCGACGCGGAAACCGGAAACGGAGAAGGGGCGCCTCCCCGAGCAGGCGCCCCTTGGTCCGTGCGACGTGGTCAGTCGTGCGCGATCGCCTGCAGGACGTTGACCCGCGAGGCCCGGATCGACGGCAGGATCGCCGCGAGGACCCCGACCAGGGCGGCGAGCAGCAGGTACGTCGCCATCTGCGTCCACGGGAAGGCCATCTTCGAGAAGCCGTCGTCCTTCAGCGCCCGGACCACGGCCGCGCCGAGGCCGGTGCCGACCGCGAGGCCGAGCAGCGCGCCGAACGTGGAGATGACGACCGCCTCGACGGTGACCATCCGCATCGTCTGCGCCCTGCGCATCCCGATGGCGCGGAGCAGCCCGAGCTCGCGGGTCCGCTCCAGCACCGACAGGGCGAGGGTGTTGACGATGCCGAGGACCGCGATGAGGATCGCCAGCGCCAGCAGGATCTGGATCATGGTGAGCAGCTGGTCGAACTGCGCGGACTGCGCGTCGACGAACTCGGCCCGGTTCGCGACCGACACCTCCGGGTTGTCGACGAGCAGCTGGTCGACCTGCCGCTGGATGTCGGCGACCGCCGTGCCCTCGGTGACCCTGATGTAGCCCCAGGACGGCTGGGGACTGCGGAAGTCCTTCACCACGTCACCGGAGACGATGGTGCCGCCCATGACGTCGCTGCGCTTGTACAGGCCGACGACGGTGACCGTGTGCGGCGCGCCGCGGCTGAACTGGATCGTCATCGTCGAGCCGAGCTTCAGGCCGCGCTTCTGCGCGTTCTCGGTGTCCACGACGGCCTGGTTCGGGCCAGTCCAGTTGAGCGTGCCCTCGGTCGGGGTCATCTTGAACATGCCGGCGTAGGCGGCCATGTCGGATGTCGCGGAGATGCCGGTGCCGCCGCCGCCCTCCAGCTGCCCGAAGTCCCAGTACTCGCTGGCGGTGCTGGCCACGCCGGGCAGCTTCGCCGCGGCGTCCATCACGGCCGGGTCGAACTTCGCCGGCCCGTTGTCGTCGCCGTCGCCGGAGATGATCAGGTCGACGGTGACCTGGGTCGCGGCCTGCGACGACAGGCTCTGCTTCGCCGAGGCGAGGATGACGTTGACGCCGGTGATCAGGGCGAGGCCGACCATGAGCGCGGCCGCGGTGATCGCGGTGCGCCGCGGGTTGCGGCCCGAGTTGAGCCGGCCCAGCTTGCCCGGCACCGACCAGGAGAACAGCCGACCGAGCAGCGCGACCACCGGCCGGGCCAGCAGCGGCGTGAGCAGCGCGACGCCGATGAAGCTGATCAGGACGCCGCCGAGGATGAGCCACAGCGTGTTGTCGCCCTGACCGGCGAGGCCGAGGCCGAGCATGGTGCCGCCGGCCGCGCCGATGAGGGCGCCGCTGACGGTGAGCTTGGTCAGCGGGCGGTCCGGGGTCGCGACCTCCTGCAGCGCCGCGATCGGCGGGATGCGGGAGGCGCGCAGCGCCGGCAGGACCGCGGCGACGACCGTCACCAGCAGACCGACGACGAACGCGCTGATCACGGCGGCGGCGGGCACGCCGACGCTGGCGAGGGCGACGCCGCTGACGTTGCCGAACACCCAGGCGAGCAGGACACCGACGCCGACGCCGGCGGCGAGGCCCAGGACCGAGGCGATGAGCCCGATCGCGACCGCCTCGATGATCACCGAGCCGAGCGTCTGGCCGCGGCTGCCGCCGAGGGCCCGCATCAGCGCCAGCTCACGCGTCCGCTGCGCGACGATGATCGAGAACGTGTTGAGGATGAGGAACGTGCCGACGAACAGGGCGACACCCGCGAAGCCGATCAGGACGTTGTTGAAGAACGACAGCCCCTCCCGGAAGTCCTTCGTCGTCTCGTCCTGCAGCTGCTTGCCGGTCTTGACCTGGAACCCGCCGGCCTGGCCGCTCTCGCCGCCGAGCGCGGCGGCGACGTCGGCGCGCAGCTGGTCGTGGGTGACGCCGGGCGCCGCGGTGACCTTCAGCGAGCTGTACACGTCCTTCTCGCCGAGCATCAGCTCCTGCGCGACCGGCGTGGTGAAGAAGACCTCGAGCGAGCCGCCGAGGGAGTCACGGTCGCCGCTGTAGCCGACGATGCCGACGAGCTTGAACACCTTCTTGCCGGGCTGCAGCGTCAGTACGCCGACGTCGTCGCCGACCTTGATGCCGGCGGCCTTCGCCGTGGTCGCGTTGACCACGATCTCGTCGTCGGCCTGCGGGCCGCGGCCCTCCCGCAGCTGCATCAGGTCGGACGTGCCGACCCAGTTCTCGCCGAGGCGCGGCGGGCCGAACGTGGTGACGACCTTGCCGTTCTTGCCGATGACGCGGGCGCCGTCGGAATTGGCCTCGCCGACGACCTTCGCGACGCCTGGCACGTTCTTCACCTTGTCCAGCGTCGCCGCCGGGATGTTCGACGCCTGCGACGGCCCCATGTCCTGGCCGTCGACCTTCGGCTTCTGCGTCACCTGGACGTCGGTGTCCTCGAACACCGACGCGAACAGGCTGTCGAACGAGCGTCCCATCGTGTCGGTGAGCACGAACGCCCCCGACACGAACATCACCCCCAGCACGACGGCCAGCCCGGACAGGACCAGCCGCAGCTTGCGGGAGAGCAGGCTCTTCAGTGTGGCGCGCAGCATCGTCAGGCCGCCTTGTCGAGACGCTTGAGACGGTCGAGGACGGCGTCGGCGGTCGGCGCGTACAGCTCGTCGACGATGTGCCCGTCGGCGAGGAACACGACCCGGTCGGCGTAGGAGGCGGCGTTGGGGTCGTGGGTGACCATGACGATGGTCTGGCCGAAGTCGCGGACCGAGTTGCGCAGGAACGCGAGGACCTCGGCGCCGGACCGCGAGTCGAGGTTGCCGGTCGGCTCGTCGGCGAAGATGACCTCCGGCCGGGACACGAGCGCCCGCGCGCACGCGACCCGCTGCTGCTGGCCGCCGGACAGCTGGCTCGGCCGGTGCTTGAGCCGGTCCCGCAGGCCGACGGTCTCGATCACGGTGTTGTACCAGGCGGCGTCCGGCTTCCTGCCCGAGATCGACAGCGGCAGCAGGATGTTCTCCTCGGCGGTCAGCGTCGGCAGCAGGTTGAACTGCTGGAAGATGAACCCGACCTTCGTGCGGCGCAGGTTCGTCAGGCCCCGGTCCGACAGGCCGGTGATCTTCGAGTCGCCGATGTAGACCTCGCCGCGCGACACGGCGTCCAGCCCGGCCAGGCAGTGCATGAGCGTCGACTTGCCCGAGCCCGACGGGCCCATGATCGCGGTGAACCGGCCCTTCTCGAGCTCCACGGAAACGCCGCCGAGCGCGTTGACCTGCGCCTCGCCCGTGCCGTAGACCTTCCAGACGTCGACCGCCTTCGCGGCCACCTCGGTGCGCGTCGCAACCGATGCAGTCATGATTCCCCCTGGTGAATGGTGTGCCTTCATCCTCGGGGCGGTTCCGGCTCGTCTCGTCCGCCCGCAGGGCGACCCGACCACCGGTTTTGGGCGGGGGTTTGGCCCGGAGCGGAAATCAGGGTCAACCCCTAGCCCGCGTTTCTCAGCCTTCACAGAAAGGGCTCCGGAAAAGCGGAAAAGCCGGTCGGGGGAGACCCCCGACCGGCTTTGTCAGCGCTGGTGCCTATTCATACGCGATGGCGTTGAGCACGTTGAGGCGCACCGCCCGGATCGCGGGGATCAGGCCGGCGACCGCGCCGACGACGAGCGCCCCGATGATGTAGGCGATCATGTACCCCCAGGGCAGCGTGACCGCGCCGAAGCCGATCACCGACTTGAGGGCGGTGACCGTCGCCGCGCCGAGCCCGACCCCGACGACGAGCCCGAGCACCGTGCCGAACAGCGTGATCACCACGGACTCGATCGTCACCATCGACCACGTCTGCCGGCGCCGCAGGCCGATCGCCCGCAGCATCCCCAGCTCCCTGGTCCGCTCGATCACCGACAGCAGCAGCGTGTTGATGACCCCGAGCACCGAGATGCCCAGCGCGATGAACAGCAGCACCTGCACGATGACCAGCGCCACGTCGAACTGCTGCCGGCTGGAGCCGACGAGCTCGTCCTTCGTCTGGACGCTGACCTCGGGGTTGTTCTTCAGCACCCCTTCGACCGCGGCCTTCGCGTCGGCGATCGTGACCCCGTCCTTGACCTTGACCATGGCCTGGATCGGCTGCGGGAACGCGAACCCGGTCTGCGCGTCGGCGTTGGAGATGACGACGCCGTTGCCGTTGCTGGTCGAGTTGCTGATCCCGACCATCGTCAGCGTCTTCGTCTGCCCCTTCGCGAACGTCACCGTGATGGTGGTGCCGACCGTGTACTTGCGGTCCTTCGCGGTCTTCTCGTCGGTGGTGAACTCGCCGCTGGCGAGGCGGTCGATCCGGCCCGCGACCGGCCGCAGCTTCAGGACGGTGATCGCGGCCGACGAGTCGTCGTAGGCGAACACGAAGTCCTGCTTGCCGTTGACCTGCACGCCGTCGTAGGTCACGGCGGCGACCGTCTGTGCCTGCGGCAGCGCCTTGATCTGCGTGAGCTCGTCGGGCTGGATGACCGGCGGCACGTCGGAAGTCTGCTGCCCGTAGACGACGAGGTCGGCCTGCAGGTCCTTCTCCACCGACTCGCCGATCGCCGTCGACAGCGACGAGAAGATCGTCGAGATCATCGTGATGATCGCGATGCCGATCATGACCGCGCCGGCCGTGATCGCGGTGCGCCGCGGGTTGCGCGACGAGTTACGCCGCCCAAGCCTGCCCGGCACCGAGAAGGAGAACACCGCGCCGAGCCCGGCGACCAGCGGCCGGCTGACCATCGGCGCGAGCAGCGCCACGCCGATCAGCGTCAGCAGCACCCCGCCGAACACCAGCAGCAGCGTCGCGTCGCCGGCGCCGGCCAGGCCCCACGACAGCGAGCCGACACCGACCGCGGTGACGACGGCACCGGCGATGGTGATGCCGGTCAGCGGCTTGTCGGTCGTCGCCGCGTCCCGCATCGCCGCGATCGGCGCGACCCGGGCCGCCTTGATCGCAGGCAGCACCGCCGAGATCATCGTGACCAGGATGCCGATCGTGAACGACGTCACGATCGCGGCCACCGGCAGCCCCAGGCCCGCGGACTCCATGTTGGCCAGGGCCGTGAACGCGCTCGCCCCGACCGCGCCGAGCCCCATGCCGACCAGGAACCCGAACAGCGACCCGACGACGCCGATGAGCAGCGCCTCCAGCAGCACCGACCGGATGATCTGCCAGCGGCTCGCGCCCATCGCCCGCAGCAGCGCCAGCTCCCGCGTCCGCTGCGACACGATGATCGAGAACGTGTTGAGGATCAGGAACACGCCGACGAGCAGCGCGATCGTGCCGAACCCGAGGAAGAAGTAGTTGAAGTACTTCAGCAGCCCCCGGATCGCCTCGCTGGACGCCTTCGACAGCTCCTCACCGGTCTGCACGGTGAACGTTGGGCCGAGCGCCGCCTTGATGTTGTCGCGCAGCTGGTTGTCGGTGACGCCCGAGTTGCCCTTGACGTCGATGACGTTGAACACGCCCGGCTCGCCGAGCATCACCTTCTGCGCGGTCGCCTCGGTGAACAGCACCGTCGTCTCGCCGGCCATCGAGTCGCGGCCGCCCGCGTACTGCATGATGCCGGTGATCTTGTAGGTCTTGCGGGCCTCGGCGCGGGCGATGATGTCGACGGAGTCGCCGACGGCGAACTTCCCCAGCTTCGCCAGCCCGTTGTTGATGACGATCTCGTCCGCGGCCGCCGGCGCCTTCCCGGCGATCAGCTTCGTCAGCTCGTCCTCGCCGGTCCAGCTGCCGCCGAACTGCCCGGACTGGCTGATGACCACCTTGCCGTTCTTGCCGACGACGCGGGCGCCGGTGACGAACACCTGGCCGGTCGCCGAGCGCACCCCGTCGACCTTCTCGACCCGCGCCACCTCGTCGGCCGGGATCGGCAGGATCGCCTGGCTGTTGCCGGACGCCTCGTCGGCCGTCTGCGACTTCGCCGTCACCTGCACATCGGTGTAGCTGTAGATGTTGGAGAACACGTTGTCGAACGTGCGGCCCAACGTGTCGGTGAGCACCAGCGACCCCGACACGAACATGACCGACAGCACCACGGCGAGGGTCGACAGGATCAGCCGGAGCTTGCGCGCCAGCAGGCTCTTGAGCGTCGCGCGCAGCACGGCTCAGCCCGCCTGCGGCGCGTCGGTGGCGCTCTCGACCCTGTTTTCCAGGTGGGCGTCCAGGCCCTTGAGCTTGTCCAGCACCGCGTCGGCGCTCGGGGACAGCAGCTCGTCGACGACCCGGCCGTCGGCCAGGAAGATGACCCGGTCGGCGTAGGAGGCCGCATTCGGGTCGTGCGTCACCATGACGATCGTCTGCCCGAACTCGCGCACCGAGTTGCGCAGGAACGACAGCACCTCCGCCCCCGACCGCGAGTCGAGGTTGCCCGTCGGCTCGTCGGCGAAGATGACCTCCGGCCGCGCCACCAGCGCCCGCGCGCAAGCGACACGCTGCTGCTGGCCGCCGGACAGCTGGCTCGGCCGGTGCTTCAGCCGGTCCCGCAGCCCCACCGTCTCGATCACCGTGTCATACCACTTCGGGTCGGCCTTGCGACCCGCGATCGACAGCGGCAGCAGGATGTTCTCCTCCGCCGTCAGCGTCGGCAGCAGGTTGAACTGCTGGAAGATGAACCCGACCTTGGTCCTGCGCAGGTTGGTCAGGTCCCCGTCGGACATCCCCGTGAGCCGGGTGTCACCGACGAAGATCTCACCGCGCGTCACCGAGTCGAGCCCGGCGAGCGTGTGCATCAACGTCGACTTGCCGGACCCGGACGGGCCCATGATCGCGGTGAACTGCCCGCGCTCCAACTCGACGCTCACCCCGTGCAGCGCGATGACCTGGGCCTCGCCGCTGCCGTACACCTTCCACACATCCACCGCGCGGGCGGCGACCGCCTGCCCGGTCGTGACTGTCGTGGTCACGCTCGATCCCCCTCTGGTTTCGTGAATGCACTCACGCTACGGGGTGATCGTGGGTGTGCCGTCC
Organism: Dactylosporangium sp. NPDC006015; assembly: GCF_040614215.1. Lineage (NCBI taxonomy): Bacteria > Bacillati > Actinomycetota > Actinomycetes > Micromonosporales > Micromonosporaceae > Dactylosporangium > Dactylosporangium sp. NPDC006015. The sequence continues at coordinate 93,472 of NZ_JBEXUD010000045.1, forward strand.
TCCCGGGGTGCCGGTCGGGGGTACTCCTTGGGAAGGAGACCTATGATCCCGGTCGGACCAGACCCGTCTCGTACGCGAGGACGACGGCCTGGACGCGGTCCCTGAGGCCGAGCTTCGTCAGCACGTGCCCGACGTGCGTCTTCACCGTCGTCTCGCTCACCGACAGCGCCCGCGCGATCTCCGAGTTCGACAGCCCCCGCGCCAGCTGCACCAGGACCTCCCGCTCCCGGTCCGTCAGCACCCGCAGGTCCCGCGGCGGCTCCGCGTCCGGGTCGGGCAGCGCGTCGGCGAACTTGTCCAGCAGCCGCTTCAGGATCCGCGGCGCGACGACCGCCTCACCGGCCGCCACCGTCCGGATCGCGGTGACCAGGTCGTCGGCGGGCACGTCCTTCGCCAGGAACCCGCTCGCGCCGGCCCGCAGCGCGCCCACCACGTACTCGTCGAGGTCGAACGTGGTCAGGATCAACACACGCACGGGCAGCTTCGCCTCGACGATCGCGCGGGTCGCCGCCACGCCGTCCATGCGGGGCATCCGGATGTCCATCAGCACCACGTCGGGCAGCAGCCGCCGGGCCAGCTCGATCGCCTCGACGCCGTCACCCGCCTCCGCGACGATGTCGAGGTCCGCCTCGCCGCCGAGCACCATCCTGAACCCGGTGCGCAGCAGCGGCTGGTCGTCCACGAGCAGGAGCCGGATTGGCCTCTCGTTCAAGCTCTGCGCCTTTCCTATGCGGGCAGCCGTTCCACGCTGTCCGCATGCTGTTCGATGGGGATCCTCGCGTGCACACGGTAACCCCCGCCGGGCCGCGGCCCGGTGCGCAGCGTCCCCCCGTACAACATGACCCGCTCCCGCATGCCCAGCAGTCCGTGCCCGATCGCGGCGGTGCCCAGCTGCGGCCCGCGTCCGGTGTCGCACACCTCCACGACCACGTCCGAGCGGCTGAACACCATCCTCACCTCGACCGTCGCCGCGCCGGCGTGCTTCAACGCGTTCGTCAGCGCCTCCTGCACGATCCGGTAGATCGTCAGCGCGATGCCCGGGTCCAGCTGCCCCGGCACGCCCTCCACCCGCAGCACCGCCTGCAGACCGGCCTCCCGGATCTGTTCCACCAGCCCCTCCACGCCGGCGAGCCCCGGCTGCGGCGCCAGCTCACCGGCCGGCTCCGCCTCCGTGCGCAGCACCGTCAGCAGTCGCCGCATCTCCCGTAACGCGGTCCGGCCGGTCTCCTCGATCGTCGCGAGCGCTTCGTCCGCGGCGCCCGGATCCCGCTGCAGCATCCGCCGCGACCCGGTCGCGAGGACCCCCATCACGCTCACGTGGTGCGCCACGACGTCGTGCAGCTCCCGCGCGATCCGCCGCCGCTCGTCGGCCACCGCCTGCTCCGTCAGCGCCCGCTGGCTCGTCTCCGCCGTCCTCGCCCGATCCTCCAGCGCCGCCACATACGCCCGCCGCGTCGCCATCATCCGCCCGACCGTGAAGCACACCGCCGCGCTCATCGCGTTGAACAGCAGGAAGACCTGGGGCGTCAGCCCGAGCGGCTCGTCATTGGTGCGCCCCAGCACCGTCGCCAGCACCATCCCCGGCGCCCAGATCAGCAGCCCGGCCGCGATCGCCCGCCGCAACGGCAGATACGCCGCCGCCGTGTACGTGAGGACGATCACGGCGAACCCGCCGTACATCACCGGCAGCACCCCGAGGAACGGCACCACGGTGTGCGCCGCCGTGAACCACACCGCCCCCCACAGCCACCGCCGCCGCACCGCCACCGCCAGCAACCCGACCGTGTCGAACGTCACCTGCAGGGCCAGGTTGCCGGCATCGAGCACCTGCTCCGCGAGCGCCGTCGAACTCCCGCCGACCACAGCGAGCACGACCGCGAGCACGATGTCCTGCACCAACGGGTCCGCTCGGCGGCTCAACACGCGCTTCAGCACTCTTCGTACGCTATCGGCTCCAACCCTGGTTGGATTCGTCGCCGCGTCCGACCCGCGCCTCCTGCTTGAGGATGAGACGCCCGTCCCCCCACCTACCGCGACGCGCCGTCCGCGCCCGCGTGATCCAAGGCCGGATCCGGTCGTCCCGACGGCCAGAACCGTCCTTGGATCAATCAGCCCGCGCCCCGCAGCGGCACGGCACCCGACTGGCACCGACCCCCGCGGCAACTCGAGCGCTGACGGATGTGAGGTTCGTGATTGGAGATCGAAGGCCGGTTCTGGTCGTGCTGGCGGCCGGGCCTGTCCTTTGATCAATCAGGCCGGGGCTCGCAGCGGCATGGCACCCGGCTGGCACACGGCGGCTCGGGCAACTCGAGGCCGATCCGCGTGTCGACGGCGGTCGGGCCAGGTGCCGGGCCCGGGTTGGGCGCCGGAGCGGGGCCGCCCCGGCCTGCCGCGGTGGCACGGTCAGCGGCTCGTCGAGCACGGACCGGGCGGCCGGGCTGGGATACGGACCCCGGCCACTCGGACGCGTCGCCGGGCTGCTCGCCGAGACGACCGAAGCCGGCCGGCTGACCGCGGCGGACTGCTGGCTGAGACGCGTGCGATGCTCACTCCCGTGCCATGCCCCTGCCCGCGCCGTGCGGTGCCGGGTCGCACCTGCGCCGCGCCCGGCCGGACCGCCCACATCTGATCCACGCCCGGGCTGCGGTTTGCCCACCGCATTCACCGGCTGCGCCCGACCCACGATCGCGACGGTCCGAACTCGCCCTGCCGCACCAGCGTCGCGCGGTGCCCGTGCCTGTGCCGTGCCCACACCCGCTCAGTGCCCACACCTGCTCAGTGTCCGCACCCGCGCAGTGCCGCGTCCGCACCCGCGTAGGCCCCCGCATCCGGCCCACAGTCGACCCGGGCCGTGTCTGTGCCGCGTCCGCGCTGTGGCCACACCCGTGCAATGCGCGTGCCGCACTTCGGCCAGGCTCACGGGACGAGCTAGGTCATCGTGCCGGGTGGCACCCGTCGCCGGGCGGCACTGGGCTCGCCGCACCGGCCTGACGGAGTGAGCCTTGAGCGCATCGCGCGGCGCTCGGACCCTGCCACCCCGCACCGCGTCCGGTCTCGATCCGGCCCGTGCCGATTCCGGGCGAATCGAGCGACACACCGCCCGTCCCGCTCCATGTCACGTCCGTGCCCGCCTGCACCCGGCGCCGCCCCGGCACCGCGTGGTGCCCGGGTCGTGCTGCGCCGTGCCCGCGGGAAGACCTGGGGCTGTGCCGACGCACCAAGTCACCGCGCCGGGTGGCACCCCTCACGGGACGGCGCTGGACTCACCGCGTCGGCCTGACGGTGCGTGCTCTGAGCGCTGCGCGTCGACCCTGTCGCCCCGCACCGCGTCCGGTTTCGATCCGGAGGCGTGCCATCCGCGCCGTGCCGGCCCCGAACGGGTCGACCGACACACCGCGCCGGGCCGAACCGGGAGCAACGGCAAGGGTCACTCGTCGCGGCCCGCGGCGGGCTCCTCCTCCGTCGACAAGGGCAGCGCGGCAGCCGTCGCCGGCTCGGGGAACGGCGGCGGCGTCCCGCCGAACGCCGGGCACAGCGCCTGGTGGGCGCACCAGCCGCACAGCCGGCTCGGCTGGGCCCTGAAGTCGCGCTCGGCCGTCGCCCGCTCGATCGCCTGCCACAGGGCCAGCAGCGTCCGCTCGAACCTGGCCAGCTCGTCGGCGTCGGGGGAGAAGTCGCAGACCTCGCGGTCCTTGAGGTACATGAGGCGTAACACGCGGGGCACCACGCCGCGGGTCCGCCACAGGACCAGCGCGTAGAACTTCAGCTGGAACATGGCGCGCGCCTCGAAGGCCTCGCGGGGCGCGCCGCCGGTCTTGTAGTCCACGACGCGGAGGTCGCCGGCGGGGGAGACGTCGAGGCGGTCGATGTAGCCGCGGATGACGAGCTTGCCGTCGACCTCGGCCTGGACGAACGCCTCCCGCTCCGCGGGCTCCAGCCGGTTGGGGTCCTCCACGGCGAAGTAGCCACCGAGCAGCTCGCGGCTGGACTCCAGGAACGCCTCCGTGTCCGCGAACAGGTCGGCGAGGCCCTCCTCGGTCTCCACGAGGCGCTGCCACTGCGGCGCGACGAGGGCGGCGGCCCGCTCGGGAGTGCGGCTGCCGCTCGGCTCCTCGAACAGCGCCTCCAGCACGGCGTGCACGAGCGTGCCTCGCATCTGGTCGGGCGTCGGGCGCTCGGGAAGCCTGTCGATGCTGCGGAACCGGTACAGCAGCGGACACGTCTTGAAGTCCGCGGCGCGCGACGGCGACAACGTAGGCAGGGTGGTGATGGTCTCCGTCATGCGTGGAAGGTTAGGCCACGGGTACGACAGTTTTCGCGGACCGACCCCTCGGCGCGGACTACACGTAGCATCATGGGCAATGGACGACTACCGCTCGGCACCCGCGCCGGCGTCGTCGGCTGCCCGGACCCGGCCGCCGGAGCGCGGCTCCGGGATCCCGCTGGGGCGGCTGTTCGGCGTCCCGATCTTCCTCGCCCCGTCCTGGTTGCTGCTCGCCGCGCTGATCACGCTGACGTATAGCCAGTTCCTGTCGGCGCAGCGGACGCTGCCGATGACGACCGGGTTCGTGCTGGGCTTCGGGTTCGTGGTGTGCCTGCTGCTGTCGGTGTTGCTGCACGAGCTCGGCCACGCAGTGACGAGCCGGCACAGCGGGATCGGTGTGAGCGGTATCACGCTGGAGATGCTCGGCGGCTACACGGAGATGGAGCGGGAGGCGCCGCGGCCGGGCGTGGAGCTGTTCGTGTCGCTCGCCGGGCCGGCCGTGTCGCTGCTGCTGGGACTGCTGGCGGGCGGCGTCGCGCTGGTGCTGCCGGCGCACAGCCTGGCCGAGACGTTCGCGTTCCAGCTGGCACTGAGCAACATCGTGGTGGCGGTGTTCAACGCGCTGCCCGGCCTGCCGCTGGACGGTGGGCGGGCGCTGCAGGCCCTCGTCTGGAAGATCAGCGGTGACCCGAATCTCGGCCGGCGGGTCGCCGGCTGGTCGGGGCGGCTGGTCGCGGTCGCCACCGCCGCCACCGTGGTCGTGCTGTACTCCCAGGGCGTCCTCGACAGGATCTTCGGCCTGCTCTTCACGCTGCTGGTCAGCATCACGATGTGGGTCGGCGCCGGTCAGGCGATCCGGCACGGGCGGGTCGCGTCGAGCCTGCCGCCGTTCAACGCGCGGGAGCTGGCCAGGCCGGTGATCCCCGTCGCCGCGGCCACGCCGCTGGCGGAGGCGGAGCGGATCGCCCAGCAGAGCGGCGGCCAGCCACTCGCCGTCGTGGACGGGGCCGGGGCGATGCTCGGGTTCGTGCACGGCGCCTCGGCACGGGCGGTCCCGGCGGAGCGCCGGCCGTGGGTGCCGATCGGCGACGTCACCCGCCGGATCGACGAGCACCACGTCCTGGCAGGGGATCTGCGGGGCACCGACCTGCTGCACGCCATCCGGGACGACCCGGGCGGCGACTACCTGGTGGTCTCGGGTGAGGATGTGCACGGCGTCCTGCGCGGCGCCGAGCTGCTCTCGTTGCTCGAAACACGCAGATCCACCAGCAGGCCCACCAGCAGAAGGAATCGCACGTGACTGTGTCCCTCGACCTCCCCACCACCCGCCGGGGACCCTTCCAGCCGGGTGACCGGGTCCAGTTGACCGACCCCAAGGGGCGGATGCACACGATCGTGCTCGAACCGGGCAAGGAGTTCCACACCCACCGCGGCGCCCTCCCGCACGACGACCTGATCGGCTCGCCCGACGGCAGCGTCGTGACGAGCGCCGGCGGCACGGCGTATCTCGCGCTGCGGCCGCTGCTGTCGGACTACGTGCTGTCCATGCCCCGCGGCGCCCAGGTCATCTACCCGAAGGACGCCGCGCAGATCGTCGCCATGGGCGACATCTTCCCCGGTGCCCGGGTCCTGGAGGCCGGGGCCGGCTCCGGCGCCCTCACCTGCTCGCTGCTGCGGGCGGTCGGACCGAGCGGCAGCGTCACGTCGTACGAGATGCGCGAAGACTTCGCAGCGATCGCCAGGCGCAACGTCGAGGCCTTCCTCGGCGGGCCCCAGGCGGGGTGGACCTTGCGGGTAGGTGACGTAGCGGGCTGCGAAGATGTCGGTTTTGATCGGATAATCCTAGACATGTTGACCCCGTGGGAGATCCTGCCGCTCGTGTCGCGGGCGCTGATCCCCGGCGGGGTGTTCATCGGCTATGTGGCGACCACGCCGCAGCTGTCCGAGCTGGTGGAGGCGCTGCGCGAGGACGGCGGCTACACGGAGCCCCGGGCTTGGGAGAGCCTGGTGCGTGACTGGCACGTCGAGGGTCTCGCGGTGCGGCCCGATCACAGGATGATCGCGCACACCGCGTTCCTCGTCAGTGCCCGGAAGCTGGCGCCGGGGGTGACGGCGCCGCCGCGGCGCCGCAAGCCGAGCAAGGGCGCCGAAGCGTATGCGGCGCGGCGGTTGGCAGCCGCCGCGGTCGCACGGGAGGAGGAGGCAAAGGATGAGCCGTCCGAGCTTCAGTGACCTACCTGCCGTATTTCCGGACTGGTCGCCCTATCCGGACCTCGAGTCGGCGGCCAGGGCATACCTGCGGGACCCGGACATCGCGCTCGACGCGATGGCCGGCGTCCTGCGCGGGCAGAGTGTGCTCGGTTTCACGCTCGAGCGGTTCGTCAACGACGTCAACGGGGTCTGGCAGGAGGTCGTCGTCTGCGACGGCACCCGGCTCATCCTGTGGCACGGCGAGGACATCCCGCCTGAGGAGGCGCCGCCGGGCTCGATGACGTCGTCGCTGCGGGTCGTGGCGCTGTCGGCGGTGACCGAGGTCGGCTGCCGCCGCCGGCTCAGCCGCAACCCCAACGGGCACGCGAGAGTAGACAGCGTCGATGTCTACCTGCTGCTGACCTCGCTCGACGAGGCGAACGTCGCCGCCGAGGAGGCCGGCTCGATCATCCGCCACGACGCGTTGCGCTTCGGTAAAACTCTCGACGACGGCGGCGCCGGACAGATCGCCCGTTTGGAGGAGTTTGCCCGGCTGGTCTCTTCTCTCGTGGGCAAGCCGATGCTGTGAGGAATCAGTCGGCGTTGGGTCCGGCGACGGGCACGTCGTCGGCCGCCCGGTGCACGTGGATGCAGTCGCCGGGGCACTCCTTGGCCGCGTCGATGACCTCGAGCCGGAGGTGTTCGGGCACGTCGACGCGGGTGCCGGGGGCCAGCTGAAGCTCGCCGTCGGTCCCCTTCACATAGGCCAGACCATCGACGTCGAACTCGAATACCTCAGGCGCGTACTGCACACACAGGCCGTCACCGGTGCACAGGTCCTGGTCAACCCACACCTCAAGAGCGCTCACGCTGCAACATTACAGGGCTGGTGGAAAGCGCCTCCAGGCCGCACGATTTGTAAAAGCCCTGTGGCGCACGGGTTCGAAGGGGCCCAGACCGGCGAACAGCAGTTAGTGTTAGAGCACAACGTTCAAAGCCCCCGGGGAGGTGGGACGTGGCACGCAGCGACGACGCGGAGACGCGCGCCGCACGATGGGAGAAGGACGCCCACGATCTCTCCACGCAGGTCGCTTTCCTCCAGGAGGAACTCGCCCTGGTGCGGCGCAAGCTGACGGAAACCCCGCGACACGTGCGACAGCTCGAGGAGCGGCTTGCCGCAGCGCAGGCGCAGATTGCCCGGCTGACCGAAAACAACGAGCGGCTCGTGGCCACCCTCAAGGAGGCCCGCGCCCAGATCGTGACGCTGAAGGAGGAAGTTGACCGCCTGGCACAGCCGCCGAGCGGTTACGGCGTCTTCCTCGCCCGCCACGAAGACGGTTCCGTTGACGTCTTCACCGGTGGGCGCAAGCTGCGCGTGGCAGTTTCCCCGGCCATCGAGGTCGAGGAGCTGCGCCGAGGCCAGGAGGTCCTGCTCAACGACGCCCTGAACATCGTCGACGCGCTCGGGTTCGAGCGGGCCGGCGAGGTCGTCATGTTGAAGGAGATCCTGGAAGGTGGTGACCGCGCTCTCGTCATCTCGCACGCCGACGAGGAGCGGATCGTCCACCTGGCCGACACCCTCGCCGAAGCGCCGTTGCGCGCCGGCGACTCGCTCATGATCGAGCCCCGCTCGGCGTATGCCTACGAGCGGATCCCGAAGAGCGAGGTTGAGGAGCTGGTGCTGGAGGAGGTGCCCGACGTCGACTACACCGACATCGGCGGCCTCTTCTCGCAGATCGAGCAGATCCGCGACGCCGTGGAGCTGCCGTTCCTGCACGCGGAGCTGTTCCGCGAGCACCTGTTGCGTCCGCCGAAAGGCGTCCTGCTCTACGGCCCTCCCGGCTGTGGCAAGACGCTGATCGCCAAGGCGGTCGCCAACTCGCTGGCGAAGAAGATCGCCGAGCGGCGCGGCGAGGAGCGCAGGACCAGCTACTTCCTCAACATCAAGGGTCCCGAGCTGCTCAACAAGTATGTCGGCGAGACCGAGCGGCACATCCGGCTGATCTTCCAGCGCGCCCGTGAGAAGGCGAGCGAGGGCACCCCGGTCATCGTGTTCTTCGACGAGATGGACTCGGTGTTCCGGACCCGCGGCTCGGGCGTCTCCTCCGACGTCGAAAACACGATCGTGCCTCAGCTGCTGAGCGAGATCGACGGCGTCGAGGGCCTGGAAAACGTCATCGTCATCGGCGCGTCCAACCGGGAAGACATGATCGACCCGGCGATCCTGCGCCCCGGCCGGCTCGATGTGAAGATCAAGATCGAGCGACCGGACGCCGAGGCGGCCAAGGACATCTTCTCCAAGTACATCCTCACCACCGTCCCGCTGCACAAGGACGACATCGCCGAGCACGACAACTCGCCCGAGGCGACGGTCGCGGCGATGATCGACGCGGTGGTCCTGCGGATGTACTCCGAGACCGAGGAGAACCGGTTCCTCGAGGTGACCTACGCCAACGGCGACAAGGAGGTCCTGTACTTCAAGGACTTCAACTCCGGCGCGATGATCCAGAACATCGTCGACCGGGCCAAGAAGATGGCGATCAAGGACTTCCTCAGCAACGGCCAGAAGGGCATGCGCCTCCAGCACCTGCTCGACTCCTGCGTTGACGAGTTCCGCGAGAACGAGGACCTTCCCAACACCACCAACCCCGACGACTGGGCCCGCATCTCCGGCAAGAAGGGCGAGCGGATCGTCTACATCCGCACGCTCGTCTCCGGCGGCAAGGGCGCGGAGGCCGGCCGGTCCATAGAGACCGCCACCAACACCGGCCAATATCTGTAACACCGCGACACCGGCGGGCGGCGACCTCGGCAGAGGCGCCGCCCGCTTCGCATGACCCCAGCAGCGCCCCAGCAGCGCCCCAGCAGCGCCCCAGGAGCCAGAGCCAAGAGCAAAGAGCCAAGTTCATGGCTCCGGTCCGTCGTGGGCACGGCCGTTGCTCCCGCAGTCAACGGTCGGGCCTTGGCGGCCCTCCCTGCACGTCCGCGTGTAGTTGCGCAGACCGCGGCGCCGGGGGGGGGGGGGCCCCCCCCCCCGCCCCCCCCCCCCCCCCCCCCCCCG
>NZ_JBEXUD010000046.1:0-102372 GCF_040614215.1 Dactylosporangium sp. NPDC006015
GTCGCGCGCCGGCACGTGATCCGCGCCGGCGTCCTCGCCGTCGAGGCCGCCACCGCCGGCGCCGTCGCCGTGTCGGCGCCGGACCTGCTCGACCCGGCCGGTGGGTCCGCCGCCGGCCTGCTCGTCAACGGCTGTTCCGCGGTCGCCGCCGTCGCCGCCGTGGTGCACCTCGACACCCTCGCCTGGCTGCTGCGCCGCCCCGGGCAGCCACGCCGACCCCTGGAGGAACCGTGACCCTGTTGTACGCCCTCGTCGCCGTGCTGACCGTCGCGGTCGCGGTCGACCTGCTGCTCACCACCGCCGTGATCCGCCGGCTGCGCGCCATCGAGGAGCACCGCGACCCCGGCCTCGCGGCGGTCGGGCCGCCGCTCGGCAGCGCCCTGCCCGCCGAACAGGTCGACAGGGTCACCGGCCGGACCGGCGGTCCGCTGTTGCTCGCGTTCTTCTCCACGACCTGCAAGTACTGCCCGGACCAGGCCGACCGGCTCGCCCGCCGCGCCACCGACCTGCGGCGCGACGGTGTGCAGATCCTGTCCGTGGTGACGACCACGCCCGGCGAGGACGTCGCCGCGCTCGCCACCGTGCTGCGGCCTGCCGGGCAGGTGGTCACCGAACCGGGACCCGGCGAGCTCATGGCGGCCTTCGGCGTCCTCGGCACGCCGGCGTTCCTGTACTACGACGACGGCGGCATCCTGGCCGCGAGCGGCACCACCGTCGACGACCTCCGGTTGCCGGTGCGGCCGTGAACGAGCCCGGACCGGTGCGACTGTTCGCCATGGCCGCCGCGCTGTATCTGCGATCGGCCCCGGCGGCCGCGGCGCTGCGGATCGCGGCCATGCTCATCGGGGGCGGCGCGCCCGTCGTCGTCGCCTGGTGCACCAAGCTGCTGCTCGACCAGCTCAGCGCCGGCGGGTCACACCTGGCCTGGCCGGTCGCCGGGATCGCCGGCGCCGCCGCGGCCTGGGCGGTCGCCGGGCACGCCGGGCGGTACGCGGAGCAGGAGATCGCGCGCCGGGTCACCCTACGGACCCAGGTCGAGCTGTTCACCGCCGTGTCGCGCCCGGCCGGGCTGGCGGAGCTCGAAAACCCGGACTTCCACAACCGGCTGCAACTCGCCCGCCAGGCGAGCCAGATCGCTCCCGCCCAGCTGACCGGGTCGGTGCTGTCCACCGCGCAGGCCGCCGTCACGCTGACCGGCTTCACCGCGACGCTCGTCGCCGGGTCACCGCTGGTCGCCGTGCTGGTGGTCGCCTCGGCGGTGCCGGCCCTGATCGCCCAGCTCCGGCTCAGCCGGCACCGCAGCGACACGCTGGTGCGGATCACGCCCGGCGTGCGCCGCCAGGTCTTCTACGCCGAGCTGCTGCTGGACATGCGAGCCGCCAAGGAGATCCGGCTGTACGGCCTGGCCACCTTCTTCCGGACCCGCATGCTCACCGAGCTGCGCGGTGCGCAGGCGGCGGAGCGCGGCACCGACCGGCTGGCCCTGCGCGTCGACGGGAGCCTGGCGCTGCTCGGTGGGATGGTGTCGGCCGCGGCGCTCGCCGTGCTGGTCGGCAGGGTCGCCGCCGGGCACGGCACGGTCGGGGACCTGTCCGTGCTCGTCGCCGCCCTGGCCGCGCTGCAGGGCACCCTCGCCGGTGTCGTCGCGGAGCTAGCCGCCGCGGGGGAGTGCCTGACACTGTTCCGGCACTACGTCGCCGTGACCTCCGCCGGCGCGGCCGATCCGGTGCCGGCCGCCGCGCCGTCCGACGGCGACGTGCCCACCATCGAGTTCCGTGACGTGTGGTTCCGGTACGGCGAGCGGCATGACTGGATCCTGCGGGGCGCGTCGTTCACCGTCCGCGCCGGACGGTCGCTCGCCCTCGTCGGCGACAACGGCGCCGGAAAGTCCACGGTGGTCAAGCTGCTGTGCGGCTTCTACCCGCCGACCCGCGGCACGATCCTGTGGGACGGCACCGACATCACCCGCCTCGACCCGGCCCGGCTGCGCGAGCGGATGAGCGCCGTGTTCCAGGACTACATGGCCTACGAGTTCACCGCCGCCGACAACATCGCCGTCGGCGACCTCACCGCCGCCGGCGACCTGCCCAGGCTGCGCGCCGCCGCGGCAGAGGCAGGCATCGACGAGGCGCTGCAACGCCTTCCGCTCGGGTACGCCACCCCGCTCACCAGAGCCTTCGGCGAGTCCGACGCCCAATCCGGCGTCGTCCTCTCCGGCGGGCAGTGGCAGCGGCTCGCCCTCGCCCGGGCGGTCCTGCGCGACCACGCCGGCCTGCTCATCCTCGACGAGCCGTCGGCCGGGCTCGACGTGCACGCCGAACACGAGGTCCACCGGCGGATGGCGGCGCTGCGCGGCCGGCGGACCTGCCTGCTCATCTCGCACCGCCTCAACGCCGTCCGCGACGCCGACACGATCGCCGTCCTCGCCGGCGGTGTCGTCGTCGAGCACGGCGACCACGCGGCGCTGATGCGGGCGGACGGGAGGTACGCGGCGATGTTCCGGCTGCAGGCGGGCGGCTACCAGATGGAGCCCGCCCCATGATCGCCATCGGCCTGCTCGGCCCGATCGAGATCCGTGTCGACGGACGGGCGGTGCCGGTCGGCGGCCCGGGACGCCGCGCGATCACCGCCGCCCTCGCGCTGGAGCGCGGTGCCGTCGTGCCCGTGCACCAGCTCGTCGACTCGATCTGGCCCGACGCGCCGCCGGCCACCGCGGTCACGAAGGTCCAGGGCCACATCTGGGCCCTGCGCCGCGAGCTCGCCCGGGCCGGCGGCTGCCCGGCGAGCGGGGCGCTGCAGACCCAGGCACCCGGGTACCGCCTCGACGCCGGCTCCGCGCGTACCGACCTGGCGACCTTCACCGGCCTGACCGCCGAGGCCGTCCGCCATCCCGGACCGGACGGCGCCGCGACCCGGATCGGCCTGCTGCAGCGCGCGCTGGGGCTGTGGCGCGGCCCGGCGTTCGGTGACGTGCCCGCCCCGGCCATCCAGGCCGCCGCGGCCGGGCTGGAGGAGCGGCGGATGTGCGCGCTCGAGGACCTGGCCGAGGCGCTGCTGGCACTGCGGCGCTACGACGAGGCGGTCAGCACCATGGACGCACTCGTGCTGCGGCAACCCTTCCGCGAGCGGGCCTGGGAATGCCTGATGCGCGGCCACCTCGGCGGTGGGCGCCCGGCGGCCGCGCTCGGCGCCTACCACGAGATCCGGCGGCTCTTCGCCGACGAGCTCGGCATCGCCCCGGGGCAGCGGCTCCGGACACTCGCTGGGGCGATCCAACGCGACCAGGGCCGTTAGCGAAACGTTAACGGCCGCCGTGACGGTCAACTCGGCCGGCACCGTGTCGGACCATCGAAGGGAGTGGCATCGGCCATGACGAAGACCCTCACCCGCCTCGGCGACCGCATGCTCACCGCGCTCCTGCCGGGCGCCAAGGCGTCGGCGTGCGTCGGCGACCAGGCCGGCTACTGCGTCTACCGCTACACCGGGTGCGGCGGCAGCCAGTGCTACCAGTACTACCAGTGCGGCGCCTACTGCCGCGTCTACCAGGGCGGCGTCGGCGGCCAGCTGATCAACAGCTGGAAGGGCTGCTGCTGATCGCGGCGTCACCGGCACGGACGTGGGCGGCCTGCGATCGGCAGGCTGCCCACCGCACTGTCCGGCGGACGTGCGCCGCATCGCCAATGTCGCTGAACGTGAGCAGGATTGCTTCCTGAGCCGTTCGGAGGCTGTCTGCGCCTCGGGTGACCACTTACGATCCGGGCATGCCGCTCGCCTGGAGGGTCACCGCCACTGTCGTGGCCTCGGCGGGGTTCGCTGCGGTCTGGGTGCACAGGTTCGTGCTGCAGGCGATGTTCTGGCGGATCGAGCCCGCGTCGACCGGCACCTGGGCGAGCCTCGGAACGGCCGGGGTCGCCCTGCTCGGCCCGCTGCTGGTGTACCTGTGGCTGACCCGCCGGCAGCTGCGCGCACCGGCGACGTTCCAACGCGACGGGGCCACGTTCGTCGCTCCCGGCTCGCCGGTGCAGCCCGGCTTCCTGGCGATCGCGCTGATGTCGCAGGCGGCGAACACGTTTCCGTTCGACAGGGTGCCGGGCACGGACCGGATCGGCCTGCCCACCGACCCGGTCCTGCGGGGGTTCATCGCACTCCCCGCACTGATGGTCCTCGCCGCGCTCGCGCTGCTGTGGCTGCCGGGTGCCGGGCTGCGGCTGACCCCGGCCGGCGTCACCGTGCGGAACGTCTTCCGGACGCACGACATCCGGTGGGACGACCTGCTGCCCGGCGGTCCGCACCCGGGGCAGTGGACGATCCGGCTGCTGCACCGCGGCCCGGACGGCGTCGCGCGCTCGCGCCGCATCGCGGTGTTCCGGCTGCACGTCAACACCGTCTTCCTGACCACCGTGCTGCGCCACTACGCCGAGCGCCCGGAGCACCGTGCCGACATCGGCACCCAGACCGAGCTCGACCGCCTCGGGACCGGCTTCCAACAGTGGAAGGCGCAGCCGGCCGTCCGTGGCGGGCGCCCGTTCCAGCCGCCCGTCACCCCGGCATGACGCGAACCTGGGGCAGTGTGTCGAAGTTGGGCGTGCGGTCTGCCCTGTCGACTACGGCGTGGCGGCGGCGGACGCCGTGACGGCGGGGCCGCTCGGCGATGGGGTTGCGGTTCCGTAGGCGTTGTAGATCCGCGTGGCGTAGGCCTCCACGTCCCAGGAGGTGACGGTGGGCTCCGCGTCGAAGATCACGGTGTAGGGGCCGAGGTCGCGGTCGCCGTCGTGGACGAGGGGTGGGAACGATGTCCTGTCGAGCTGCCATTTGCCGGTGCAGTGCGGCTTCAACGTGTTGCGGAAGCGCTTCCCGCGCACGCTGAACAGCAGGGCGCCGGTGCCGGCGCACCGGGCCCGGAAGCGGTAGTCCCATCCGGCGGGCCACGGAACCTCGGGCATCGGGTGCTCCAGCATGATGCCTTCGAGGTGCAGGGAGTCGGTCATCGTCGAGTGCCACTCGCCGACCAGCACCTCATAGGACTCGGGTGTCTGATCCGGCACGGGTCGCTGCACCGTCCTGGCGCAGGCCGTCAGCGCGGCGAGTGCGACAAGCACCGCCAGGCTCCCCGACACGACACGTTGCGCGATCCCCCGGACATGCACAACACGAGATCGTACTGGGCGGCCGCCACCCGCCTTTCGGCCCCGAGATCCGCGAGCGGCGCCATGTCGTGGAGTGCGGCATCAACCGGCGCAAACGCCACCGCGGTGCCGGCACCCGCTGACGCTCACCAGGCACCTCGCCGGTCCGCGGCAGGCGGCCCATTTGTCGGCGTCTCTTGACGGGGCGCCTGGTCATCCCCTTGAATGCTGGGTGTTACTGAACTAGTAACAGGAGTTAACCACCTTGTTGCGCCGTACCTCGGGCGGACCTGGTGCAGGCAGAACCCCCATCTGTCATCCCGGTCCGGGTCGGGCGGCCACCGCCGCTCCAGCCGCCGGACCGGTCGTCAAGAGGAGCCAATGTGAGACGCACACTCGCGCTGCGCGGGGGCGTGACGGTCGCCGCCGCCGTCGCCGTCGTGCTGGCCGCCACCATGGTGACGGCCGCCGCGACCCGCCCGCCGGACCCCGGCCCGCCCCAGAAGGCCGCCGTCGCGCCTGAGGTGGCCGCCGAGCAGTTCCTCGGCGCCGAGCCCGCCAAGGTGCACCGGTCGCCGGAGGACCGCTTCGACCGCAGGTCGGTCGTGCGGCAGGAGGGGCTGCGGTACGTGTCGTACGAGCGCACCCACCGTGGCCTGCCGGTGCGGGGCGGCGACTTCGTCGTCGTCACCGACGCGAACGGCACGGTGCTGAGCGTCAACGGCGCGCAGGAGACCGCGCTCGACGTCACGACCACCGCCAAGATCGATGCCGTCAAGGCGACGGAAGCCGCGAAGACGCAGCTGTCGAAGGTCACGACCGCCTACCCGCCCAGGCTGGTCGTCCTCGCCCGCGGCAAGGGCCGGCTCGCCTACGAGGTCGTCCTGGAGGGCACCGCCGCCGGCAAGCCCGGCAAGCTGCACGTCTACGTCGACGCCACGACCGGCGCCGCGCTGCCCGAGGAGACCTGGGACGAGGTCGTCGCCGCGACCGGCAACGGCTACTACAACGGCCAGGTCACCATCGACACGTCGGGCTCCGGCTCGTCGTACTCGATGACCGACCCGAACCGGCCCGGGATCTCCTGCGGTGGTCAGGGCGGCACGCCCTACACCAAGACCACCAACACCTGGGGCAACGGGACGGGCACCAACCTGGAGACCGCCTGCGTCGACGTGATGTACGCCGTCGAGCAGGAGTGGGACATGCTCAGCAGCTGGCTGGGGCGCAACGGGATCAACGGCGCCGGCCGCGGCTTCCCCGCCCGGGTCGGGCTGGCGGAGGTCAACGCGTACTGGAACGGCTCGTACACCAACTTCGGCCGCAACTCGGCCGGCACCGGCCAGGCGACCCCGATCGACGTCGTCGCGCACGAGTACGGCCACGCCATCTTCCAGACCACGCCCGGCGGCGCCGGCAGCGGCAACGAGAACGGCGGCCTCAACGAGTCGACCGGTGACATCTTCGGCGCGCTGACCGAGGCATACGCCAACAACCCGAACGACCCCGCGGACTACGACGTCGGCGAGGAGGTCAACCTCACCGGCTCCGGCCCGATCCGGTACATGTACAACCCGTCGCGGATCAGCGGGAACCCGAACTGCTACAGCAGCTCCATCCCGAGCACCGAGGTGCACGCCGCCGCCGGCCCGCAGAACCACTGGTTCTACCTCCTGGCGGAGGGCAGCAACCCGGGCGGCGGCAAGCCCACCAGCCCGACCTGCAACAACACGACCGTGACGGGCATCGGCATCCAGAAGGCCGGCCGGATCTTCCTCGGCGGGCTCAACCGCAAGACCACGGCCTGGAACCACGCCGCCGCCCGGCTGGCGACCGTCCGCGCCGCGGTCGAGCTGTACCCGAACAGCAACGCCGAATGCGCGACGGTCAAGGCCGCGTGGAGCGCCGTGAGCGTCAACGCCGCGGCCGGTGAGCCGGCGTGCCCGATCGGCGGCGGCAACGACTTCTCGGTCACGGTCAGCCCGACCTCGACCAGCGTCACCGCCGGCCAGGCCGCCACGGTCACCGTGAGCACGGCGGTCACCTCCGGCAGCGCGCAGAGCGTGGCACTGTCCGCGAGCGGCCTGCCGGCCGGCGCGTCCGCCACGTTCACCCCGGCGACCGTCCAGTCGGGCGGCACGTCGAGCCTGCGGATCAGCACGGCGGCGAGCACGCCGGCAGGGTCGTACACCGTGACGATCCTCGGCGACGGGGTCAGCGCCGACCGGACGGCGACGCTCGGCCTCACCGTCACCGGCGGCGGCAACCCGGGCACCGCCCCGGACATCAGCGTCGGCAACGTGCGGGCGCACCTCACCCAGTTCCAGACGATCGCCACGAACAACGGCGGCAACCGGTACTCCGGCCGCGCCGGCTACACCGCCTCGCTGCAGTATGTCGAGCAGCGGCTGCAGGCGGCGGGCTACACCGTGACCCGGCAGACCTGCACGTCCTGCACGACCGGCTCGGTGAACCTCATCGCCGAGTGGCGCGGCGGTGACGCCAACCAGGTGCTCATGCTCGGCGCGCACCTCGACGGCGTCGCGGCCGGTCCCGGCATCAACGACAACGGCTCCGGCTCGGCGGTGCTGCTCGAGGTCGCCCTGGCCCTGGCGCAGCAGAACCCGACGATGACCAAGCGGGTCCGCTTCGGCTGGTGGTCCGACGAGGAGCAGGGCCTGCGCGGCTCCGCCTTCTACGTCAACCAGCTCCCGGCGACCGAACGCGCGAAGATCCGGGCGTACTGGAACTTCGACATGGTCGGCTCCCGTAACGCCGGCTACTTCATCAACAACATCACCACCACGGCGGCGCAGCCGCTGAAGGCCTACTACGACTCGATCGGCGTGCAGACCGAGGAGAACGTCGAGGGCGCCAACCGCTCCGACGACGCCTCGTTCCGCAACGCCGGCATCGCCTCCAGCGGCATCGCCGCGGGTGCCTCGGCCACCAAGACCACGGCCCAGGCGCAGAAGTGGGGCGGCACGGCCGGTGCGGCCTACGACTCCTGCTACCACAGCTCGTGCGACACGATCAGCAATGTCGCCGATGTACCGCTGGACCGCAGCGCCGACGCGGTGGCCTACGCGGTGTGGAACCAGGCGGTCGGCGGCCAGTCGACCGACGACTTCAGCCTGTCGCTGAGCCCCACCTCGGGCTCGGTGACGCCCGGTGGGTCGGTGACCACGACGGTGGCCACGCAGGTGACGTCCGGCTCGGCGCAGACCGTGGCGCTGTCGGCGTCCGGGCTGCCGACCGGTGCCACCGCGGTGTTCACTCCGGCGTCGGTACAGGCGGGCTCAACGTCGACGCTGCGCATCAGCACCACCGCGTCGACCCCCGCCGGCACCTACACGGTGACGGTCCTCGGCGACGGGACCGCGGCCGACCGGACGGCGACGTTCACGCTCACCGTCGACGGCGGCGGGCAGGACACGTTCTCGCTGTCGCTGAACCCGGCGTCGGGTTCGGTGCCGCCCGGCGGGTCCACGACGGTGACGGTCGGCACGCAGACCACGTCGGGCAACCCGCAGGCCGTCGCGCTGTCGGTCAGCGGGCTGCCGGCGGGCGCCACCGCGGCGTTCGACCCGGCGACGGTGCAGTCCGGCGGCGCGTCGACGCTGACGATCAGCACCACCGCGGCGACGCCGGCGGGCACCTACACGCTCACCGTGCTCGGTGACGGCGCGTCGGTGGACCGGACCGCCACGTACACGCTGACCGTCACCGGCGGTGGCGGCGGCTGCTCGGGCGTGCCGACGTGGAGCGCCACGACCCCGTACGTCCCGGGTGACCGCGTGTCCTACAACGGCCGCCTGTGGAACAGCACCTGGTACTCGACCGGTGCCGAGCCGGGCGCGCCCGGCTCGTGGGCGGTCTGGACCGACGCCGGGGCCTGCTGACCCTGGCTCCTGACAGGTGGGTGCCCGGCTGCGGCGGGCACCCACCGCTGGTATGTCCAGGCTGATATGCCCTCGATCACTTGTGACGTCGGATCGAAGTATGCGAATCTCGCGCAACCCCTACTCCGATCGAGGAGCTCATTGATGAGACCCCGTTCAGCGGCGCTGACCCTGACCGCGTCCGCCGCACTCCTGCTCGTCGGCGCGGGCCTGGCGATCCCGGCCTTCGCCGCGCCGTCGGCCGGTGTCACGCCCGCGCTCGCCGCGGCGCCGGACATCGCCGTGGCGAACGTGCAGGCGCACCTGACCCAGCTGGGCTCCATCGCGTCCAGCAACGGCGGGACGCGCCGCAGCGGCACCGCCGGCTACACCGCCTCCGTCGCCTACATCAAGGGCAAGCTGCAGGCCGCCGGGTACACGGTGGCCGAGCAGACGTGCACCAGCTGCACGTACCGGGCGAACAACCTCATCGCCGACTGGCCGGGCGGCCCGAGCGACCAGATCACCATGTTCGGCGCCCACCTCGACAGCGTCGCGGCCGGCCCGGGCATCAACGACAACGGCTCCGGCTCGGCGACGCTGCTGGAGAACGCGCTGGTCCTCGCCCAGCAGAACCCGACTATGAGCCGGCACGTCCGCTTCGCCTGGTGGGCCGGCGAGGAGCAGGGCCTGCAGGGCTCCGCCTTCTACGCCAACGCCCTCACCAGCACCCAGCGCACGCAGATCAAGGCGTACTACAACTTCGACATGATCGGCTCGCCCAACGGCGGCTACTTCATCAACCACATCACCTCCGCCGCCGCGGCGCCGATGAAGGCGTACTGGGACTCCCTCGGCCTGCAGCCGGAGGAGAACACCGAGGGCGCCGGCCGCTCCGACGACTACTCCTTCGAGCGCGTCGGCATCCCGACCTCCGGCTACGCCGCCGGCGCCAGCGCCCGCAAGACCTCCGCGCAGGCCGCGAAGTGGGGCGGCACCGCCAACAGCGCCTACGACTCCTGCTACCACCAGTCCTGCGACACCACCAGCAACATCAACGCCACGGTCCTGAACCGCGCCGCCGACGGCGTGGCCGCGACCATCTGGCAGACCTCGGTCGGCGGCTCCACCACCCCGCCGCCCACCACGCCCCCGCCGACCGGTGGCACCTGCAGCGGCCAGAAGCTGCTCAACCCCGGCTTCGAGTCCGGCGCCACCTCGTGGACCGGCACCAGCGGCGCCATCGGCCAGTGGGCCTCGCAGGGCCAGCCCGCCCGCACCGGCACGTACTCCGCCTGGCTGCTCGGCTACGGCTCCACCCACACCGAATCCATCTCCCAGGCGGTCACCATCCCGGCGGGCTGCTCGGCGACCCTGACCTTCTACACGCACATCGACTCCGCCGAGACGACCACCACGGCGGCGTACGACAAGCTGACCGTCACGGCTGGCTCGACCACCCTCGGCACGCTGTCCAACCTGAACAAGGCCTCCGGGTACGTCCTGCGCACGTACAGCCTGAACGCCTTCGCCGGCCAGACCGTCACCATCAAGTTCAACGGCACGGAGGACTCGTCGCTGCAGACGTCCTTCGTCATCGACGACACCGCCGTCACGGTCAGCTGACGACCTCCCGCGGAAGCCGCGACGCCCCGGTCGGACGACTGGGGCGTCGCGTGCTTGGTCTCAGGCCGGGCGCACCACCAGATCGACCTGCTCTGGCCCGAGCGGGACGTCGAAGTAGGCGTCGATGATGTACGTGCCCGGCTCCAGCTCGACGTGCATCGTGACCTCCGGGCTCCGCTCGACGTCCCCGACGACCAGCCGGCCGGACGCCACCGCGAGCGCCACGGAGGCGATCGGCGCCCGGCCGTCGCCGTGACCGAGCCGGTCCCGCCAGACCCGGACCGTCACGTCGGCGAACTGCATGTGCTCGACACTGAACACGACCACGTCACCCCCGGCGACGAACTGCCACCCGGCGGGCGGCTGCTCGGGCAGCCCCTCGAACGTGCAGCCGGCGTCCGACACGACCAGAAGACCCCACCCGTAGGGCGCGGTTCCCTGCCTGATCAACATCGCGGCCACCGCCCCGCGGCACACGCTGCTGCCTCGCAGCCGGAGAAGTCGCTCATGATCCGCATTGTCGCGCGGGCGCCTCGCCCGGTGGGAAGCGGCTCGGTGACGGTGACGCGCCTCGATGCCGCCAAGGGGCACGGGCGATGCTGTCCGCTCAGGACGTGTCCTGTCTGCCGAGCCGGCCTGATCTCCATCGCCGCCGTCATCTGGGTCCGGTGATCGACAGGACCGGCTACCTGTCGGGCCTCGGCTTTCGACTCTTCGCCCCCTCGACCCCTCGGCCTCCCCGCGCAGACGTTGGTCAATGCCCCGGAATGTACCTTTTGGGGAATCGACGCTGCGCGATCCGCCTACATTTCAGAGATCCACTTGGGGGTGGATCGCGCACCGTCCATGGAACGAAGGCCGCAAATGCGGGCATTGATCAATGTCTGTGCAGGAGCCGTGTCGAAGGTGGGCGCGTGGGCGCCAGGCCCGAAATCCGCGCTGCTGGCGATGTACCTTTCACCACCCATCGGCCCCGCTGAGCAGCGACGATGATAAATATCGTGCTGTTCCTTCGCGTGTCGGCGGAAGGCTGCCTAGCGTCCGCATGCAGGAGCGTTCCCGTCGCTCCATCGACGCAGGCAAGGAGGCAGCATGAGAAACACTCTGCGCGCCGCCGCCGCGACCGGTCTGCTCGCCGCAGCAGGCATGGTGGCGCTGGTGGGTTCCGCCCAGCCGGCCCTCGCCGACACGCAGATCTGTGAGACCTACGGGTCCACGACGATCGGCGGCCGGTACGTGGTCATGAACAACAACTGGGGCAACAGCGCGACCCAGTGCATCAACGTGACGAGCACGGGCTTCTCGATCTCGCAGATCAACGCGAACAAGCCCACCAACGGGGCACCGGCGTCCTACCCCGCCATCTACGTCGGCTGCCACTACAGCAACTGCTCGCCGGGCACCAACCTGCCGATGCAGATCAGCGCGATCAGCTCCGCGCAGACCAGCATCTCGTACAGCTACGTCGGCGGCACGTACGACGCGGCGTACGACATCTGGATGGACCCCACCCCGAAGACCAACGGCGTCAATGCGACCGAGATCATGATCTGGTTCAACCGCCAGGGCTCGATTCAGCCGGTCGGCAGCCGCGTCGGCAGCGCGTCCATCGCCGGCCGCACCTGGGAGGTCTGGCAGGGCAACAACGGCGGCAACGACGTGGTGTCCTACGTCGCGCCGTCGCCGATCAGCAGCTGGAGCTTCGACGCGAAGGCGTTCATCAACGACGTCATCAGCCGGGGCAAGGCGACCACCTCGTGGTACCTGACGAGCATGCAGGCCGGCTTCGAGCCGTGGATCGGCGGCCAGGGCCTCGCCGTCACCGCGTTCTCCGCCGCCATCAACGGCGGCGGCGGGGGTGGCGGCGGCGGGGGCGGCGGCGGAACCGCCGGCTGCTCCGCCACGTACAAGACCACCAACAGCTGGCAGGGCGGCTTCCAGGGCGAGGTGACGGTGCGCAACACCGGCTCCTCCGGCATCTCCGGCTGGAGCACCACCTGGTCCGGCGGCAGCGCCACGATCAGCAACCTGTGGAACGGCCGGGTCACCGCGACCTCGCCGGTGACCGTGCGCAACGAGACCTACAACGGCTCCCTCGGCGCGAACGCCACCACCACGTACGGCTTCACCGCCGGCGGCACCGCCCCGTCGTCGGTGAGCTGCACCGCCTCCTGACCCGCTGAACGAGGCCGGCCCTGCCCTCACGGCGGGGCCGGCCGCGGCGTGCCGGGACCGATGGCGCAATCGACACACGCCAATTCTGCAAGCGCGGCAATTGTTTCGGTTGGGTCGACGGCCGGACTGTGGCCGTCTGGCTGGCGTGCCGCTTGCCGGGTGCCGCCATCATGGCGGGGTGCAAATGTGGTGGAGGCATCCCCGTCTATGGTTCGTGGTTCTGCTGTCAATTGTGCTGCTCGGCGGGGTGTCTCTGATCTACCTGCTCCTCGGGGAGGGGCGCGAGAAGTCGGACCAGTGGGCGAGCGTGATCTCCGGCGGCATCGCCGTGGTCGCGTTCGTGTGGACCGTGATGCGCTGGCTCTGGCAGCGGCCCGAGCTCGGTGTCGCGTGGGATACGGCGGAGCGCATCGCCGCGCTGTCTGCCCTGGCCGGGGCCCAGCTCGAGGTGTGGACGCAGGAGCAATCCGCCCGGCAGGTCCACGATCCCTGGCCGCTGCCGGTGCGGTGGCTCGTGAGCACCCAGGCCGAGGCGGTGATGGCCAGCTGGGGCGCCGTCCGCGGTGCGCCGGGCGGCACGCCCCTCGCCCTGGCCGGATCGTACGACGACGTCGCGGACGTGTTCATGCGGGAAGGCGCGCCACAGCGGCTCGTCGTCCTCGGCGAGCCGGGCGCGGGGAAGTCGATGCTCGTGCTGCACCTGACGCTGCAAATGCTGCGGCGGCGGCAGGAGGACGCGCCCGTCCCGGTGCTGCTGCCGATTGCTGGGTGGGACCCGGCGGAGCCGCTCGACGACTGGGTCGCGGCGCGGCTCGTGCTGGACCACCGCTCCCTCAGCCGGTTCGTGCGGACCGAGCGCGGTGAACGCCGCACCGTCGCCCGGCAGCTCGTCGCCGAAGGGCGGATCGTGCCGGTGCTCGACGGCTTCGACGAGATTCACCCGGTCCGGCAAGGAAGCGCACTGGCCGGCATCGCCGCCGCGGCGGGTGTCGGCCGGCGGTTCGTCCTGACCAGCCGCACCAAGCCTTACGAGATCGCGGTCGAGGGTGCCGCGCCGCTGGCCCGCACCGCCGTCGTCGAGCTGCAGCCGCTCCTGCCGGCCGAGGCGGCGCGGTACCTCGCCGACGGCGCCGAGCAGCCGACAACCCGGTGGGACCCGGTCGTTGCGGACCTCACCACCGGCGTCGGCACCCCACTGATCCAGGCGATGTCCACGCCGCTGACGGTGTGGCTCGCCCGCGTCGTGTACCGGCACCGCGGCAGCACCCCGGGCGAGCTCGTCACCGCGCCTTGGGCGGCCGGCCGGGACGGGATCACGCGGCACCTGCTCGACGAGGTCATCACGGCGGCGTACACCGCTCCGGTCGGGCGGCGGCCGGCCCACGGCGTCGAGCACGCGAGACGCGCACGTATCTGGCTGATGACCCTCGCCCGTCACCTGCACAACCACCGGATGTACGACCTCGCCTGGTGGCAGATCGTCGAGCTGCCGCCGGGGCCGGTGCTGCAGGTGTTCGCCTTGCTCGGCCTGTGGGGTGCTGCGATGGTCGCGGTCACGAGTGCCGCGGCCTTGATCGTCGGTGGCGTCCCGGACGCGCTGGCGGACGGACCGTTCAGCGCCACGGTTGTCGGGCTGATCCTCGGCCTCGCCATCGGGCTGGTCCGGCGCACGGTCAGCGACCACCAGCGGCCGCGACGACTGACTCTGGGCCACGTGCCGGCGTGGATGCTCGTCACCGGCCTGCCGGTCGGTGCCTGTGTCGTAGCCGTCGCCGGTCCGGAGCCCGCGTTGCTGGCGGGCACTGCGGCGGGCATCACCGCGGCGCTCATCGCCGGCGCCGCCGGCACGCGCGGTCACGACGATCAGCGGACGGCCAACCCGGCGGTCCTGCTCAGCGAGGACCGGGCGGCCGGCCTCGTCGCGGGCACGGCCGGGGGCCTGGCGGTCGCGGTGGCGCTGGGCTGGTTCATCAGCTCGGGACCGGGCGTGCTGGACACGGTGCGGAACGGTCTCGTGTACGGCCTTCCGGCCGGGCTGCTGGTGGCCGGCCTCGTCATCTCGGCCACCGCATGGGGGCAGTTCTGCTTGACCCGCATCGTGCTCTGGGCGCGTGGTGCGACGCCACTGCGGCTGCTCTCGTTCCTCGACGATGCGTACGACCGGGGGATCCTGCGAAGGGTCGGCAGCGTCCATCAGTTCCGGCACCACCTGCTGCAGGATCATCTCGCCAGGCAGCCGCGACCGGTCGGCGACCCGTGAGGCGGTCGCCCACCCGAAACCGTTTGAGCCTCCGCTCTGGCTGCCGGTAGGTTGCCGGTGGCCCTGCCACCCGTGAGGACAGAGGACGAACCGCGTGACCCCGCCTGCTCTGTAGACCTGACGCTCTTCCCGCTCACCTCCAGGCCGACGTCGCCCGTCGGTCCTGCCGGGCTGCCCTCGTGCGCCCGGACATGCAGCGTTCGGGGCCGCGCTTCCGGCCTCGGGTCAGGTCTTCAGAGAGATCGCCATGTCTTCACAACCTCATACCGTGCTGTCCTGGGTCGTCCGCCGGACCAGGCTGCCGCTGCTGTCGCTTCGGTGCCTGGACTGCCGGTCGGAGTCCGCCACCACCGGCGAGGGCAGGTTCCGCGTCAACGCCAACGGCAAGCTGCTGGACGTGTGGCTGCTGGTGCGGTGCGTGTCCTGCGACCGGACCAGCAAGCTCACCGTGCACGAGCGGGCGCCGGTCAGCTCCGTCGACCCGGTCCGCCTGGACGGGTACCACGGCAACGACCCGGACCTGGTGGCCGCCGTGCTCCTGGATCCGCTGCTCGCCCGGCGCGGCCGGTTCGCCCTGGACTGGCGGGGCGCCTGGCGGCTGGACACCGCGCCGGTCCGGGCCGACGCGACGTGGCCGGTCCAGGTGGAGGTCGTCTTCGCCGATCCGGTCCCGGTGCGCCCGGACCGGCTCATCGCCGAGCACCTCGGCCTCACCAGGGCGGAGGTGCCGCGCCGGGTCAAGTGCGACGTCTCGCTGCGCCGCCCGACGACCACGGGCTTCAACTTCCTGGTGATGGCGGAGGCCGCCGTCCGCGGCTGACCGGCGGCGCACCACCGAAGGGAGGTCAGCCACCGCAGCCGCCCCCGCCCCCGCCGCACGACGTGCCGCCGCTGCCGCCGGACGAGCCGCAGCTGTAATGGGACGTCGTGGTGCCGCCGTCGTACGACCAGGTGCGGCGCCGGGTGCGCACCGCAGGCGCCCGGCGGGGGCGCGGGGCGGTGGTGGTCTGGGCCGGCGGTGGCCGCAGGCCCGCGAAGAACGCGGGGTCGCCGGCGCGAAGCGCGGTGTCGCCCCACAGGGCCACGGCCGTCGCCGCACCCGCCGGGCCGTACGTGGCCCAGGCCGGGTTGAGGTGCGGCGCCAGGTGCGGGTGCGCGCGCCGGGCGGCCGCCCAGACCGACGACGCGTCCCGCGCCCGCGGCGCGTCCACGTTGACGGCCACGAACAGGAGCACGCCGTACAGGACGAGCGACAGCAGCAGCAGGCTGACCGGCCGGTGGTTGAGCACCCCGGCGAGCAGCCGGACCACGCCGACGGCGAGCACCGCACCCAGCGGCACCCACCGGCCGATCGTGAGCCGCCGCTCCCGGGCGTGGTCAGTGCGCAGCCCGCGCCGGCGCAGGTCGTCGTCGATCGCGTCGAGGGCCGCCGCGACCTCCGCGACCAGCTGCAGCTCGCCGGCCCGGGCCGGCACCCGCACCGCCGCGAGCAGCGCCCGCTCGAGCGGCGTCGCGTCCCCGGGCAACGCCCCGTCATCGCCGGCCGCCGCACTGCGCGACACCACGCAGTCCGCGGCCTCGACCGCACCGCGCGCCCGCAGCGCGGCGAGCGCGGCATCGACGGCACCCGGCCGCCGCGCGTTCATCATGGCGAGCTGCTCCGCGCCGAGCCCGCTCGTGCCGGGCCGCTCCAGCCGCCGCAACCGCAGCCACCGTCCCAGCAGC
The DNA here is from genome assembly GCF_040614215.1 of Dactylosporangium sp. NPDC006015. NCBI lineage: Bacteria > Bacillati > Actinomycetota > Actinomycetes > Micromonosporales > Micromonosporaceae > Dactylosporangium > Dactylosporangium sp. NPDC006015. Next base: position 16,794 of record NZ_JBEXUD010000046.1, read on the forward strand.
GCGACCCCGGCGGCGACCACCGCCGCGGCGTGGAACAGCAACAGGAAGTCCGGCCCGGACACACCCCACGTGTCACCGGCCATCACGATCGTCCGCATACGACCACCCCCGCGATCGACGTCCGGCCTTCATTGTCGGCATCGACCGGCGTCGTACGCCACGGTGCCGCCCCGGCTTGAGCAACTCTTGCCACACGGCGGCGGTGTCCATGGATGATGCGCGCTGCGACGCGGGAGACCGAGGCGTGGACGGCGGGCGCGTCCCAGCTCGAACCCCGCACGCCCACGGGCCGTCCGGCTCCGGAACGGGGCACACGGCGAAGCCCTCGGCGACCTATGATCCGCGCATGGCCGGCACCGGGCTCGTGGCACCGTCCGCATCACCGTCTTCCGAACCCGGCCCGCGGCACGCCCGCGGCGGGCTCGTCCTCGCATCGGTCGCCGGCGTCCTGGTCGCCGGTGTGGTCTCCGTTGTCGTTGCCGTGAACAGCACCGGCTCGCCTCGAACGAAGCCGCCCGCCGAGGTCACCCGTACGTCCGTCGTGACCCTGGAAGGTCACACGCAGGGCGTGGCGGCCGTGGTGTTCAGCCCCGACGGCCGCATCCTGGCCACCGCCGGCATGGCCAACGAGGTGCGGCTGTGGAGGGTCACCGATCCGGCCCACCCGGAGCTCGCCGCCACGTTCGCCGGCAGCGACCGGCTCATCAGCGGCGTCGCGTTCAGCCCCGACGGGCGCCTCCTGGCCACCGCCGGCGGGGACCTCACGGTCCGCCTGTGGGACGTCACCGATCCGGCCCACCCGACCGCCGCGGCCAGCCTCACCGCCGACCGGGGCACGACCCAGTGGTCGCTGGCCTTCACCGCCGACGGGCGCACCCTCGCCGTCGGCGGCGGGGACGCCACGGTCGGACTGTGGAACCTCGCGGATCCGGCCCACCCGGCACACATCACCACCCTCACCGTGGCGACGGGGCCCGTGAGCTCGGTGGCGTTCAGCCCTGACGGCCGCAGCCTCGCCATCGGCAGCGGCGACGACCTCCCCACCCTGTGGAACGTCGCCGATCCGGCCCGTCCCGCCATCGCCGCCGTCCTCGCCGACCCGAACGCCCGCGGGACGTCGAGGTGGGTGGCGTTCAGCCCTGACGGCCGCACCGTGGCCACCACCACGGACTTCAGGCCGCATCTGTGGGACGTCACCGATCCCGCACACCCGGCACGCATCGCCACGCTGCCCGAGCAGCCTCACCTCGTGCTCGGTGTGGCGTTCAGCCCCGACGGCCGCATCCTCGCCACCTCCGGCAACGACCGCACGGCGAAGCTGTGGGACATCGCCGATCCGGCGCACCCCGCACCGCTCGTCACCTTCACCGGCCACAGCGATCGGGTGCCGGCGCTGGCGTTCAGCCCCGACGGCCGCACCTTGGCCACCGCGAGCGGGGACCAGACCGTCAAACTGTGGAACGTCGCCGGCTCACCCTCACCCGGCGGCGTCAGGTCCACCTGACGACGGTGAGGCCGTTGCCGGCGGTGACCGGGCCGCGCAGCACCACGCTGTCGTGCTCGCCGAGCAGGAGCGCATCGCCGAGCGGTGCGCCGTGCTCGTATGCGCCTTCGACCGCGAGGGTGTCCGGCCGATGCACCGTCACGCCCGCGCGCCGGCCCACCACGATCCTGCCCGCGCTGTCCGCGCCCAGTACCTCGACCGCGTCCGCGCCGATGGCCGCCTGCCGCAACGGCTGCAGCGTGTACGCGTCGAACGCCACGAGCTGCGTCGGTCTCACGTCCCAGACGTTCGGCGCGCGGGCATCGTCCTGCCGGACCCCGCACAACGCCACGACCTCGTCGCCGACCAGGGCGGGACCCGCGCCATGCGCCACACCATGCCGGTCGACGCAGCGTCGGGCCGCCACGTCGAGGTCGGACACCACCGCGTGGTACGGGGACCAGCAGCGCTGCCGGCCGTCGGGCAGCCGGTACACCAGGCTCGGTGCGCCAATCTTGACCGTCTTGAGCACCGAACCGTCCACCCGGGACACCAGCTTCATCGATCTGCCGAAAAACGTGGAAATGCCGCTCACGTCGCCGGATAGGGCCACCATGCGGCCCTGATACGTGCCCAGGCCCTTGCGGAGGTTCGCGGATGTCCGCGACAGCGAGGCCAGACTGATCCGGCAGAGACCGAACGTGGCCAGTGCCCACGCGCCATCCTGGTGGTCGCTGTCGCCGTCGAAGACGATCGCGCGCAGGTCGCCGGAGACGGTCTTGCCGACCCGGACGTCGCCGGTGAAGGCGTCGCATTGGTACAGCTTGCCGTTCGGCAGCGTGGACAGGACGCTCGCCGTGCCGGGCACCCGGACCAGGTCCGCGCCGTACCCGGTCGGCGATGTGACCGGCAGCTTCCACCCGCAGCGTCTCGAACCGTCCGGCTCCGCCTCTGGGGGCTGGCCAACAACCCCGCGCTGCCGGGAGCGCTGCTGCGCCGCCTACTTGACGAGCAGCTGACCGAGGTCGAACTGGCCCTGGAGGCGCGGTCGGTCTGGACCGAGGAGCAGGTCGACGTCATGGTGACGCACCCGCAGGTCGAGGTGCGTCGCCTGCTCGCACGGGCGCACCACGTCCGGCCCGACCAGTGTGACCGGCTGGTCGACGATCCGGACGACTACGTGCGGCGGGCGCTCGCCGCGGCGTTCCGGGTCTGGCCGGCCTTGCCCGAAGTCGTCCCGGAGCGGGAGCCGCTGACCCGCGCCGCGGCCGAGACGATGGTCGCCGCCGACCGCCCGTACATCCGCGAACAGGCCGCGGCGCACCCGGACCTGCCGGTCGATCTCGTCGAGCGGCTCGCCGCCGACCCGGACCACGGGGTCCGCCTGGCCGTGTCCATGCGTCCCGAACTGACCGAGGAGCAGCGCGCGGTGATCGGCTACCGGATCGGACCAGAGGACCGGATCCAGCCAGCGGTGTGGGCGCGCCACACCCGCGACCCGGAGGTGCAGCGGCGCTGCGCGACGTCGGCGCACATCGGTCTGCGGCGCAGTGTCGCGCTGAACGAGCACCTGGCGCCGGACCTTGTCGCCGGGCGTTCACCGTCTACGACCGCGCGGTGCCCGCCGACGTCATCGAACGGTTGAGCCACGACCCCGAGCCGGTCGTGCGCGGCTGGTGCGCCGACGATGCCCGCCTGTCACCGGGGCGGGTGCTCGACCTGTTCGGCGACCCGGTCACCACCAGGCCGGCCGCCGCCAACCCGCGGCTGCCGGTGGCGGTCATGCGGACGATCATCGACGACGCCGCCGGCCTGAACGACGAGGCCGTGCCGAGTGGCATGGCCGTCGAACTGGGCAACGGGTCACCGGAGCAGCTGCCGCCGGCCGGGTGAGTGCCCACGCGCGAGGGGCGGCGCTCACCGGTGAGCGCCGCCCCTTGCCGGAACAAACGTCAGGACTCGAAGACCTTCGGGTCGCCGACGACGGCCTGGGCCTGGTACATCTGGCCGGTGAACACGACCCGCAGCCGCAGGCAGCCGGTGACGGTGACCTTCAGGTCCTCCGGGTGGCCGAGGGTGACCTGCTTGTCGAACACGGACGTGTTGTCGGCGAAGACCTGGACCCGGATCGGGACGTTCGGCTTGCTGTGGTCCTCGATGCCGACGATGCCGGTCAGGGTCGTGTACTTGCGGGACAGGTTGATGTCGATCGTCGCCTCGACGACCCTGGTCGTGCCGTTGTTGCAGCAGCTGAAGCCGCTGGACCAGCCGCTCACCGACTTCTTGCCGTTGATGTCGATGTCGGTGGCGGTGTAGTACATGTCGGTGTGGCCGGCGATGAAGCCGGCCTCGTATGCGGCGTTGCCGGACAGCCGCAGGCCGAAGGCGGCGCCCTCGTTGAAGCTGGGCGACACCGACGGGTCCGCCGAGGCGGACGCGGGCGACGACGCCTCGTCGGTGAGCGCCGCCTTGGTGCCGGTCGGGCTCGGCGGGGCGGCCGCCGTCGTCGGTGCCGGGTTCGCCGCGCCGGCCGTCGTGGCGGTCGCGGTGCCCTTCGCCGAGTTGTCGGACGGGTCGTCGCCGCCGCTCATCCCGTAGGCGACGGCACCGCCGGCCAGGGCGAGCACGACCGCGGCCGCCGCGACGGCGATGACGACCGTGCGCCGGCGGCCACCGCCGCCGGGCGGGGCGGGCACGGGCGCGCGCAGCGGCGACACGCCGGCCATCGGCGGCGGCATGAACGTGCCGGTCGCGGTCTGGTCCGCGGCCGCGAACGTCGGCGGCAGCATGCCCAGCCCGCCGCCGGACTCGGTGACCTGCGACAGGGTGTCGGTGAGCGAGCCGAGCCAGACCCGCAGGTTCGGCGGGCGGTGCGTGGGCGGCGCGGCCAGGGCCTGCATGAGCTGGTTGACCAGCGCGGGCCGGCGGGCGCTGATCGGGTTGGTGCGCAGCCGCTGGTCGACCGCGGCCAGGTCGGGGCCGCCGTGCGGGCCGACCGGCGGGGGCTCGCCGAGGATGGTGTGCACGACGGTCGCGGCGAACGCGAACCGGTCCGCCGCCGGCGACGTGCGCCCGTCCGGGCCGAAGAGCTCCGGCGCCGCGTACGGGCGGCTCCGCCCGACCCTGCCGCCGCCGTCGGTGAGGCGGGTCAGGCCGAGGTCGACCAGTACCGTGGACCCGTCCGGGCGGATCACGATGTTGCTGGGCTTGACGTCGCCGTGCGCGACCGGAACCGCCGTCTGCGCGCCGGAGTGCATCTCGTCGAGGGCGGAGGCGACGGTGGTCAGCGTCCGCAGCCGGGCCGACACGCTCGCGTCCGGGTGCTCGTCGAGCCACTCGCGCATGGTGACGCCCTCGATGTGGTCCATGACGACGTACCGCATGGCGCCCGCCGGTGCGGTCCCGGCGCGGTGCCGCGGCGGACCGGTGAACACCTCCAGGACCCGGACCAGCCCGGGGTGGCTGATGCTGCGCAGCAGGTGACCGTGCCGGACCCAGTCCTCCTCGGCGTCCTGGCTGTAGTTCTGACCAGGGACGCCGGCGGGGAGGATCTTCACCGCGACGCTCCGGCGGCCCTCGGCCGACAGCGGCAGGATCGCGGTCCAGACCTCGCCCTCGGCGCCGCCGCCGAGACAGCTGATCAGCTGGTACGTCTCCGGCGCCGACTGCGGTCCGACCCAGAACCGGTCGTCATCGGTCATTGTGCAACTCCCCAGGGGCTTCTGTGGTCAGCGTCAGACACCGTTTCATGCGCTTGTCCTACTGCAAAGGCACATCCGGATCGCAATCGATGACCGACCGGCCCAGTCGCGCACCTGGCCGGTTTGTCAGAGTGCTCGGCATGACCGCTGCGATCCAGGTGCTGTGCCGCGACCGCGACGGCGTGCTGCACAGCGGCCCGCCCCGCCCCGTCACCCCCGGCGAGGCGGTGCTCGTCGGCCGGGAGGGCGACCTGGCGCTCGGCGTCGAGCCCGCCGACCCGAAGGTGTCGCGGCGGGCGGTGGAGGTCACCCGGACGGGGTCCGGCTGGCGGGTCGACGTCACCAACCGCAACGGCGTCGTCGTCCACCCGTGGGGCCAGCCGCCCGGGCTCGCCCCGGCGAGCAGCGTGCACGTGTGGCCACGGGTCGCGTTGCGCGTCGCCGGCCGGCCGGAGCTGCAGCACTGGGTGCTGCTGACCGACGACGCGCTGCGGGTGCCGCGGCCCGTGCCGGTGCCCGGCACGTCGCTGACCGAGACCGCGGACCAGCCGAGGCCGCTGACCTGGCCGCAGGAGCAGGCGGTGCGGGAGCTGTTCGCCGAGCTGCTCGCCTGGCCGCCGCTGGTGCCGGCGACCCCGCTGCAGCTCAAGCAGGTCGGCACCCGGCTCGGGCTGAAGACCGAGACGGTGCAGCGGCGGCTGGAGGAGGTGCGCAAGAAGGCGGTCGCGCTCGGCCTGGCCCGCACCGGCTCGCTCACCGACCCGGAGTATCTGTACGTGCTGGTCCGCGCCGGCTACCTGGAGCCCGCCGGCGACGCCCGCTGAACGAGGCTGGATCACGGGACACAGCGTGCCCGGTCCGCGGCGGGCGCACGAGACTGCTGCACAGCAGTCTCGTGCCGGCGTGTGACCGCGTGGTGACCTGATCGGGCAACGCCGCTTGGGGCGCCGGGCTGGTCCGTCAGGAGGGGAGCCCGGCGCCCGACCCACGCGGCGACACCTCGGAGTAGGAGCACGCCATGCATTGGAGCGCATACGAAGTGTTCTCGGTCCTGTCCGGGATCGTCCTGATCGGACTGGCGCTGGTGCCGTCCATGAAGGCCAAGGACCGGGCCTGGTCGGCGCTGGGCGGGATCGCGTTCGCCGGCTACGGCTTCTACGTCGCCGGCCAGGACAGCGGCACCTGGACGTTCCCGGTCGTCATCTTCGTCATCCCGTTCGCGGCGGTGCTGTACCTGCTGGTCGCGAAGTTCGGCAAGGGCAGCACCGAGGACGGTGACCGGTGATGAGCGACGCACCCCGCACCCGGCCCGGCGCCGGCGACATCATCGGCCGGGTCATCTTCGGCGGCTTCTGGAGCGCGGTGACGCTCGGCGCGGTCATCTTCGCGTTCAGCAGCTTCTCCGGCGGCAACAGCGGCCCCGGCCTGGGCGCCCTCGTCATCGCCGTCCTCACCGGCCTGTACGCGCGGTACATCTTCCGCGGCGGCCGGATCCGGTTCCTGTTCTTCTGACCCCCCTCTTCGGACGGGGGAAGTCCGGCCGCGGGTCCGATGATCGGGCCCGCGGGCCGGGGCTACGGTAACCACTCTTCGACGAAAGGCAGTGACCCCGATGCCAGCCGGAACGTTCGACACGGCCGAGATCGCCAACCATGCCGCGCTCACCAGGCAGCGCGCCGCCGACCTGGAGCAGGCCGTCGCGAACCTGCGCGCCGCCGCCAGCCAGCTCGCCGCGGTCTGGACCGGCCCCGGCGCGCAGGCCTTCCAGAACACCCGCACCCAGTGGGAGAAGGCGGTCGTGCCGCTGCAGGAGACCCTCGACGCGATGGGGCAGGCGCTCGGTCAGGCGGGCACCGCGTACGAGAGCACCGAGAGCTCGATCGCCAAGGCCTTCGGCGGCTGAGCCGGCCGTGCGAGCCTCCTACGACACCACCGCGATGCGTGGCTGCGCCGACCAGCTCGACGCCGCCACCACCGCCCTGACCGCCCTCACCCGCCAGCTGACCGCGCTGCCGCGGCACGCGGTGCCCGACGTCGTCGACGGCGCCCTGGACCGGCTCGGCCGCCGCGGCGTCGACCTGATCGCCGACATCGTCGAGGAGAGCCACGCCCTCGTCGACGGGCTGCGGCAGGCCGCGCACGCCTACGACGAGGTCGACCAGGCGCTCATGAGGACGTTCCAGTGACCGCGCGGACGAGCACCCTGCTGCGCGGCGGCGACCCGGCCCCCGGCGACCCGGCCGCGGTGCGTCGGCTGGTCCTGCAGCTGCGCGACGCCGTCGACCGGATCGGCGACGCCACGGCCCTCATCAGAGCGGTCGGCGCCGACGGTACGGTGTGGACCGGCGCCGCTGCGTCCGCCTTCACCACGCGGCGCACGCAGCTGCTGACCCGGCTCAACACCGCGTACTCCGCCTACGACGGCGCCGCCGACGCGTTGCAGCGCTGGCTGACCAGCCTCCAGCACGCCCAGGCGGAGGCGGCCGCGATCGTGGCGAAGGCACACGCGCTGCCACCCGCCGACGGGCACCCGTCGCCGGCGCTGGCCGCGCTCCAGCACGCCAGGGACCGCCTCGAGGCGCGCGCCCGCGCCGAGGCCCGCGCCTGCGCGCACGACGTGGAGGCCGCGACCGACGCCGTCGGGCAGTTCGCGCACGGGTTCTGGCAGCACGTGTCCGACGAGCTCACCAAGGACCTCCTCGCCGCCAACCACGTGCTGGAGAAGGCGAGCGCGCTGCTGGGCATGGCGGCGCTGCTGACCTGCTGGATCCCGTTCGCCGGGCAGGTGTTCGCGACCGCGGCGCTGGCCACCTCGGCGCTGCTGGTGGTGTCCGACGCGCTGCTGTTCGCCGGCGGCCACAAGTCCGGCAAGGAGCTGCTCGTCGACGCGGGCGGCCTGGCGCTCGGCGGCGCGGGCGGCGCGGCAAAGGGCGCCTTCGCGGCGGCCAAGCAGGCTTCCGTCTTCACCGCCGCGGCAGGGCAGGCCGAACGCGTCGCAGCACAGGCGGAGCGCGCCGGGGCCCGCGGCATCCTGACGAACGCGGCCGGCGACGCGGACCTGTTCGCCGCGCTCGCCGGCGCCGCCCGCGCCGACTCGTCGGCGGGCGTCGCGTTCCGCTCGGCGGTGTTCGACACGGTGCACCCGATCCGGTCCGCGCAGGGCAGCATCATCGACGCTTCGGTGACCCGGCCGCTGGTCGACCTCGCCCAGCACTACCGGCCGATGACGCTGCTGGAGCAGTGGCGGCCGTCCAACGTCACGCAGCTGGTGTCCGGCGCGATCGTCACCGCCGACACCGGCAACACCGTGCGCGAGTTCCGCCAGCAGATCCTGAGCGGGCAGCCGTGACCGGCTGGAGCACGTGGGCGGCGCCGCCGGTCAGCGTCGACCTGCCGCCCGGCTGGACCGTGCTGCGCACCGCCGCCGACGACCTCGACGCGCAGGTGACCGCCCTCCTGCTGGCCCAGCTGCCCGACGACGCCGCGCCGCAGCTGCGGGCCGAGGTCGCCGAGCAGTGGCGGCAGGTCGCGCGGGTGTCCGCGGCCGCGGGCGCGGTCCTCGCCGGCTTCGGCGCCGCCGCCGACCCCGGCGCCGGCCAGCTGGTCAGCGCTTCTGTCCTGGTCGCGCCGCAGCGGTGGTACCGCAGCGACCCCGCCGAAACGGAGCTGCAAGGACCACAGGACCGGCTCCGGTCGCCGGCCGGTGCCATGGAGCGGGCGCTGCGCCTGGTCCGCGCCGCGAGCCCGCTCGGCCCCCTGGCGGAGGTCGTCGCCGAGTACACCGTCACCCCACCGACCGGTGATGCGTGGACGCTGGTGTTCCGCACGCCCGCGGTCCGGCACCTGGAGGAGCTCGTCGCGGTGTTCGACGCCGTCGCCGCCTCCCTCCGCGTCGCCGCACCGGCCCCGCCGCCGGCCGGCGAGGACGACGGCCCGGCGTTCAGCTGAAACCGGCGTGCGTGCCGGCGGCCATGACCATTACCGTTCGCGGGTGGCATCGAACCTCGAATGCGTCGGTCTCGGCTTCGACGACCGCGACGACTTCCGGCCCTTCATCGCCGACGCGCTGCGCACCGCCGACGTGCTGGGGCGCGACGGCGACCTGACCGTCCACCGGTGGCAGGACCCGAGCGGTGCGCGCATCGTCGTCGCCACGAGGGGCCGGCAGATCGTGGAGTTCCTGCCGTCCTACGCCGGCACCCCCGGCCCGCTGCTCGCCGACGTCCACAACGCCAACGACGAGGTCACAATCGCCGACGTCGTCGACAAGGACGGCGAGAAGGTCGGGATGCTCGCCGCCGAGTTCGAACAGCGACGGCTCCTGCCGACGGCACCGTCGGGCGGCCTGGCGACCGTCGTCGCCCTGGGCGTCGATGTGGCCGTCCACGCCGACGCCGCCGCGTTCGCCGCGTCCGACGACAGCCTGCTGAGCCCGCGCTCCTCCGACGACCCGGACGAGCCGCCCGCCCACTACGTCGAGAACGGCTGGCCGTGGCCGCCCCGCATGGCGGCGAGCTCGTTCATCTCGTACGGCGTCTTCGGCGCCCCCGAGAACGCCGAGGCCTACGCCCGCCTGAACGGCACGGTCCTGCACGCGGCCCGCAAGACCGTCGCGGCGACCGGCCAGCAGTTCATCACCGCCCGCGTGCAGTGCGGCGTCTTCGAGACCGACGTGTGCCTGCCTGCGGCGGCCGACACGCCCGACCCGGTCCCCGGCAACGTCATCGCCGGGACGGTCTTCCTCGTCGCGTCCCTGCCCCAGCTCCCGCCCCCGAGCAAGCGCGGCTTCCTCCCCTGGAAGCGCTGACGCGCTTCCGGGTGGTGATGTTGTGAAGGTGTCGTGCTGACCGTCGCTTGCTCAGAAGGATGCAGCGTTCTTGCCCATGCGATCCACAGGTCTCAAGCGTGTTCTTCCTCTTGTGCAATCGCCGCAGCCTTGGCGTGAGCGTCATCAGTCGGTGTCAAGGGCAGCCGGGTCGCGGCGACGACGCCAACGATCGCTACGACAGCCAGGACCGCGAACACCACGCTGAAGGCCAGCGTCGGAGACGACGCCAGGCCGGCCAGGACCGCGCCCGTCGCCGCAACGCCTGTCACCGCCGCCACTTGCCGGACGGCGCTGAACATTCCCGAGGCCGCGCCGGCCGCCGCCGCATCCACAGATGCCATCGCGGCAACCGACAGAGGCGACCAGGCCACGGCATTCGCGACACCGAGCACCGCTGCCCCGAGCGTCATCCACCACGGGTTGACTTCCAGGACGACCACAAGTCCGATCAGCAGCAGACTTGCCGCAAGCAACGCCATCCCCAGGGTCGCCGGACGGCGTGGTCCCACCCGGTCCACCCATCGGCCGGCGGTGGGGGACAGCACGGCTGCCACAACAGCGTCCGGGGCCATCACCAAGGCTGCCTCCATCGGCCCGAGGCCCCTCACCTCCTGCAAGTACAGCATCGCCGGCAGCGCCATCGCGATGAAGGCCGTGCCCAGAGCCGCCATCGCAACGCTCGCCGCCCGGTATCCGGGCGAGCGGTAGAGTCCCAATGGCGCCAGGGCCGCAGGGCCCATCCGCCGCTCGTGGAACGCGAAGACGACCAGCAGCGCTGCCGCGACGACGACTGCGGCAGCGATCGCGGGTGCCGAGATGTCACGCCAGGCGAGCAGCACCCAGACGAGAACCCCGAGTCCAGCCGTGCTCGTCACCGCCCCCAGCAGATCAAGCTGCGCGGCCCTACCTTGGCTGCGGGGAATCCACCGCCACCCCATGAGCAGTGCGACACCGCACAGCGGAACATTGACCCAGAAGATCCACCGCCACTCGAGGACCGCCGTCAACAGGCCCCCGAGGACCGGACCGAGGAGTGCGCCGGCCGCCGCGACAGAGCCCCAGGCACCGAGAGCACGCCCACGCTCGTCGGCGACGAACAGGCGGCGGATCAGCGTGAGCGGCTGAGGGGCCATCGCGGCCGCCGCGAGACCCTGCACAACCCTGAACAGAACGAGCCAGCCCACCGACGGCGCCATCCCACACAACGCCGAGGCCACCGCAAAGCCCGCCATCCCGATCAGGAACACGCGCTTGGGGTCGTACCGATCGCCAAGCCTCCCGGCGACGAGCAACGGGACCGAGAAGGCCAGCAGATACCCGGCAGTCACCCAGAACAGCCCGGCGACGTCCGGCTTGAGATCACTCTGGATGCTCGGGCTCGCGACCGCCACGATCGTCGTATCCAGCAAGATGACGAAGAACCCCGCAAGCAGAGCCGCAAGTCCCGCCCACCTGTTCGCCAATGATCCCCCGCTCCTCCGCAGCGTTTCCTCGGGCATCCAAGCATGCAGCTGGAGCCTCGAGTCCTGGTAGCGGCCTTGGCCTACTGCATGGCGGTGGCAGGCGGGTGTTCGTACGACTCCGGGCAGCGAAAGACATATAAGTCGTAGCCGCGGCCGATCGACACGTCGGTGGGGACGGACGAGACGCCCGGCGGCTCCTCCACCGGCCTCCAACTGCCACCTGTTCCGTGCCATTCGCTAGAGGCGGCGGTGAACAGCAGCGTCATCGCGGTGCCGCACTCGACGCAGTCCATCGGATGCGGGTCGGTCAGTGACCAGTTCGCGAAACCACCCACCTTCCAGCCGGGCGCCAGGGACAAGTCGAACTGGTAGCTGAGCCCGGTGTCCTCTTCGTCTTCGTCGTCCTCGTCGTCCCCACCCCGGGCTTCGTCCTCCCACGCGGTGATCCGGGCACCCAGTTCCGCCGGCAGCAGGCCGCTGTACTGGTACTCGCGGATCTGCTCTGGATACACGACGCATGGGGTCGGCAGGTAGGCGCCGCTCACGACGGTCGGCTCAGGAGCCACGCTCAGCGGCCGCGTCACGTCGGCGCTGCGCCGCCAGTACAGCCGCACCCTCGGGTTGTAGCCCTCTTCCGGATGGTCGAGCGGGCACCACAGCACCTGCAACAGGTCAGTGTCGGCCGGGCCGGTGAAGTCGGGGACGTCCCGGCGGTACAGCTGCGCCACCGGCACCAGAGGAACCGACTCGTCGATGAGATCCTCCGGCTCGGAGAAGTCGTAGCGCGGCAGCTCCGCCCGCTCCTCGTCGGTCAGCTCGTACCGAGTGCCGCCCGCGGCCGCCCGAGCCTGCGCCGCCGCGTAGATCTCCCGGCTACGACGGACCATCGCCGGCATCCGGAGATGGGAGACGTAGTGACCCGCCCCGTCCGTGCATACCGGCCAAGGCTCATCAGCCGGCCACAGCAGCGGGCCGCCGACCGAACTGTCGGCGATCCCAGGGTTGCCGGGCCGGGGATGCAGCCGAGTCGCCGTCGCCGCATGCTCGGCCAGCTCGGGGAACAGTCGCATGAGATCCAACTGGCGCGGCGGCGTCGTGCGAGTCATAGCGATGATCGTAGGGCGCCTGACCATGCGGACGAAGCTCGCCTTCCTGGACGCCGACGAGCGGATTTCGAACATCGGCCGACGCGGACAGCGGTTCCCAGCGGGTTGCCGACTGCTCAATCCGAGAAGACGTCGAGCGGCCCGAGGCGCTCGGCCTCATGGAGGCAGCGGCCCTGCTTAAGGTCCGGACGCCGTGCTGCGCCTGTGGCAACTCTCTGACCGCATCACCAACGAGATTCCCGGACAGCTCGACCTCTGGTGAACCGTTCGCGCCGAAGTCGGGTGCGGTCAGTGTGGTTGGGTCTCCCAGGCCGGCTGCTGGGGTTCGTCGTTGTGCACGATGATGTCGGCGTGGTGGGTCGGGCGGACCGTGGCGAAGTACAACTGTTGGGCGGGGATGTAGCGCTCGCGCCAGCGCCGTTCGATGTCGGCACGTGCTGACACCCCGTGCTCTCGGATGACGGCGCGTTCCACGGTCTTGTCGAGCGTCGTCGACACGAGGATGCGCAGTTCCCACCGATCGATCAGTTCCGGGCGCATGAGGAAGACGCCGTCGAAGAGCAGCACGGCGTCGGTGCGGGCGGTCGTGACCGGCGGGGACAGCACGGCATCCGCGACGTGGTCATAGACCGCGGGTTGGAAGCGTCGATCTCCGCCCGGGCCGAGCGGGTCGAGCAGGACCCGGTTCAGCGCGTCGTTGTCGTGGGTGTCGAAGTAGCAGCCTTCGGCCGAGTACTCGCCGCGCGGATAGCGCTGCGCCCGGGGGAAGAGGAAGTCGTCGATCGTCGCTCGGATGACCTCGCGGCCCTGCGCGCGCAAGATGACGGCGAGCTCGTCGGCGAGCGTGGTCTTGCCCGCGGCGGGCGGTCCGTCGACGGCGACCCGCGTCGGGTGCGTGACGGTGACGGACCCGACCGCCTCAGCCAGCCGGTCGAGCATCTCGTTGCGGGTGCCTTGGTTCATGTCCTGCCCCGTCCTGGTTTTCGCGAAGGATAACCTCGCTGGCGTGGCTACCGAGGATCTTCCTACTCCGCCCGACTTCGAGGCGGTTGCAGCATGGGCTGGCGCCGGTCGGGTCGTGCAGGCCACTCCGCGTGAGGTAGCCACGTGGCGACTGCCGGAGATCCAGAAGGCGGCGCTTGTCTCCTGTGGCGTACCGCTGATCGACGGCGTCGTTGACGCGGCATCGTTCGGAACGGAGCCGGCGATGTACCGGCTCGCGGAGCGTCGCATGGACATGTCAGCCATCACGTGGGTGTACGGCGCCGTGCCGGATACGGGTCACGTCCAAGAGGTCCTGCTGCCCGCGAATGAGACGAAGTTCGTCAACTCGTCAATCATCCACTGGCTCTGTTCACTGCACATGGTCGGCACGTGGCTGGGCACCTCAACCGTCATCGGACGCTGGGACGAGGACGAAGAGGCCGAGGAAGCCGCACTTGCCGAACTCGCGGACCTTCTGCAGCAGATCAAGGCCCTCGACCCACCCGCGTACGGCGATGGCTACCATCGCACCCACTTCTGGCCCGGCATACTCGATCGCTGGCTCTACTGACCGCGCCGACGCGTCCACACCTGCCGCGGTGCTCGCTCGTGGCCGATGACAGTGCGCCCGATCATGGCGAGTCGTACCGGAACCTCAGTCCGGTCGCTCAGACGCGAACACCAAGCCGACAATCACCCGATCACGTTCCGCATGACGTACGGCGGGTCTGGTAACCGCCGGTTCTCGGTCAGTGAGCGAAGCACTTCGCCATCATGACAGTGTTCATGCCGCTGGCCGGACACGGCCATCGCCAAAGTCATCCCCGTCCGCGGTAGCCGCGGCCGATCGACAGGTCGGACGAGAGGTACGGCGGTTCGTTCACCGGTCCCCAGCTACGTTGCCGGCCCGGGTGGTGGCAGGTCGGCAGCGTCCGGCGCCGGAGGGGGTTCCCTCAGGAGTTCGATGCTGCGGGCCACGATTGCCGTCACCGGTGTGGCGAGGGCGAGGCCGGCGACGCCTGCCAGTGCGCCGCCGATCAGGGTGGCGAGGAGGATGACCGGTGGGCTCATGCGCAGCGTGGCGCCGAAGGCGATCGGGCTGACGAGGTTCTGGAGCAGGACGTTGGCGAAGACGACGACCAGGATCATCCAGAGTGCGGCCGATTGGCCGCCGCTGCCGAGGGCGATCAGCACGGCGAACAGGGCGGCGACCGCCGCGCCGAGGTAGGGGACGTACGCGCCGAGGAACGTGATGACCGCGATCGCGCCCACCAGCGGCACCTGCAGCAGCAGGGCGCCGAGGGCGACCACGGCGGCGTTGAACGCGCCGATGAGGGTCAGCCCGCCGTAGTAGCGGCGGACGACCATGGCGGCCCGGCCGAGCAGGCGCTGGCCCAGTTGTCCTGGCAGCGGGAGGTGGCCGGCGGCCCGGGCGGTGATGGCGTGGCCGTTCATGAGCAGGAAGAAGCAGACGAACAGCGCCACGAACAGGCCGAGCAGGACGTTGACGCTGGCGCCGAGCAGGTTGCTCAGTGCCGGCAGCAGGCCGGCCATGAGGATGTCACCCGACTGGTGCACGGACTGCCGGCCGGCCTCGGCGGCGTTGCCGTCGACTCCTGCCGAGTCGAGGATGCGGTGCAGCTGGCTGACGGCCGCAGTCAGGTTCCGGCTGATCTGTTCCCGCTGGCTCGCCACGCCCCACACGACCAGCACGATCGCGCCGGAGCCCAGCGCGACCACGAGCAGGAGCGTGGCGGCCGCGCCGGCAGCGCGGGGCACGCGGCGCCGCGCGAGGCCGTCGACGACCGGCAGGAACGCGATGGCCAGGAACAGCGCGACCAGCAGCGAGATCACGATGGGCCGCAGGATGACGAGCAGGAGGATCGCCCCGACCACCAGCAGCGCCATACCGACGAGCGCCCAAGCCACGGAGCCCACCGCCCGCAGGCGGTGCGACAACCGCTGTGACGGTGGGCGACGGGGTCCCGGTTGTTGATGCATGCGCTCGTTCGTGTGGCGTTGTGCTGAAGTCCTAGCTGCAAAGGTCATCGCTTCGTCGCCGGACCGCCTCGCTCTGAACGAGTGACGATACGAGTGACGATCGTGGCAGGCGGTCTCTCGTGTGAGCCTCGGTACGGTTTGATGAACTTGTGCTGGTGTCGTTGGGCATGCCGCATACGTTGTTCGCGCTGTCGGGCGAGCCGGGATGCGACGCGGAGCGACGCCACGGCGCAGGCGAACACGAGAGCCGCGAGGACCAGGACGCCCGTCAGGACCACCTTGACCACCTCAGCGGGTCGTCCCGGGCGGTGGCTGGGCCCGGGGATCGGCTACCACCAAATCTACTCGCGACCTGACCGGCGGCAGCTGGCGTTCGGGGTACTGGCAGAACCTCCCAGACCGGGCCCGGCGGTCGTAGCGTCGAGAGCGTGGACAGCCGAGCCGAGATCCGTGACTTCCTCACCACCCGCCGGGCCAAGGTCACGCCGGAGCAGGCGGGCCTGCCGGCCTACGGCGGGCACCGCCGGGTGCACGGGCTGCGCCGGGAGGAGGTGGCGTTGCTGGCCGGGGTGAGCGTCGACTATTACACCCGCCTCGAGCGCGGCAACCTCTCCGGTGTCTCCGACGGCGTCCTGGAAGCCGTGGCCCGGGCGTTGCAGCTCGACGACGCCGAACGGGCGCACCTGTTCGACCTGGCCCGCACGGCCAACACCACCGCCGCGAACACGCGCGGGCGGCGGCGTCCGACGTCGCAGCTGCGCCCGGTGGTGCAGCGGCTGCTGGACGCGATGACGATGGCGCCGGCGTACGTGCGCAACGGCCGCCTGGACGTGCTCGGCGCGAACGCGCTGGGTCGGGTGGTGTTCGCGCCGCTGTTCGACACGGCGGTGGCCACACCGAACATCGCCCGGTTCATCTTCCTGCACGCGGCGAGCCAGGAGTTCTACCGCGACTGGGAGACCCTCGCCGGGGACACGGTGGCGCTGCTGCGCGCCGAGGCCGGACGCGACCCGTATGACCGGGCGCTGACCGACCTGATCGGGGAGTTGTCCACCCGCAGCGATGTCTTCCGTACCTGGTGGGCCGCGCACAACGTGCGGCTGCACCGCTCCGGGGTCAAGCGCCTGCACCACCCGGAGGTCGGCGACCTGACCCTGGCCTACGAGTCCCTCGACCTGACCACCGACGTCGGGCTGCGGCTCAACGCCTACACGGCCGAACCCGGATCCGGCTCACAAGAGGCGCTGAACCTCCTCGCCAGCTGGACCGCGGCGCCGCACGAGCGGTCCGTCGCCCGCCCGGCCGACTGAGCACGCCGACTGACCACGCTGGCTGGGGGGTTCTGCCGGTACCTGGAACACCAGCCACTGCCACCTCGGCTTCGGTGCCGGTTGGATGGAAAGCACAGGGGTAGCGGTCACCGAGAGTGACGCATCGCGGCCATTGAACGGACATTCCGGAGGAAACAACCATGCGTGCAACCCTGATCTACGGTGCCGGTGACGTCCGGATCGAGACCGTGCCCGACCCGGAGCTGCGCGAACCGAGCGACGCGATCGTCCGCGTCGTGCGCTCGTGCATCTGCGGCAGCGACCTGTGGCCTTACGGGTCGCGGCCGGCCACCGGCGACGGCGAACGGATCGGCCACGAGTTCCTCGGCGTCGTCGAGGACGTCGGCCGCGACGTGTCCGGCCTGGCCGCCGGCGACCTGGTCGTGGCGCCGTTCGTATGGGCCGACAACACCTGCGACTTCTGCCGCGAAGGGCTGCAGACCTCCTGCCGGCACGGCGGGATGTGGGCCCGCGACGGGATCGACGGCGGCCAGGGCGAGGCGGTCCGGGTGCCGCAGGCGCAGGGCACCCTCGTCAAGCTGCCCGTCGGCGAGGACTCGGCGCTGCTGCCGTCGCTGCTGGCGCTGTCCGACGTGTTCCCGACCGGGCACCACTGCGCGGTCACCGCCGGCGTCGGCCCGCGCACCTCGGTCACGGTGATCGGCGACGGCGCGGTCGGGCTGTCCGCGGTCCTCGCCGCGAAGCGGCTCGGTGCCGAGCGGATCATCCTGATGGGCCGGCACAAGGACCGCACCGACCTCGGCCGCGAGTTCGGCGCCACCGACGTCGTGGCCGAGCGCGGCGAGGAGGGCGTCGAGCGGGTCCGGGAGCTGACCGGCGGCGACGGCACCCACACGGTGCTGGAGTGCGTCGGGCTGCGCCCGGCGATCGAGACCGCGTTCGCCGTGGTCCGCGACGGCGGCACGGTCAGCCGGGTCGGCGCGCCGCAGTACCCCGACGTGCCCGCCGACTTCGGGGTGTTCTTCCGCAACATCACGCTCACCGGCGGGGTCGCCCCGGCCCGCGCCTACATCGACGAACTGCTGCCCGACGTCCTCGCCGGCCGGGTCCAGCCGGGCAAGGTCTTCGACCGCACCGTCACCCTCGACCAGGTCCCTGACGGCTACCGGGCGATGGCCGACCGCAGCGCGCTGAAGGTGCTGATCCAGCCATGACTGGTTGAGCGCGCCCTCCCATCTCCACATCGACAGCATCCCGAAAGGAACCACCGTGAAGCAGCGAACTCTCGGCACCGGCCTGACCGTCTCGGAGATCGGCTACGGCTGCATGAGTCTCACCGGCGCGTACGGCAACACCGGTGGCCCCGCGCGCCAGGACTCGATCGCGCTGATCCGTCGCGCCGCCGAGCTCGGCGTCACCTTCTTCGACACCGCCGAGGTGTACGGGCCCTTCAGCAACGAGGACATCGTCGGGGAGGCGCTGGAACCGCTGCGGGACCAGGTGAAGATCGCCACCAAGTTCGGGTTCGCCTTCGCCGAGAACGGGGTGGAGCCGGGCGGGCTGTGCAGCCGCCCGGACAGTATCCGCCAGGCGGTGGAGCATTCGCTGCGCCGGCTCCGCACCGACCACATCGACCTGTACTACCAGCACCGGGTCGACCCCGACGTGCCGATCGAGGACGTCGCCGGCACCGTCAAGGAACTGATCGAGGCCGGCAAGGTCCTGCACTTCGGCCTGTCCGAGGCCGCCGCCGCCACGATCCGCCGGGCGCACGCGGTGCAGCCGGTCACGGCCGTGCAGAGCGAGTACTCGATGTGGTGGCGCCACCGCGAGCAGGACACGATCCCCGTCCTGGCCGAGCTGGGCATCGGCCTGGTGCCGTACAGCCCGCTGGGCAAGGGCTTCCTGACCGGCACCATCGACACCACGACCACGTTCGCCGACAGCGACTTCCGTGGCCAGACGCCACGCTTCCAGGGCGAGGCACTCGCCGCCAACCTCGCCCTGGTCGACGTCCTCAACCAGATCGCCGCCAAGGCCGGAGCCACCCCTGCCCAGCTGGCGCTGGCGTGGCTGCTGCACCAGCACCCCTGGATCGTGCCCATCCCCGGCACCAAGACCCTGCGGCGGCTGGAGGAGAACACGGCCGCCGCATCGGTGGAGCTCACCGCCGATCAGCTGGCCGACCTGCGGGCCGCGGCCGATCAGGTCAGCATCGTCGGAGCCCGGTACCCCGAGGCCCAGGACGCCATGACCAACCGCGACGCGCCGCTACCGACCAGATAGCCCCGGCTGCCGGCTGGACGGCACGACCTTCCAGGCGATGACGGCGGCGACGACGAGCAGCGCGGCGGCGATCAACGAGGTGACCTGCATGCTCTGTGCGAAGGCGTCCCGGGCGGCGGCGAGGATCTGCTGCTGCCCGGCGCCGGCCAGGGACTGGCTGCCGGCGGCGAGGGATTCGGTGACCGCCGTCCGGGCGGGGTCCGACAGGCCGGACAGGTCGGGCAGGCCGCCGCGGTAGAACACCGCGTGCAGGGTGCCGAGCACCGCGATGCCGAGGGCGACGCCGAGCTCGTACGACATCTCGGAGATCGCTGACGCCGCCCCGGCCCGTTCGCGGGGGACCGCGCTCAGGACGGCGTCGGTGGCGGCGGTGTAGGCGATACCGATCCCGACACCGACCAGCACCAGCGCGAGCGCCAGCCCGAGGTAGCCGGTGAACCCCTCGGCGAGCGCGAGCACGCCGAAGCCGGCCGCGGTGAGCAGCAACGACGCGCCCAGCGTCGCGCCGACGCCGAGGCGGGCGATGACACGGACGGCGACGACCACGACCGCGATCGAGGCGAGGGTGCCGGGCAGCTCGCGCAGCCCGGCCTGCAGGGGCGAGTAGCCGCGGACGAGCTGCAGGTACTGGGAGAAGAAGAACAGCAGGCCGCTGAACGCGAACACCGCGACGAGCGAGGCGAGCACGGTGCCGGTGAACGCGGGCCTGGTGAACAGCGTGACGTCGATCAGCGGAGTGCGCAGCGCCCGCTGCCGGCGGACGAAGACGACCGCGGCGGCGGCACCGATGAGGACGGCGATCAGACCGGCGAGGTCGATGCCTGACGTGGCGCAGTGTTTGACCGCCCACACCAGCGGCACGATGGCGGCGATCGACAGCGCGGCGCTGAACGGGTCGAACCGGCCCGGTTCGGGATTGCGCGACTCCGGCACCAGCACGGCGACGCTGATCAGCACCAGCAGCATGATCGGCAGGTTGATGATGAACACCGAGCCCCACCAGTAGTGCTCCAGCAGCGCCCCGCCGACCAGCGGGCCGAGCGCCGCGCCGCCGGAGGCGCCCGCCGACCACACGGCGACCGCGCGCGTGCGCTGCCGGGGGTCGGTGAACATGTCGCGGATGATCGACAGCGTCGACGGCATCACGGTGGCCCCGGCGACGCCGAGCAGCGCACGGGCGGCGATCAGCCATCCTGCCGTCGGCGCGAACGCGGCGAGCGCCGACGCGGCGCCGAAGCCGGCGGCTCCGAGCAGCAGCAGCCGCTTACGGCCGATGCGGTCGGCGAGGGTGCCCATGCTGATGAGCAGGCCGGCGAGGGCGAAGGAGTAGACGTCGCCGATCCACAGCACCTGGCTGGAGCTGGCGGCCAGATCCGCGCTGAGGGCGGGCATCGCGAGCGCGAGCACGGTCCCGTCGACGGCCAGCAGGGTCACGGTCAAGGCGAGCGCCGCCAGCGCGGCCCACTGGCGGGAGCCGGCCTTCGCGGTCGGGGCGTCGGCGGTGCGCGTCGGTGAGGGGATCGCCATGCGCTCGACTGTACTGACCATTTGGTCGGCTGAGCAATCCAGATGGTCGGTTAGTATGCTGTCGGTACGGTGCGCCGCACCACACCGAGCTGTGGAGGACGTCTGCGTGGAGGCCCGGGGACGCAACACGGACAAGACGCGCCGGATGGTGCTGGACGCCGCCGCGAAGGTCGTCGGCACGCAGGGCGCCGGCGCCAGCGTCGACACGATCGCGCGGCACGCCGGGGTGTCGAAAGGCGGCGTCCTGCACCACTTCAAGTCCCGCGACCAGATGCTGCTGGCACTGGCGGAGGACCTGATCGAACAGTTCAGGGCGGCCGTCCACGCGGCGATCGACCCCCACGACAACGCACCGGGCCGACTGGTGCGCGGCTATGTCAACGCGACCTTCGACGAGCTCGTCAGCGGCGACGGGAACTCCGAGTTCGCGGTCCTCGTCGCGACGCTGTTCAGCGTCCCCGGCGTCGACGAACTCCTGCGGCAGGACAGCAGACGGTGGGCGGACGCCTTCGACGCGGACGGCCTGCACCCGCAGCGAGCGCGCCTGATCATGCACGCGGCCGACGGCGCGTCCATCGCCGGCCTGTACGGGGGCGGCGACCTGGCTTCGCTGGAACAGTCCCGCCAGCTGCTGCTCGCACTGAGCCGCCAGGACGGCCCACTCATTGCACCGTGACAAGGCACCGTGACAAGGCACCGTGACAAGGCGCCGTGACAAGGCGCTGAGAACGCGCCCTCGGAAGGTTTGTGCCGCCGGTATGAGGAAATTTCGGCCTTGGTCGCAGGTGGCCGCCGGCAGCGGAAACGAACCTGGAAGAAGGTGAGTCGCGATGGCGAAGTACCTGTTCCGAAGTTCCTACACCACCGAAGGCGTTCGGGGCCTCCTCGACGAAGGTGGCAGCGGCCGCGTCAAGCAGACCGAGGAGTTGGTCGGCCGTCTCGGAGGCAGCGTGGAGTCGTACTACTTCGGCTTCGGCGCTGCGGACACCTACATCGTCGTGGAACTGCCCGACAACTCGACGGCCGCCGCGGTTCGCCTTGCCGTCACCGCCTCCGGGGCGGTCGAAACGGAGGTGATCGCACTGTTGACGCCGGACGAGATCGATCAGGCCACCCGGCAGAAGGTCGGCTACCGGCCGCCCGGCGCCCGGTAGGCCAGATACAGGACCGCTCTGTGGGGCATCGGCGCCAGGGCGCTTGTAGGGGCCGCACTGTCGTCCCGCTCCCGGCAACGAACCTGGAAGAAGGTGACAGACGTGGCGAAGTACCTGTTCCGAAGCGCGTACACCGCTGAAGGTGTTCAGGGCCTTCTCGACGAAGGTGGCAGCGGCCGGCTCAAGGAGTGTGAGCGACTGATCACCAGTCTCGGCGGCCACCTGGAGTCGTTCTACTTCGGCTTCGGCGGTGCGGACACGTACATCATCGCGGACCTGCCCGACAACGCGACGGCCGCCGCGTTCCGCCTTGCCGTCACCGCCTCCGGCGCGGTCGGCACGGAGACGGTCGTACTGCTGACATCGGACGAGATCGATCAGGCCACCCGGCAGAAGGTCGGCTACCGGGCACCCGGTGCCCGATAGGCAACTGGAGGCCGCCCGGCGGGGGACAGGGATGGATCACCTGTGCCCCCGCCGGGCGCCGGCGGTCAGGTGCTGGAGAAGTACCCCAGGCAGTCCACCACCAGATGTGTGCTGCCGCTGCCAGCGTTGTAGAAGTCCGTGACCCCGCCGCCGGTCCTCGGCAGTGACAGTGCGGCGATCGTCTGGCCGGCGAACCAGTTGATAGTGGAGGCCGCGGGCGGGGTGGTGCCGCTGGCGTAGGCCACGGCGAACCCCGCGGTGGTTCCCTGGGTGACCGTGAAGTTCAGGACGAGGGTCGCGTCGTCGGCGATGACGTTGGGGCCCTGCCCGATGGACCGGACACCGAACGCGGCGACCGGGGTGTTGTCCTGGCGGGTGTCCAGCAGCCGGGTGGCACTGACCGCGTGGTACTTGCTGCCGCTCGTGCCGGCGGCGAAGTAGCCGACCACGTCGCCGACGACGTCGGTGCTGCCGACCCCGCCCTGCATCGTGATGTCGATCTTGCCGTTGCCGGCCACGGCCACGATCGCGAGGTCGGCGAGCACGACACCGGTGGTCAGTTGCAGCCCGGAGACGGTGGGCAGGGGTGTGCCGTCGGCCCGGGTGATGAGGTGCCCGCCCGAGGTCGCGTTCGCCGAGGTGAGGTTGATCGCCACCGCGGTGATGCCGGTGGGGATGCCGTTGACGCCGCCGACCTGCAGCGCGATGGTGTTGCCGCCCGCCAGCGGGGCGGTCGGCGCCCCCAGCCCCGACCTCGTGTCGAGGATGCGGGTCGGGTGGAGCGAGTGGTAGCTGCTGTTGCCCGCCTTCGCCTCGTCGGAGGTGAAGTAGCCCGACACGTCGACCACGACGTGCGCGGTCCCGCCGCTGCCGTTGAAGATGCTGATCGTGCCGTCCGGTCCGACCGGGACGATCGCGAAGTTGGCCAGCACGGCGTTCGCCTGGAAGTACACGTTCGACGTCACCGGCTGCGGCGTGTTGGACGGGTACAGCGTCAGGTAGCCGGATGCCGTCGGCGAGATCACGGTCGCGTTGACCGCCACGGCGGTGACGTCGGCGGCCGGGACGCCGTTCGCTCCGGCGATCGTCAGCCTGACCGTGCCGCTCGGCTGGATCGGCGCGGTGTTGCCGCCGTTGCCGAGACCGCTGCGGGTGTCCAGGAACCGGGTCGGGGTGATCGTCTGGTAGTAGCCGGCCGGGGTCTGCGTCTGTGCGACGCCGGTGACCACCCGGACCTCGTCGATGTCGCCGGCGAAGAACTCCGCGGCGGCGCCGGCCCGCAGCGTCCGGCCGATGTTGAACGTGCCGCCGGCGTTCCAGACCGCGGCGACGCTCGCCTCGCTCTGGAACTGCCGGTCGACGTACAGCCGGATCCGTCCGGCGTGGGCGTCGTAGACGGCCTGCAGATAGGTCCAGCTGTTGAGCAGCGGCGCCGCGAGCGAGTTCACCTGGACCACGGTCGGGGTGTCGGTGTCGGCGCCGGTGACCGCGAACGACCACCGGTTGGCGGTCTTGTCGTAGCGGACGGTGTACGCGGCGCCCCGGCTGCCCTGCTGGGAGAAGGCGGCACGGGACACGGTGGTGTCGGTGAGCCGGACCCAGCCCTCGACCGCGAACGACTGGTCCGTACGCACTGCCGGGTCGGCCGTGGCGACGCCGGAGGTGCCGTTGAAGCAGAGGCCGGTGCTGAAGTTGTACCCGTCGCACAACGTCACGGTCGGGTCGGCGGACAGCGTCAGCGGGTGCTGGTACCTGCTGTTGTCGGTGACCTGCCGGGGTTCGGTGGTGGTGTAGTCCTCCATGTCCCAGTCGCCGGTGGTGACGGGTGCGGCGAGCGGCTTCAGGTCGAGCGCCGGGACGACCACGCGGTCCCAGACCTGGACCTCGCCGATGTCGCCGAGGAACGTGCCGGTCCGGGATCCGTTGAGCTTGCCGCGGCCGGCGAGGAGCGCCCCGGTGGCGTTCCAGTTCGTGGCGCGGGTGGACTGACCGGCCAGGATGCCGTTCACGTACAGCTTCGCGGTCTTCGTGCCGGCGTCCCACGACGCCGCCAGGTGCGTCCACTGGTTGAGCACCGGCGGCGCGCCCGACGTCGTCTGCGCGACCGGCGCGTTGATCGTGTCCGAGCCGTACATGGTCAGCGTCCACCGGTTGACCGGTGCAGGGGCGTAGGTGACCGCGAACCCGCACGCGGAGGCGCCTTCCTGGCACAGGACGGTGCGGGTGGTGTCGAGCCCGCCGGTCGGCCGGACCCAGGCGGCGGCGCTGAAGCTCTTCGACGTGTCGAGCACGGCGCCGGCGGTGGCGGCGAGGTCGTCGACCCCGTCGAACCGCAGACCGCGGTCCTTGCCGGTGACGGCGTGCGTGCCCGGGAGGCGGCCGTCGGTCCACGTCGGGCCGTTGGCCGCCGTCATGGCCGGGCCGCCGGCCGGCGACGTGGCCAGGCTGGTGCCGCTGCCCTCGTCCATCTTCCAGACGGCCTTCGGCGCGGCCGGGACGTCGACGAGGAACCGGTAGTCCTTCGGTGGCGACGCGTTCTGGGCGCCGTCACGGGAGCGGACCGTCAGGACGTGCTCGCCGACGTGGGTCGGGGTGACCCAGACCGTGGCCGTCCCGCCGGTGGTGACGGCGTTGACCCACGACTTCGGGCCGGCGTCGAGCTGGTACTCGTAGTCGACGACGTCGGTCTCGCCGTTGGCGCCGAAGGTGAACTGGCCGCTGCGCCCGGCCGAGCCGCGCATCGTGTCGTTGGGCGGCGATTCGAGGTACAGGCCGTCGGCCGCGGCGACGGTCGGTCTGGTGCCGGGCGGGGTGATGTCGAGCGTGAACTCGCACCACGGCGACCAGCCCGAGCTGCCGCCCAGGCCGTCGCTGACCTGCACCTGCCAGCGGGCCATCGACCCGGTGATCGTGCCGTCCTGGACCCCCACCTCGGCGAGGGTCCCGGACGGGACGCCGGTGTCGCTCTTCGGCCAGCCGGCGACGGCGGTCCAGGCGGTGCCGTTCCACTGCTGGAGCGCGAACGACGCGGACAGTTGGCCGCTCTGGTCGCCGTCGGGGTCGGAGACGCTGGCCTTGAGCCACGGCGCCGTCGACCGTACGGTCGGCCGGCCGCTGCCGGTGGCGCAGGCCTGCCCCGCGGCGGTGTAGTCGGGGTGTGTCGTCAGCGCCGACGCCTGCGGTGTGTTGGGCAGGGTGTTGTACTCGATGGACATGGCGGTGGAGGCCTGGTCGAACTTCTTCCACCGGTTGCCGGTGCTCTCGTCGGTGCCGTCGCTGTCGCGGGCGGACAGGCCGAGGGTGTAGCTGCCGCGGCCCTGCCCGAAGTTGATGACGTCGTTCACCAGGGTCTGGTTGGAGAACTCCATGTACATGTTGGGTTGCGGGTCGTTGGTGCAGCCGGCGCCGGTGGAGGGTTTGTGGGCGTTGCCGGACCTGGTCTCGACGAACAGGTTGAGGGCGGGGCCGGACCAGGTCTGTTTGCCGCTCGTGGTGAGGTCGCCGGTGCGGTACAGGCTGACGGGGGTGGCGGTGCAGGACCAGGAGTGGGTCATGGTGGTGATGAACTTGGCGCCGCGGATCTGTTTGCCGGGCAGCCAGCTGAGGTCGAACGCGAAGAACGACCGGTAGGTGCCGGACCCGTCGGTGTTGACGCCGACGCGGACGATGCCGTCGTCGCGGTTGGCGTTCGTGGAGTTGGTGTAGCCCCAGCGGGCGCGGCCGACACCGGTCCACGGGTCGATCACGACCGGGTACGTGACGCTCGGGTCGGCGAGCATCGCGGCGTCGGGGACGATGACGAGCGATCCGCCCTCGACGGTGGTCGGCAGGTCGGCCGTGCGCGCGTTGTCGGGCACGTGCCGCAGCGCCGAGCTCCGGCCCGCGGTCAGGGACCGCTGGGCACTCGGCACGCCGGCGGAGTCCCACATGAGCGCTTGCCCGGCGGAGGCGGCGACCTTCCCGGCGCTGTCGCGGGCCTCGTAGCCGCCGCCCGGCTTGTTCCGCAGCGACCAGCCGGTGCTGGTGAGACCGAACTTCAGCTTGGCGAGGGCGGGGTTCGCCGCCGCCTGGCGGGTCTTGACGATGAGGGAGTACCCGAAGCCCTCCACTGTGGACTGCACCTGCAGGTCGACATCGGGCAGCACCGACTCGTAGACCGCGGTGTCGCCCTCGATGCGGGGCGCGGGCAGCTTCGACGGCCAGGTCAGCTTGAGCGCGCCGCCGGCGCCGTTGAGGGTGACGAGGGGTTCGGTGCCGCCGGCGGAGAACCGCACGTCCGCCACCGACGCGGCGGGTGCGATCGTCGCGCCGTCACGGCGCAGGTTCAGGTCGATCTGCCGCCACGCGCCGTCCTTCTTCGTCCAGTGCGGCACCGCGTAGCTCTCCCGCACCAGCGTCCCGCGCGGCGTGGCCACGACCCGGGCGAGCTCGGACTTCGAGCCCTGCACCTCGACGTCGCGGCCGCTGTCCACGGCCTGCCGGATGGCGGCGGTCTCGGCCGCCCGCTGGTTCGTGGCCTGCTGCCCTATTGGTGTAGGCGCGGGTTCCGCGCCGGCCGGCGCGCCGGCCGCCAGCGCGACCACGGTGCCGACCGCGGCGACCGTGAGCGAAGTGGTGACGGCGAATGAGCGGTTTCTGCGCACGGAACGACAGAACTTGATCACTATGAGCCCCCGCGAAAGTGAAAGTGAGCGAAACGTAGGGGCCGCGCACCCGCCATGTCAATCGATGCCCGCGATGTCGGCACACCGCCACACCCGCACCGCGGATCGGCGTCAGTCCGGGGGTGGGCGCTCGCCGGAGCCGCGGGGGATGAGCCGCACGTCGACCGTGACCGTCTGCACCGGGCGCCCGTGGTCGGCGGCGCGCAGGCGGAGCAGGTCGATCGCGGTCCGCCCGATCGTGTCGCTGTCCTGGGCGACGACGGTGACGCCGGGGCGCAGCAGGTCGGCGAGCGGGAAGTCGTCGAAGCCGACGATGGCCAGCGTGCCGGCGTCCGGTCCCAGGTGGCGCAGCACCTCCAGGGTGGTCGAGGCGTTGCCGGTGATGAGCGCCGTCGCGGGCCGCGGGCCGCGCAGCACCTCGTCGAGCGCCGCGGCGATCCGGGCGGGCTCCACGGGCCCGGGGTGGACCCGGCCGGTGATCGGCTCGCCGCCCGCCGCCATGCAGGCCCGGAACGCCGCGGCCCGCTCGCGGCCGGTGAAGATGCGCTCCGCGTCGCCGATGTAGGCGATGCGGCGGTGCCCGTGCGAGGTCAGGTGCCCGAAGGCGGTGCCGATGCCGGCGGCGTTGTCGGAGATGACGGTGTCGGCGGTGATGCCACCGGCCGGCCGGTCGAACGCGACGATCGGCGTGCCCGCGTCGAGCTCGCGGGTGAGGTACTGGTGGTTGTCGCCGACGGGTTCCAGCACGATCCCGTCGAGGTGGTGGCGGCACATGGACTGCACGACCTCGCGCTCGCGGTCCTCCTCGTCGGCCGTCGCCGTGGCCAGGATGGTGTAGCCGTGCTCGCGGGCGGCGGCGTCGAGCGAGCTGAGGACCGGATGGCCGGCGGCCAGGTTGCGCACCGCGACGCCGATGAGGCCGCTGCTGCCGCCGCGCAGCTGCCGGGCGCGTTCGTCCGGCACGTAGCCCAGGGCGGTGACGGCGGCGTGCACCCGGTAGGCGAAGTCGGCGCCGACGGTCGGGTCGCCGTTGACGACCCGCGAGACCGTTCGCAGCGCGACCCCGGCGTGCCGGGCGACGTCGTTCATCGTCGGCCGCTTGCGGCGCTCGGTCATGTCTGATCCTCCCATGTCTGCGGCTCGATCATAGGCGAGATCACTCAGACAACGTTATCCCGAGGCGTCGTCGGAGCGTTGACATCCGATGTTTCGCGGTCGTAAGGTTCCCGCACGGCCGCCACCGCTGTAGCTCCTGCCGGCCCGGGCGGACGTTATCCCGGAGGTTTCCATGTCATTGACCCGCCGCACGGTCCTGATCTCCGCACTGTCCTCCGCCACGCTGCTCGCGACCGGCTGCTCGCCGGGCGAGACCGGCGACGGCGGCCCGACGATCACGTTCCTCACCTTCGAGACCCCGGCACTGACCGCCACGTTCTGGGACGACTCGATCACCGACGCCACCAAGGGCCTCGACGGCGTCACCGTCAAGAAGATCGTGGCTCCGACCAGCGACCGCAACGCCTACGCGAAGCAGCTGCAGGCGTCCGGCCAGTTCCCCGACGTGCTCGCCTCCATCAACCCCAAGGACTTCCTCGAGGCCGGGCTGCTGCAGCCCTTCGAGCCGGGGTGGCTGGAGTCCAACTTCCTGCAGCCCGACGGCAACGCCATCGGCGGCAAGACCTACATCCCGCCGACCAACTCGCAGATCCTGCCGATGGTCTTCTACAACAAGGAGCTCTTCGCCAAGCACGGCCTGGCGGTGCCGGCGACCTGGGCCCAGTTCACCGACGTGGTGGCCAGGCTCAAGGCGGCCGGGGTGACCCCGATCCAGCTCGCCGGCGCCGAGCCGTGGTCGGCCAGCATGCCGCTCGTCGGCCTGGTCAGCGCGCACGTGCTCGGCCGCAACCCCAACTGGATCAAGGACCGCTACGCCGGCCGGACGCACTTCGCCGACGCCGACGTCGTCGCCGCCGTCACCCGGCAGCGCGACCTCGTCAAGGCCGGGGCGTTCGGCAGCGGCGCGCTCGGCGTCAACTACGCCGACGCCAACAAGCAGTTCCTCGACGGCAAGGCCGGCATGTACCTCATGGGCAGCTGGTTCATCGGCCAGGTCTCCGCCGCCCAGGCCGCGAGCTTCGGCGCGTTCCTGCTGCCGACCGAGGACGGCCGGCCGGTCGTGCCGTTCAACGTCGGCGGCACGACCAGCGTCAACGCGAAGTCGGCCAACGCCGCCAAGGCCGCCGAGTTCGCCAAGGCCTGGTCGCTGTCGCCGAAGAACCTGCGCACGCTCATCGAGACCGACGGCGCCTTCCCGATGCTCAAGACCGTGCAGCTGGAGGACTTCGGCGCCAAGGTCACGCCGCTGTTCACCGACTGCTACCGGTTCGTGCAGGACGGCACCGCCAAGGTCAGCTCGATCGGCTGGGTGAACAACGACGACGCGCTGCCACCCGGCGTCGCCGACCTGTTCTACGCCCTGTCGCAGCAGCTGTTCACCAATGACGACGTCAAGGGACAGCTCGCGGCGCTCGACGCCGCCTGGGACAAGGCCGCCAAGTGACGGCGCGGGCCCGGCGGCGGCGGCAGGGCCGGGGCCTCGCAGCCATCGCCTGGCTCGCGGTCGGCCTGTACGTGCTGTTCCTGCTCTACCCGCTCGGCCGCAGCGCGGCGCTGAGCCTGACCGACCGCAACCCGCTCAAGACCAGCAGCAGCTTCGTCGGGCTGGCCAACTACGCGGAGCTGCTGCGCGACGAGCGGCTGCGCGGCACGCTGCAGTTCACCCTGCTGGTCGTCGTCGTGGTGACGGTGGTGGCCAACGTCTTCGGCCTGGCCTTCGCGCTGCTGCTCAACCGCGACACCACCGGCTACCGGGTCATGCGCACGCTCGTGTTCATCCCGCAGGTGCTCTCCGGCGTCATCGTGGCGTTCATCTGGCGCAGCCTGCTCACCCAGAACGGCCTGCTCAACGCCGCCCTGCGCCAGGTCGGCCTCGGCGGCGAACCGGTCGCCTGGCTCGGCTCCACCCGGCTCGCCACCGTGTCCATCTGCGCCGTCGTGAGCTGGGCGACGATCGCGTTCGCGACGGTCGTGTACTCCGCGTCGCTGCGCACCGTCCCGCCGGAGCTGTACGAGGCCGCGCGGATGGACGGCGCGAGCGCACCGCAACGGTTCCGTGCCGTCACGCTGCCGATGATCGCGCCCGGCATGACCATCAACGTCGTCCTCTGCCTGATCACCACCTTCAAGCTGTACGACGTCATCGCGGTGCTGACCGGCGGCGGCCCGGCGAACACCACCCAGTCCACCGCGTACTACCTGCTGGAGGTCGCGTTCACGCAGAACCTCTTCGGCTACTCCTCGGCGATCGCCATGCTGCTGCTCGCGCTCACCGCCGGGATCGCGTACACCGTCACGTCCCTGCTGCGCCGACGCGAGGTCCGGCTGTGATCCGACGTCTCCACCCGCAGACCGTGTTCGCCGCGCTGGCGACCCTCGGTTTCTGCCTGCCCATCTACCTGGCCCTCGTCAACGCGTTCAAGGATCAGCGGCAGATCCTGGCGAACCCGGCGGCCCCGCCCGCGCCGTTCACGCTGACCAACCTCACCCGCGCGTTGCAGCGCCCGGACCTGCTCGTCCAGGTCGGCCTCATCAACTCCGTCGTCGTCACCGCCGTGTCCGTCGCGGTGCTGGTGCCGCTGGCCAGCGCGCTGAGCTTCTACATCTCGGAGCGCCCGCCACGGCTCAAGGGCGTGCTGCTCGCCGTCTTCGCGCTGGGCCTCATGGTGCCGCCGCAGGTGGTGCTGCTGCCGATCGTCGGGCTGCTGGACAGTGTCGGGCTGCAGCACACGTACGCCGGCCTCATCCTGGCCAACGTCGGCGGCGGCTACCTGTCCTTCGCCGTGTTCGTCTACGTCGGTTTCCTGCGCGGCGTGCCCCGGGAGGTCGTCGAGGCGGCCCGGGTCGACGGCGCCGGCGACCTGCGGGTGTGGTGGCAGGTGGTGTTCCCGATGGTGCGCCCGGCCACCGCGACCGTCGCCATCTTCCTCGGCCTGTGGGTGTGGAACGACTTCCTCAACCCGCTGTTCATCCTCGGCCCGCTGAAGGGACAGACCATCACCACCGGCGTCTACCTCTCGCTCGGCACCTACTCGACCGACTACGGCCAGCTCTTCGGCATCATGTTCCTCGCCGCGGTCATCCCGGTCGTCGGCTACCTGGTCAGCCAGCGCGAGTTCATCCACGGCCTGATGAGCGGGGCGACGAAGTGAGCGCGCCGCCGCTGGACGACCTCGCCGGGGACTGGATGCCCGCCGCCGACCTCGCGCACCTGCCGTCGCTGCGCAACCAGTGGGGCCAGGCACACGTCAACGCCGACCTCACGTCCGTGTCGTGGCTGGCGATGCCACCGTTCTCCGGCGGCTACCACACCGGCGTCCTGCGCGTCGCCGGCCGGGTGGTCGCCGCCGACCGGTTCCGCTGGGCGCCGTGGGGCGTCGCCCGGTCCGGCACCGCCGCCGGTCTCACCGTCGAGACCGACACGCGGCTCGGCTACGAGCGGCACGCCGTGCTGTGGCGGGTCCGCCTGCACAACCCGGGGGAGCGGCCGGTCACCGTCGACGTCGAGCAGCGCCTCCTGGCGCCGATCGCGCACAGCGAGACGGGCTGGGGCTGGCTCTACGGCGCGCCGTGGAGCGCCGGGCACTACCCGGACCACTTCGCCACCGAACGGGTGCGGGCCGAGGTCCTCGCCGACGCGCCGCGCCAGGTGCAGCTGCACGCCGCGGAGCCGCGGCACCTGCGGCTGGGCCGCCCCCGCCCGCCGGGCATCCAGCGCGACGAGGACACCGAGCCGATGCTGCTGTCGACGGAGCTGCCCGACCACACCGCGCCCGACTCCGGCCGCGTCCGGCCACCCGCCGTCCTCGGCAGCGTCCGCGGCCTCGCGGCCGCCCCCGGCACGTTCCGGATCCGTGCCGTGGACGAGGAGCACCGCCTCCCGGCCGTGGCGCTCGGACCCGGCGCGACGCTGAGCCTGCAGTTCCGCCCGGACGCCGACGGCCAGAGCGGCGTCATCCTGACCCACGGCAACCACCCCGACTCCGTCCAGCTCGGCCTCACCGACGGCCGGCCGTGGCTGCGGGCCGGCGGTGAGCTCGTCACCGGCGGCGAGGCGCTCGCGGCCGGGCGCTGGCACGGGCTGAGCGTCCACATCGGCGACCACGGCGCCTCCCTCGACGCCGGCGGCGCCGTGCTGACCACCGAGCCCTGGGACGGCGCGCACCGGTGGCGGCCCGAGATCGAGGACACGGCGGTGGTGGTGGCCGACGGCGGCAGCCCGGCCTTCGCCGCGTACGCCTTCGCCACCCCACCCGACCGCCTCGACCCGCTCGGCGGCGGCGCGGTCGCCGGCTGGACCGTCACCGTCGCCCCCGGCGGGACCGCCGAGCTCGGGGTCGTGCTGACCTTCGCCACCGGCCGCTCGGACGCGCTGCGCGCCGCCCGGCATGCGGCGGGCCGGTTCGCCGCCGAGCACGCCGCCGTCGCCGACCGCTGGCGCGCCACCTGGGCGAGCGCCTTCACCCCCGGCAACGCGGTGTTCTCCGGCCACCTCCCGGCCCTCGACGGCGCCCCCGAAGGCCTCGCCCGCACGTACCACCTGGGCGTGCTGCTCGCCGTCTACCTGCGCAACACGGGTGTCAGCCCGATCGGCCCGGTCTACCTCACCGGCGGCCCGCGGCTCGGGGCGACCACGACGTTCTTCTGGGACCAGTCGGAGTGGCCGCACACCGCCGCCCGCCTGGACCCGGCGGCGCTGCGCGCCTGGCTGCTCGCCGCGCTCGCCCAGCCGTACGAGCGCTGCCACTCCTTCGACACCCGCAACCTGCTGCCGACCGGCAACCACTACGCCGCCAACGACTACGCGCTGTTCCGCACCGTCCACGCGTACCTGGCGGAGACCGGCGACCTCGCCCTGCTGCCGGAGAAGGCCGGCGCCGCGACGGTCCTGGACCACCTGCGGGCGATGGCCTACCGCCCGCGTTCGGCCCGCGCGGGGTGGGGCGACGGGGTGCTGATGGACTTCGGCCGCGACCCGTGGGAGCTGCTGGAGTGCGTGCCCAACTACCGCGACGCGGTCGTGTCGCTCAACGCCGCCCACGCCGGGATGCTGCGCAGTCTCGCGGGGCTGCTGCGCCGGCTGCCCACCGAAGACGAGACGGCGGCGGAGTTGTCTGCCGAGTTGTCGGTGGAGGCCGCCCGCGCCGACGCCGACGCCGACGCGCTCACCGCGGCGGTCCTCGGCCAGTACGCCGGCGGCGGCCGCTGGCGCATCGCGCACCCCGAGGGCGACGAGACGATCGGCCACGTCCTGGACTTCGCGCTGGTCGCCGCCGAGCTCGCCGACGATCTGCCCGAGCACGTCCGCGCGGAGATGGTCGAGTTCGCCGCCACCCACCTCGTCGACGGCGACTGGATGCGGGCCCTCGCCCCCGACGACCCGGTGGCGCCGCGCTCCGACCGCCCCGACCACGGCGCGGCGGGCGCGTTCGGCGCATGGCCCGGCGCCACCGCGCACGGCCTGTGCCGCCTCGGCCGGCCCGACCTCGCCGAGGCCCTGCTGTCACGCATCCACGCCGCCACCTCCGGCGGGCTGTGGGGGCAGGCGATGGAGGCGGTCGGTGGCGGCCGCTTCCGCGTCGCCGAGCGGGGCGTCGCCAACCGCGACAGCAACGCCGGCGTCGCTGCCACCGAGGCCATCCTGCTCGGACCATTCGGTCCTGACGTTCACCGCGGGGATCGGCGCCCCGCCCGTACCAGTCCCGGCAACAACCGCTCGTCCATTCCGCCGATGAGGGAGCGCACATGAACCACCGCCCGAACCACAGACCGCACCACCGACAGGGCCGCCGGCTGACCGCCGCCGGCACCGCACTGCTCGGCGCCGGCGTCGCCGCGCTCGTCACCGTCACCTCCGCCGCACCCGCGCACGCGGCGACCCCGACCCCCACCCAGCAGTGGACCGACGTGCAGAACCTCGTCGGTCCGATCCGCGGCGTCTGGACCAGCCCGGACGCCGCGGGCGCGATCAGCCGCTCGATGCCGAACACCGCCCTGCTCGGCAACGGCGACATCGGCGTCACGTCCGGCGGCAGCGCCGGCGCCAAGACCTTCTACGTCTCCAAGGGCGACTTCTGGGCCGGCAACCCCAACCCGTCGTTCGTCGCGCTCGGCGGCGTCACCATCGCGCCCGCCGCCGCTGCCCCGTCGGGCAACCTCGCGCTCGGGGCGACCGCCACCGCCACCAGCGCACATCCGGACTTCCCGCCGCCGCGCGCGGTCAGCGGGCAGTGGGGCAGCGGCTACGAGGGCTGGGTCTCGCAGATCGGCAAGCCGCAGACGCTGACGCTCGACCTGGGCTCCGCCAAGACCTTCGACCGGTACGTCGTGCGCCACGACAGCGCCGCCCGCCCCGCCGAGACCGCCAACAACACCAAGAACTTCACGCTGCAGACCAGCACCGACGGGTCGGCCTGGGCGACGGCGGACACCGTCACGAACAACATGACCGCCGTCACCGACCGCACCGTCACGAGCCGCACCGTGCGCTACGTCCGGCTGAACATCACCGAACCGACCCAGGGCACCACCGCCGACTCCAGCACCAACCCGCGGGCCCGCATCGGCCAGCTGGAGCTCTACGCCCCCGGCACCGGGCCGGGCACGCCACCCGCGTCCGGCGCGTTCCGCGAGGAGCAGAACATCCTGCGCGGCGACGTCGACACCACGATGACGCTCGCGGGCCAGCCCGTCACCATGCGGACGTGGACGGCCGCCGACCGCAACCTCGTGGTGACGCAGCTGCAGTCCACCGGGACCACCACGGTATCGCTGAAGGCGGAGACCTTCGCCGGCGCCGTCGACGCCCGCTCCGGCTTCACCAACACCGCGGGCGTGTCCGGCCAGACGCTGTGGGCGACCCGCCGAACGCCGACCGGGCCGCGCTGGGTCTCCGAGGCATCGCTCGCCACCCGCCTGGTCGGCGGCACCGTGACCGGCACGCCGTCCGCGTCGGGTGCCACCGCGCGGCTGACCTTCGACCTCGCCCCAGGCCAGACCGTCCGGCTGGTCACCGCCGTCGCGGGCGGCGGGCAGAACCCGACCGGCACCGCGGCCGCCGCCCAGTCCCTCGCCGGCGCGCAGACCGGCGCCGCGCTCGACGGCCTCTACACGTCCCACGTGGACTGGTGGAAGGGCTACTGGCTGCGCTCCTACCTCAACGTCGGCGACGACGTCCTGCACCGCTACTACTACGGCGCCCTCTACCTGCTCGGCTCCTCGATCCGCCCGGGCCGGCTGTCGCCGGGGCTCTACGGCATCTGGGCCACCAGCGACTCCCCGCAGTTCAGCGGGGACATGCACCTCAACTACAACTACATGGCCAACTTCTACGGCGTGTACTCCAGCAACCGCACCGACCTCGCCCAGCCGTACTTCGACCTCGTCGCCGCCTACCTTCCCGAGGCCCGGCGGCGCGCCCGGCAGGACCTCAACCGCGTCAAGCCCGACTACGTGAGCCGCCGCTTCCCGTCCGGCGGCGTCCCGGCCGGGCTGCTGTTCCCGGTCGGCATCGCCCCGTACGGCGCCACCGCCGACGACAACTACCACCAGCAGGTCGGCAACGCCCTGTTCGTGGCGACGCAGTACCTGGCCTACTACGACTACACCCGCGACCGCGCGTTCCTGCAGAACACCGCCTACCCGGTGCTGAAGGAGGTGGCGGCGTTCTTCTCCAGCTGGCTGGAGCTCGACCCGGCGACCGGCCGGTACAACCTCTGGTCGGGGCCGCACGAGGGCCTTTGGGGTCGCAACTCCAGCCCGGACCTGGGCATGCTGCGCACGCTGCTGTCCGCGCTGGTCGACGCGTCCGTCGAGCTGAACACCGACGCGTCGCTGCGGGCGACGTGGCAGAACCTCCTGGCGCACCTGCCACCGCAGCCGACGACCGTCGTCAACGGGCGCACCGTCTACGCCGTCGCGGACCCGGGGACCATCAGCGGCAGCGACACCCGCGCGATCCATCCCGGCGACAACACCGTCAACCTCGAGTTCATCCACCCCGGCGAGGCGCTCGGGCTGTCCTCGCCGGCCGCCGAACGCCAGGCCGCGATCGACACCCTCAACGCGATGAACTCGTGGGGCCAGGACAACAGCTTCCCGAAGGTCTTCACCCAGGCGGCCCGAGCCGGCTACCCGGCGCAGAGCCTGATCGACCAGCTGCGGGCGCAGATCATCCAGAAGCAGGGCCCGAACCTGCGCATCGTCGACCCGTCCCACGGCCTGGAGAAGTCCGGCGCCGTCGAGGCGGTCGACAGCCTGCTGCTGCAGAGCGACGACGGCGTCATCCGGGTCTTCCCGGTGTGGCCGGCGACCCGCGACGCCAGCTTCGTGAACCTGCGCGAGAAGGGCGCCTTCCTGGTGTCCAGCCGGCTCAGCGCCGGCCGGGTGTCCTACGTGGACATCGTTTCGCAGGCCGGCCGCCAGGTCACCCTGCTCAACCCGTGGGGCACGCAGCCGGTGACCGTCACCCGGGCCGGCGCCGGCACCGTGGCGCACACGACCGCGAACGGCACCGTGTCGTTCCCGACCCAGGCGGGGGCGACCTACCAGATCGTGCCCGCCTGACCCGCGCCTGACCCGCCCAGGACCCCGCCGGCACCGTCCGGCGGGGTCAGTCAGGGTTCAGGTGGCTGAGAAGGGATCGCGCGGCGGCGGCGGTCTTCGACTTGCCGGTGGTTGCGAGCAGCCATTGCCGCAGGGCGGGATCGGTGACCGGCACGCTGGCGCGCAGGTGTTCGTCGCGGAGGAGCTCCACCAGGGTGTGCAGGCCACGGCCGGTCCGGTCAAGCGACGGCAGCAGGGCGGTCAGCACCGCCCGGACCTGTGCGCCGTGCCCGGCCAGGGACAGGTCGCCCAACGCGTCGGCCCACCGGTGCAGCGGCACCGCGGGAGCCAGCGTCGCCATC
The DNA here is from genome assembly GCF_040614215.1 of Dactylosporangium sp. NPDC006015. NCBI lineage: Bacteria > Bacillati > Actinomycetota > Actinomycetes > Micromonosporales > Micromonosporaceae > Dactylosporangium > Dactylosporangium sp. NPDC006015. The sequence continues at coordinate 53,731 of NZ_JBEXUD010000046.1, forward strand.
GCGGATGCCACCGCCGCCGGGTCCATGCGGTGGGGCAGCAGCGCCGCGGCGGTGTCGACGGCGGCGGTGCGGTCGCTGAGGCCGGCGCCTCCCAGCCCGGCCGCGACGACGTACGGGCTCAGTGGCGGCAGCTCGGCGACCGTGCGGTCGAGCAGGTGCATGGCATGGGCTGAGACGCCGCCGTCGACGGTGCCGTCGAGGGACGCGAGCTGGTGCTGGAGCGCCATGGCCAGGAGCGGTTCGATGTTGCCGGGCCACATCGACGCCAGCCACGGGTGCCACGGCCCGCCGGGCGACCGGTCGAACGGTCCCGCGTAGGCGAGCGCCACGGTCGGCAGCGCCGGATCGGGGGGTTCCGGCGAAGCGGGCGGTCCGAGCGCGCCGACCCGGATGGGCCGGTAGGAGGACCATTCGGGATCGAACGACACCTGCCACGCGGGTGCCCGTCCCGCACCGGGCGCGTCGAAGCCGGGTCCGCGGCCGATCAGCGGCGCGTCGTCGCCGCGCGGCGCGCGCGCCCGGGCCGCGGCGATCCACAGTGGACGGTCCGAGCGGCTGAGCGGCTCCGGCGGCGGCCCGCCGAGGGCGTACCGGAGGGCGGTGCCGGCGGCGCCGGGCACCGCGGCCGCCGCGTCGCGGACCGCCGCGGACGCGCCGGCCGGGTCGGGCCCGAGCCGCAGGAGCGCGGCGACCAGGTCGAGCGGATCCGGCTCGGCACCAATGGAGGGCGGGCCCGCGGTGGCGCCCATGGAGAGCGGATCCGCAGTGGCGCCGGTGGTGAGCCGCTGGATGAGCACGTCCGGCGCGATCCAGCCGCCGGCGTGGGTCGGCTCCGCGCACGGGGCGAACCGGCGCCCGGCGCGCAAGGCCGACTCCACGGCGGCCACCCGCCCGGCGAGCAGCTGCACCTGCGGCGGTAGCGACGGCAGCTTGCGTACCGGCTTCGCGTGGGCGGCGGCGAACACCAGTCCGGCGACGACGTCCAGGAGCAGGTCCCACTCGTACGCGGGGCCGTCGCGCAGCAGGCGGGCCGCCCGGCGGGCCAGGCCGGCGTACTCGCCGGGGTCCGGGCCGAGCCGGGCGGCCGCGCAGAGGGCGCGTTCGAGCAGCTCGGCGTCGGTCGGGTCGGCCAGCAGGATGGCGAACGCCTCGGCCAGCTCCGCCTGGTCCGTGATCGGCGCCACCGCTTCCAGTACCGGCGCGGCGACCTCGGGCGGGGCGACCGGTGCCGTGACCGTGGGCGGCGCATCCGCGCCGAGCCAGCCGCGGGCCTCGGCCGCGACCGCGGGCGCCAGCGCCGGCAACGCGGACAGGACCGGCCCTGGCTCACCACGCAGCCGCAACTGCTGGACGGCGGCCGCCTGGACGTCGGGGTGCGGATGGCCGAGCGCGGCGACGATGACGGACGACTGCCCGTCGCCGACCCGCGCCGCGAGGGCGAGCGCCTTCGTCGCGGTGGATTTCGCCGGTGCGAGGACCGCGGCGCCGAGCCCGTCGGCGAGCGCGGCGCCGTCGTGGTCGAGCCGACCCGCCTTCTGCACGGCGGTGAGGGCGTCGACGGCGAGCGCGGCGGTCGGCCCGACGGAGCTGCGCAGCAGCGTCACGTAGCCGGCCTGGCGGGCGGCGAGTTCCTCGACGGACGGCGCCAGCGCGGCATGCAGGCGCGAGTACCAGCCGGCGCGGTACTGCGGGAACCCGAGCCCGAGCGCGGCGACGGTCGCGTCCAGCACCCGCGCGCGGTCGATGGTGGCGTCCGACAGCAGGTCGAGGACCGTGTCGTGCCACGTCTGCACGGACCGGCCACTGTACTTGTCGACGTTGGCCAGGCTCACCTGCCGGTTGCCCTCGATCTCGAAGATCCGCCAGAAGGCCCGGGCCAGCAGATCCGGGTCGGCCCGCAGCCGATCCGCCCGGCGCGCGCCGGCGCTGTACCGCCCACCGAAGTGGCCGACCATCGCCAGCACGTAGTCGTCGTCGGCGTCCAGCGTGATGAGGCCGTCGCGTTCCGCCGCGCGGATGACGTGGAAGTCCGGGCCGAAGTCCGCGGTCGCCATCGTGCGCATCGCGTGCCGGGCGAGCGCGTGCACGAACCGGCCGCCCCGCGCGCGGGCGATCCGCATCTGCTGGTCGTCCTGCGGCCAGTACAACCCGTCGGCGGGCGCCGCGGCCATGAGGATCAGCTCCAGCCGCCGTCCCTCCTCGGGCGTGTACCGGTCCTTGCGACCGTCGGCAGCGTCCCGCCACGCGTACCGCTCCCAGGCGTGCAGCACCGGCCGGTGCAGGGCCGCCCGTTCGTCCGCGGTGAACGCGCACACCCGGTCGAGCAGGACCCCATCGTCGAGCGTCAGGAGTTCGGTCAGCGTCGCCACAGCACGCAGGGTAGCCGCCCCGTCGTGACGATCGCGTCCGGTGGCCGGCCGGGAGAACGTCCTTCCAATACCTCATCGCCCTCGGCCTTGTCAGGTCCGGAAGCGGCCTGTGACGGGAAACCGACTCGCCGTATCTGGCGCTGCCGCACATCCGTCCTTCGACCGCTGATTGCCCATCGGAGGAGGAGCGCAATGCATCCGTCCCTGCCCGACTACCAGAAGCTGTTCGGAGATCTGGACTTCCGCGGCAGCGATGCGTCGCGGTCCGTGTACTCGCCGGCCGCGTACCTCGCCGACCTGCTGCAGCTCCTCACCGGCAGCGACCTGCCAGGGCGGCGGCCGGACCTGCGCGACGTGCGGCTCGACGGCGCGAACAGCTACACCGAGGTGCCGTACCTCGACATCGTCAACGGGATCCTCGCCGACGAGCTCGACCCCGACGGCGGCGCCCACGACGCGCTCGCCGGGCTGCGCCACCCGTTCGGGCTGCCGTTCTCGCTGCGGCACGAGCGGCTGCGGCGGCTCCTGCACCACCTCGGCACCACCCCGCTGGAGCTGTACCGCCGGTTCGCGGTGGACGAGCAGCCCGACGTCGTCGTCCGCGAGTACCTGGGACTCAACCAGGACGAGGCCGACCTGTACTCCACCGTGCTGGACGACGCCGCGGTGCTGGAATGCTACGGGCTGCGCGACGGCGAGACGTTCACCGACCTGGCCGCCGTCGACCGGTTCCGCCAGGCCGTCGGCCTGACCCACGAGGAACTCCTCGCCCTGCTGCACGGCGACCTCGCCGAGGCGGAACGCGCGGAGGCCAACCGGTGCTTCATCCACCATGACGACGAGGTCGTCACCCTCGACACCGACGAGCGCCGGCTGGTCCGCGCCGGCAGCAAGCCCGTCCCCGTCACCTGGTTCGAGCGCGTCAACCGGTTCGTCCGGCTGGCCCGGCGCGCCGGCCTGCGGTTCCAGGACCTCGACCTGGTGCTGCGGTCCTGCTGCGGCAACGTCCTCGACGCGACCGCGCTGCGCCGCATCGCCACCCTGCGCTTCCTGCAGCAGGGCTACGACCTGCCGCTGGACGTCGTCGTCGCGCTCGTCGCGCCGGTGAACGCGCTCGGCGTCGGTGACGGCGACACCCCGCTGGACCTGTTCAACCGCGTCTTCAACGTGCCGTTCGTCGCCACCGAACGCACCGTGCTGCGCGGCGCCGCGCACCTGCCCGCCGCCTACGCGGGCCTGCCGGAGCTCGCCGCCCCGCACGACCTGCTGGAGAAGAAGCCGACGTACCGGCAGCGGACCGGGGTCGCCGACGCCGACGTGCAGACGATCGTCACCCGCTACCGGGACCGGTCGGCCGACGGTGTGTCCGGCCCGCTGGACCGAGGCCGTGCCGGCGTCGGCGCGCTGACCCTGCTGTACCGCGTCGGGCAGCTGACCACCGCGCTGAACGTGACCGCCGAGGAGCTGTTCGACATCCTGGACGCGCTGCAGAGCGACCCGTCGCTGCGCCGCCACCCCGCCTTCCCGGTCCTGCTGAGCCCCGCCGAGCCCGTTTCCGCCGACGTGTACGACATCCTGGCCGGCACGGACGTCGAGGCCGGGCTGTGGCTGCTGCAGACCCTGCTCGGCGTGGTGCGCTGGGCGCAGGCGACCGGCCTGGACAGCCGCGGGCTGCTCGAGGTCCTCGGCGTCGGCCCCGAGCGGCGCGGCCCGGCCGCCGACGAGGAGCGCGCCGCCCTGCTCGACGCCCTGCGCGCGCAGTTCGAGACCGTCCAGCTCACCCCGGACGCGTTCCGCTCGGCCCGCTTCGGGCCGCGCGCGGCACAGGTGATCCACGACGTCGTGGCCGGAGCCGAGGACGTCGGCTCGCCGGTGCTGCGCCTCACGCCGGGCGTCCGGGACGCCGCCTACGCCGCCGTCACCGACCTCGGCCGGGTGACCGCCGACGACTTCCGCGGCATCGGCCTCGACGAACGGTTCGCCACGAAGATCCACACGAACCTGGTCCTGCGCGGGTACCTCGACCCGTCCGGCACCCTCGACGCCGCCACGCTCCCCGAGACACCGGAGGAGCTGTGGCTCACCGGGGACTTCGGCGCGTACCGCGACGCGATCGCCGCCGACCTCGCCGCGGCGGTGGACCGCGCCGGCGAGGACGAGCCCGCCGCGTTCTACCCGTCCGACCTCGCCAGGTACTCGGAGCTGACCGCCGCCGAGCAGGCGGAGCTGTACGACAACCTGGTCTTCAACGGGCGGATCGACGCTGAGGGCCGGATCCTGGCGTCCGACGACGACGCCGTGGACCCGGTGGACGCCGACCTCGCCGACCTGGTCTGGCCCGTGTACGAGCGGCTCCTCGAGGTCGCCGACCGGTTCCCGGGCGCCTGGATCACCCTCGACCCGGCGGTGTTCGCCGACGTGCCGCTGACCGACCAGCAGCGGGCCGCGCTCCTGGAGAGCCTGCGGTTCAACGGCTACCTCGACGACGAGGGCGCCTACACCGACCCGGTCGCCGCGCTCGGCCTGACCCTGCCCGAGCTCACCCTGGACGTGGCGTTCCACCCGCACCGGCGGCAGATCCTCGACGCGATCCAGGGCCAGCTGACGGCCGCGCTGACGGCGATGAACACCCTGACCCCCGACGACTTCCGCGACCTCGGCGACGACGCCGCCGCGCAGCGCGTCGCGGGTGTGCTCGACGCCGGGCTGCTCGTCGACGGGCGGATCCCGGACGACGCCGTGCCCGGCCTGACCGACCCCGCGGCCGTGCTCACCCTCGCCGGGTTCACCGAGGCGGAGAACCTGCTCGTGCTGCAGCGCCTCGTCGAGGCCATCCGCGACGGCGCGCCGTTCCGGGTGGACGTCGCCGCCGTCGACGCGCTCGGGTTCACCGCCCAGGAACGCGACGACCTGCTGCGGGTGCTCGTGGAGGCGGGCGACCTCACGCCCGGGCTGACCGTGCCCGCCGACCGGCTGAACTGGTTCGGGCACGTCCACCACGCGCTGGACTTCGCGCTGCCGGGCCTCACCGACTACAGCCGCGACGTGTTCTTCCTCCTGCACGCCGTGGCCGTGACCGTCGACGCCGCCGCCGACGAGGTCGTCGCGGTGCTCACCGCCCGCGAGGCGGCCCAGCGCGCGGCGGTGTTCGCGACCCTGCAGGACGCGCTCGGCGTCCCCGCCGCGACCGCCGAGGCGATCTGCGCCGCGGTCGTCGGAGGCGCCGCCGAGACCCTCGACCTGCTCGTCGCGCCCGCCCTGGACGACCCGTTCGCGGCCGCGGCGGACCCGGACGTGCGCCGCGCGGTGCGCCGCATCCGCGGCTTCGCCGCGCTCGCCGCGCGGCTCGGGCTCGGCGCCGACGAGGTCGCCGTCGCCTTCCAGGACCAGGACCTGACCGGCAAGTTCGCCGAACCGCTGACCCTGCCGCCCGGCGTCGACCGCATCGACGCGCTGCTGGAAAGCCCCGACGGCGACGTGTACCTGTTCCGCGGGCGCGGCTTCTGGCGGTACGAGCCGGGCGCGGACACCCCGGCCGACCCGCGGCCGCGGGCGCTGACCGAGCTGTCGGACCGCTTCGGCGGGCTCGCCTCCGTCGACGCGGCGTTCACCGACGCCGACGGCACCGCGTGGATCGTCGGCCGCGACGACGCCGGCACCTCCCGCACGTTCGTCCGGCCGCTGGAGCACACCCGGTGGACGCCGCGGACGCAGGCGTGGGGCACGGTCCGCAACGCGTTCAGCGACGGCACCCGCATCGACGCGGCGTTCGTCGACGAGGAGGGCCGCACGTACCTGTTCCGCGGCGACCAGTACGTGCGCTACTCCGGCCCCGGCTACGCCGCCGTGGACGAGGGCTACCCGCGCCGGCTCGGCGAGTGGTGGGAGGGCGAGCAGCGTCGGCCCGGCGACGCGCCGCTGCCGCCGAGGTTCCGTTCGGCGCTGGACGCGGCGTTCCTCGGCCACGACGGCGTCACGTACCTGTTCTCCGGCGACCAGTTCGTCGCGTTGGGCGGCCCGGCCGACCGCTCCGCCGCGGAGCGGCCGATCGCCGGCACGTGGGGGACCGTCGTCAACAACCTCGCGACCGCGGACCGGGTCGACGCCGCGTACGTCGACGGCTCCGCGCTGTACGTGTTCTCCGGCGACCAGGTCGTGCGGCACAGCGACAGCGTCGAGAACGACGGCCTGCGCGCCGACGACGGCTACCCGCGCCGGATCGCCGCCCACTTCGACAACGCCGTCCCGGCGGTGTTCGAGCCCGGCGTCGACGCCGCGCTCGCCGAGCCGGGCGGCGGCGTCATCCACCTCTTCCGCAACGGCAAGACGGCCGCGGTCGGCGCACCCGACGCGAGCGTCGTGCCGACCGCGCAGCGCTGGGGCGTGCTCGGCCCGGTCCTGCCCAGCGGCACCGTCGACGCCGCCCTCCTCGGCCTCGACGGCCGGACCTACCTGTTCAGCGGCGGCCAGTACCTGCGGTACACCGGCGCCGACTACACCACGGTCGACCCCGGGCACCCCCGCGCGATCCCCGACGACTGGGGCGGCCTGTGCCGGGTCGACGCCGCGTTCGTCATGGACGGCGCCACGTACGTCTTCGGCACCGGCGGGAAACTGTTCGACCTGCCGCTGGACGAAGGCCCGCGGACCGCGTGGTCCCGGGACCGGCTCGCCCCCGTGCACCGCGCCGACCTGGATGAGGGCCGGCTGCCGGGCGCGCTGCGCGACCGGCTCGCCGAGCACGGCATTCCCGTCGCCTCCGACGCCGCAGTGTCCAACGCCGGGACCGCCACGGGCGCGCAGTGGCGGCTGACCGCCACCGACGGGCTGAGCCTCACGCTGCGCAAGGCGGGGCGGCGCCTGCAGGTGCACGTGACGCCCGACAGCGAGGACCCGTCGCGCCCGTACTGGGAGGAGGTCCGCCCGCGGACGTTCTTCGTGAAGTACTCGACCCGCGACTACACCACCCCCGACGCCGGCTACCCGCGGCCGATGACCGAGAACTGGTGGAACCTGCCCGACGACCTGATCGGCGGCGAAGCGGAGGCCCCGTTCGCCCGCGTCGACGCGGTCTTCACCGCCGCCGACGGGCGCATCCACCTTTTCGCAGGCGGCCAGTTCGTGGTCTTCGACGCCAAGCGCCGCTGGTGGTCGGCGCCGAGGCCGATCGCCGACGGCTGGGACAGCCTGCCGTTCGGGCACGTCGACGCCGCGTTCGTCGGCGCCGACGGGCGCACGTACGTGTTCAGCGGCCCGCAGTACGTGCGCTACACCGACACGTACACCCGCGTCGACGACCGGTTCCCGGCGCGGATCACGTCGATGTGGGGGACCGTCGCCAACACGATCGCCCGGACCGGGCGGGTCGACGCGGCGCTCGTCGTGCAGCGCCCCGCCACCGACGACCTTACCGCTGAGGCGCCGCTCACCGACGGCTCCCTCGACACCCCGGACCTGCCCGTGGACGGGCGCATGGTGCGGCGCACGTACCTGTTCTCCGGCGGCCAGTACGTCCGCTACACCGACACCGCCGGCGGCACCCGGCCGGCGACCGTCGACCTCGGCTACCCGCGGCAACTCGCCGCGCTGCGCGAGGAGCCCGGCTTCGAGCACCTCGCCGCCGACCTCACGCGGGTCGACGCCGCCTTCGCCGACCGCGGCAACGTCTACCTGTACAGCGGCCGCGACTGCCACGTCGTCTCCCTCGACGTCCACCGCCGCCTCACCGACGTCGCCCGCGCCGACGTCGCCTGCGCGCTCGTCGAGGACGGCACGGTCTACCTGGAGCACCCGGAGGGCTGGCACCGCTACAGCTCCCTGGAGGGCACCACCGTCGCGTCGGAGCCGGCGTTGCCGCGCGGGCTGCGGACCGTGCCCGCCGAGTACCGGACCGGGCTCGACGCGGTCCTCGCCGGCACCGACGGCACCACCTACCTGTTCAAGGGCGCGACCTGCTACAACACCACCCTCGACCGGGCCTACCCGCTGGCCGAGGAGTGGGGCCGGCCGCGGAACACGATCTACCACGACAACGCCGTCGACACGGCGTTCGTCGCCGCCAACGGCAAGACCTACGTGTTCAGCGGCGACCAGTTCGTCGTGTACGACGGCCCCGACTATCTGGAGGCGGAGGTCACGGCCGGCCCATTGCCGATCGCGGAGCACTTCGCCGGGCTGCGGCGCGTCGCCCTCGCCTACGTCCGCGACGGCGTCACCCACCTGTTCGAGCCGCCGGACAGCAGCGGCCTGATGCGCCTGGTCACGTACTCCGGCAAGGAGTACGACCAGCCCGACGACGCCGAACCCCGCTTCGTCGACGCCGAGTTCTGGGGTGTACCGCAGGCGTACCGGCCGGCCGGGTTCACCGCACCGGACGCGGTCCTGTTCACCGGCGACGCCACGCTGCTCCTGACCGGCGGCACCGTCGTGCAGTACGACGAGGTCGACCGCGTCTGGTCCGCGCCGCGGCCGCTGGACCGCATCTGGCGCGGCATCGGCGACGTCGAGGAGCTCACGACCGCGTTCACCGGCCGCGACGGCGCGACGTACTTCTTCTTCGCCCACGAGTTCGCCCGCTACCAGGGCCGCGCGTTCACCCCGCGGCAGCCGATCCAGGACCGCTGGGGCCGCACCCGCAACACGTTCCTGAACGGCAGCGGCGTCGACGCCGCCTTCGTCCACCAGAGTGCCGTGAGTGGCGCCGTGACTTACCTGTTCGCCGGCGAGCAGTACGTGCGCTACTCCACCTCCGACTACCGCTGGGTCGACCCGGGCTACCCGAGGCCGATCGCCGGCAACCTGAGCACCGAGGAGCCGTTCGCGGGCCTGCCGGCGGCCGTCGAGGACGAGCTGGTCGCACGGGCCGGCACCGGCGGCAGCGCCGTGCTCGACGCGGTCGTGGCCGGCGGCCGCAACACCTACCTGTTCGCCGGCAGGACCTGCCACGTCGTGTCCGCCGCGCCGGCCGCCGTCTACGACATCGGCGGGGACATCAGCGGGCTCGGGCAGGTGCGCAACACGATCGCCGACCGGCGGCGGGTCGACGCGGCGCTCGTCACCGCCGGCTACACGTACCTGTTCTCCGGCGACCAGTACGTGCGCTACACCGGCGCCGACTACACCCGCGTCGACGACGGCTACCCGCGCACCATCGCCGGGTCGCTCGCAGAGGAGCTGGATGTCGAGCGCCTGCCGGAGGAGTTCCACACCGGGATCGACGCGGCGATGCGCGCCCCCGACGGCTGGACCTACCTGTTCGCGGGCGGCGGGCAGAGCCTGCGGTTCCGGGACGGCACCGCCGAGGTGACCCCGATCGCCGGCGCGTGGGGCGCGGTCCGCAACGACCTCACCGCCGCCGGCGGCCCGCGCGCCGCGTTCGTCGCGCCGGGCGGCGAGCTGTACGCCTTCGCCGGCGGCCAGTACGTGCGTTACGCGCTGCCGCCGGTGCCCGCCGAAGGGGAGCCGGTGCCCGCCGCCACCGCGTACGCCACCGTGGACGACGGCTACCCGCGGCTGGTCCACGACGCGTGGGGCGCGCTGCCCACGGACTTCGAGGCGGCCATCGACGGCGCGTTCACGCTGCGCGGGCACACCTACCTGTGCAGCGGCGGCCAGTACGTGCGCTACGCCGCCGGCCGGTACGACACCGACGGGCCGGCGTCCCCGCAGGCGTTCGCGGACCGCTGGGCCGACGTCGCCGACTACCGGCTCGGCGACCTGCGGACCGTGACCCGCTTCGCCGCGCTGGTCCGCACCCACCGCGCCGGCGGCGTCGACCTCGCCGCCGCGCTCGCCCCGGCGGCCCGTCCGAGCACCGACCTCTACCGTTCTGTCGCCGACCTGTTCGGCTGGGACGTCGACGAGCTGCGCTGGTGCCGGCGCAACAGCCGGTTCCTCACCGACGGCGCGGACGACGAGGACCGGTTCGAGCTCGAGTTCCTCCTCGAGCTGGTGGAGCTGTTCGGGTTCGCCGGGCCGCTCGGCGCCGGGCCGTCGAAGCTGCGCGCCGACGTGTGGACAAGGCTGCACCCGGCCGCGGGCCGGCCCGCCGACGCCGCGCTCGACGCCGCGGCCGCGGCCCTGACCCTGCTCCTGGCCCGCAAGGTGGGCGCCGACCGGTGGCCGGCGCTGGCCCGCACGCTGCACGACGAGCTGAACCTGGCGCTGCGCGACGCGCTCGTCGGCGCCGTCCTCGCCCGTGACCCCGGCCCCGCCGCACACCCGCGGACCGCCCGCGACCTGTTCGAGCGCTACCTCATCGACGTCGAGATGGGGGAGAAGGGCATGACGTCGCGGGTGCGGGAGGCGATCGCCGCCGTGCAGCTGTACGTGCACCGCTACCTGCTGAACCTGGAGCCCGCCGATGGCGGCGAGGAGCAGCGGCTGCGGGTCAAGCAGTGGTGGACGTGGATGCGCAACTACCGGGTGTGGGAGGCCAACCGCAAGGTCTTCCTGTACCCGGAGAACTACCTGCGCCCCGAGCTGCGCGACACGAAGACCCCCGCGTTCGAGGCCCTGGAACGGGACCTGCTGCAGGGCGAGATCACCGCGCAGGGCGTCGAGCGGGCGTACAAGCGCTACCTCGACGAGTACACCGAGGTGTCCCGGCTCACGATCGCCGGCGGCTACGTCTACACCAAGGACCAGCTGCCGGACGGGCCGCGCCGGCTGGTGCTGTTCGGCCGGACGAAGACCGACCCGCGCCGCTACTACTTCCGGCGGGCCGAGTTCGGCAGCCGGGAGAAGCTGTCCGCGACGTGGGAGCCGTGGCAGCCGGTCGGCGTGCGCATCGACGCCGACCTGGTGCACCCCGTCCACGCGTTCGGCCGCGTCTTCGTCTTCTGGACCGTCGTCGAGCCCGTCGCCGACGACGACCCGGCCAGCGGCACCGTCGTCGCCCGCAGCGACGGCGCGGAGCAGCACGTGACGGCATCGGCGAAGTCGACCCGGGTCCGGATCGCCTACTCGTTCCAGAACCTCAACGGGGAGTGGGTGCCGGCCCAGGAGCTCGGCACCGGTCCCGCGGAGGCCGGGACGATCGGCGACGTGCAGCTGCTGGTGCTGCCGCGGATCAAGCCCGACACGGGCCGGATGTCGGTCGTCGTGTCGTGCACCTACACGGCCACCCCGCCGACCCCCGCGGGTGCGGAGACGCCGCCGGAGCCGAAGCCGGCCGCGGTGCTGTACGAGCTCAACCCCGAGCTGTACGCGGAGCGGATCCCGGTGCCGCCCAAGGCGGTCGCCGGCACCGGCACGACCCCGGCCGAGGTCGCGGCGTCGATCATCGCGTCCATCATGGCCGCCGCTGCCGCCGCCGCGGGCCTTCCGCTGCCGGCGGGGCCCGCCGCGGCCGACGCCGACACCGACGCGGCTCTCGCTGAGCTCGCCACCGCGGTGGCCGCCGCCGCGGCCGCCAAGGCCGCCACCGCCGACCGGGTCGCGCAGATCTTCCTCGACCAGGTCCAGCCGGCCGACGTGGTGCGCTTCGACGCGCCGACCGGCGCCGAGTCGTGGCCGTGGTTCAGCGTCGACCACAAGGGCGGCAGCTTCCTGTGCCGGCCGGTGACGATCGAGCAGGTCACCGTGGCCCCGGTGAAGCTGAGCACCACCGGGGTGCGCTTCCCGAGCTGGAGCGCGGTCGACGCCGCCGTCGAACTGCCCGGCGGCACGGCCACCACCCCCGGCACGCAACTGTTCTTCTCCACCGCCCGTAACCGGTCCGTGGTCGTCCCGCCGGCCGGGCGGATCCCGGGGGCGGTGCCGATCGGTGAGCAGTGGGGGCTGCCCCGCACCGTGCTGCCGGCCGCGAACAGTGCCGTCGACGCGGTCCTCGTCCGCGGCGAGCACACGTTCGTGTTCTCCGGCAGCCAGTACGTGCGGTTCACCGGCACCCCGTTCGGCAAGATCGACAAGGGGTACCCGCGGGCGATCCTCGGCAACACCGAGACGCTGCCGCAGTGGGACCGGGTCGACGTCGCGTTCACCCTGCCCGGCAACGTCGAGGTGTTCCTCAACCAGGCGCTGGAGCAGGTCGTCACCGTCACCGACGGAAAGCTCGGCACCCCGGCGAGCTGGAAGGACCACTGGGTCCGCAAGCACCTCGGCGGCCTGGACGCCGTCATGGTCACCGACACCTACGTGTTCCTGTTCGCCGGCGACCGGTACGCGCGCCTGGACCACACCAAGAAGCCGAACAAGGGCAACTGGTTCGACGCGCCGGACAAGGACTACCCGCGCCCGATCGCCGGCAACCCCGACAGGATCCCCACCGACGTCCGCGTCGACGCGGCGGTGTGGCGCAACGGCACCGCGTACTACTTCGACAACACCGACCACCGCTACGCCGAGGTGCCGGCCGCCGGCGCGCGAACGTACCGCGCGACCTACGCCGCGCCCAGCGCGATCGCCACGTCCCAGATCGTCGACGCGGCGTGGGTCGGCGGCGGCAAGCTGTACCTCACCCGCGCCGGCGAGTACGTGCGGTACACGCTGAACGCCGACAACACCGTCCCGGACTGCATCGACGACGGCTACCCGAAACCGCTGGCGGTGCCCGTCGACACCGTCCTGCGGCGCGGCGCCGACCTGTACGTGTTCAGCGGCCCGCTGTACACGAAGATGCCGGCCACGCAGGAGCCGTCGAAGATGCCGGGCTTCCGGCCGGTCGCCGGCGCGTGGGGCGAGCTGCCGGCGTTCGACTCGGCGCTGACCTCATCGACCGGGCTGTACATGTTCGTCGGCGACACGTACCTGCCGCACGACCAGACCCTCGAACCGCCGCGCCCGTACGAACGCACCGCGCTGCCGTTCGAGATCGTCCGGCTGACCACCGGCACCGCCTCGGACCTGAACCGCAAGCTGCTGTCCGGCGGGATGCCGGCGCTGCTCGACCTGAGCACCCAGGAGACGGACGAGGTCGCGTTCAGCACCGACCCGCTCGACGTCAAGGCGATCCGGGTCAAGCCGGAGCTGGTCGACCCCGACCGGCTGCCGTCCGGCTCGCACCTGGACTTCCGCAGCGCCAACGGCCTCTACTACTGGGAGATCTTCTTCCACGCGCCGCTGCTCATCGCGAACGCCCTCAACGGCGCGCAGCGCTTCGAGGACGCCCGCCGCTGGTACGAGTACATCTTCGACCCGACCCACCCGACGTCCTACTGGCGGTTCCTGCCGTTCCTGACCATCGACCCGGCGGCGCTCGCCGACAGCCTGACCGCCGAGTTCGTCGCGACCGGCGGCACCGGCCTGGACGTCGGTACCCTCGCACCGTCGCCGACGTCGACGAAGCTCGGGCCCGCGCTCGCACCGGTCGTGATCGCGCTGCGGACCCTGGCGCCGGCGGTTGCCGAGCACCGGGACCCGCGGACCGCGCAGGAGCTCGCCGCGCTCGGCACCGTCAAGGCGGCCGCGACGCACAAGCGGATCGCGGGCGCGCTGGCGGCGCTGCTGGCCGGCACGCCGACGGCCGCGCAGCGCGCCGCGGTCGCGGCGCTGGAGGAGCGGACCCTCATCGCAGCCGACCTCGGCGCCCTGTTCGAGGCCAACGGCGACGAGGAGGACCTGCTCAAGGCCTACCGGGAGGACCCGTTCGACCCGCACGCGATCGCCGCGCTGCGCCCGGTCGCCTACCGCCGCGCCGTCGTCATGGGCTACGTCGACAACCTGCTCGACTGGGCGGACATGCTGTTCCGGCAGTACACCCCGGAGAGCGTCGACGAGGCGCGGATGCTGTACGTGCTCGCCTACGACCTGCTCGGCGAGCGCCCCGAACGGCTCGGCGTCCGGCTCCTGCCGCAGGGCAAGAGCCTGGCCGAGCTCGGCACCGCGGACCTGACCGGCTACTTCAGCCGTGGCGGCGTGATGCTCGACGGCCCCGGCGAGGTGCACGCGGGCGTCGGCGACGCGTACTTCTCCATCCCCGAGAACAGCGTCTTCCTCGACTACTGGACCCGGGTCGAGGACCGGCTGCACAAGATCCGGCAGTCGCTGGACATCCTCGGCATCAGCCGGCCGCTGCCGCTGTTCGCGCCGCCGATCGACCCGATGGCGCTGGTGCAGGCCGTCGCGTCCGGGGCGGGCCTGGACCAGGTGACCGCGGCCGCCGCCGCCCAGCCGCCGCACTACCGGTTCGCCGCCGTCTACCGACGGGCCCAGGAGGTCGTCGACAAGCTCGGCCAGCTCGGCTCGGATCTGCTCAGCGTCCTGGAACGCGGCAGCGCGGAGGAGCTGAGCCTGCTGCAGAACCGGCAGGAGCACACCATCCTCACCATGTCCCTCGCGGTGAAGGAGGCGCAGGTCCGCATCGCCGAGGAGGGCGTCGCGGAGCTCACCGCCGGCCGGGTCGGCGCGCAGGAACGGGCCGCGCACTACGACGCGCTCATCGCCACGGGCATGACCGCGCTGGAACGGGCGCAGATCGCGACGATGTCCCTCGGCGCGACGATGCACATGTCCTCCAGCGTCCTGCAGATCGCCTCCGCCATCAGCCACGCGCTGCCGCAGATCAAGATGGGCCCGTTCATCATGGGCGCGGAGGCCGGCGGCGACCAGGCCGGCAGTTCGCTGGACAGCACGGCGCAGATCCTGCAGTCCCTCGGCGAGGGCTTCCAGGTGATCGGCGAGGTCCTCGGGGTGTCCGCGCAGTACGAGCGGATGTCGCAGGACTGGACGCTGCAGCTGGCCACCGCCCGCAACGATCTGGAGCAGCTGGAGCACCGCATCGCCACGGCCGACCAGCAGCTCAGCATCGCCCGGCGGGAGGCAGACATCCAGGCGCGGCAGCTGGAGCACTCCGACGCCGTCGCGACGTTCCTGCAGGACCGCTTCACCAACGCCGAGCTCTACGGCTGGATGGCCGCGCGACTGTCCGGCATGTACTTCCAGGCGTACAGCCTCGCCTACGACCTCGCGAAGGCGGCGGAGCGGGCCTACCAGTTCGAGCAGGGCGTGACCGACGAGTTCATCCGGCCGACGTACTGGGAGAGCCGGCGCAACGGCCTGCTCGCCGGGCAGAGCCTCGCGCTGGACCTGCAGCAGCTGGGCAAGGCGCAGCTCGACGGCGACGCGCGGCCACTGGAGATCACCCGCCAGGTGTCGCTGCTGGACACCGACCCGGTCGCGCTGCTGCGGCTGCGCACGGCCGGCAGCGCCGACTTCGCGCTGAGCGAGGCGCTCTTCGACCGGGACTTCCCGGGCCACTTCCGCCGGCAGATCCGCACGGTGACGGTGACCTTCCTGGACGCCGAGGGCCAGCCGGTCGGTGTCAACGCGACGCTGACCCAGCTGAGCAACAAGACCGTGCTGGCGCCGGACCCGGCCGCCGTCAAGCACCTGCTCGACCCGAAGGGCAGCCCGCCGGACGCGATCCGCGCCGACTGGCGGGCCAGCCAGCGCATCGCGCTGTCCCAGGTGGACTACGGCAAGGAGAACAACGGCCTGTTCGAGCTGCGCTACGACGACGAGCGTTACCTGCCGTTCGAGGGCACCGGAGCGGTGTCGACGTGGCGGCTGGAGCGCTCCGCCCACCGCGCCCCCGACGTGTACGACGTGCTGGTCACCGTGAAGTACACGGCCGAGTACGGCGGCGACCCGTTCGCCGCGGCGGTCAAGGGGATGCTCAAGCCCTTCACCGCCGCCCGGTTCTTCGACGTGGCGCGGGAGTTCCCCGAGCAGTGGGAGGACTTCGTCGGCAACGGCGCGTCCCGGCTCGTGCTGCCCTTCGCCACCGGCATGTTCCCCGACATGGCGGGCCGCCGGATCACCGGCATCGTGCCCGCGTACGAGCTGACCAACGGCACCCCCGCCCGCCTGGTCCTCAACGGCGATCCGAAGCTCACGCTCACCGAGGCGACGCTCCTGCCGACGCCCGGTCTCACCGTCCGCGACGACGGGCCGGGGTGGGCGTTCGCGCTCGACGGCGACAAGGCCGACCTCGGCAACGTCGGGCTCGTCCTGACCTACCAGGCCCGCGTCCAGTAAGGAGACTGCGATGACCAACCCAACCCGTTCGGGCTCGTCCGGGTACAACCCGAGCCGGCGGCAGCAGCCGGTGCCCCGGTACACCCCCCGGACCACGTCCAGCATGAGCACGACCACCAGGGTCGGGGGCAGCTACGGCTACAGCGGCTGGTACAGCCCGCCCATCACGGCCTCCTCCTCGTCCTCTTCGTCTTCGCGGTCGGCGTACGGGTACCGCCCGCGCCCGGCGGCCTCGTCCTCGACCTCGGTGTCCCGGTCGACGCCCGTGCGGTCGACCCCTGTGCGGTCGACGCCCGTGCAGTCGGCGTCGTCGCGGTCCACTTCGTCGCGCTCGACCTCGTCGCGGGCAACCCCGTCGCGGGCGACCGAGGTGTGGCGGCCGGTGGCGCGGACGACGACCGGGCGGTCCACCGCCTACACGCCGCCGCGGTCCACGCGGCTGCCGGACCGGTATCCGACGATCCGCGAGGCCGAGGCGTCGCGCTCGGCCCGTCCGACGAGCTCGACGCGCAACCCGGTCACGGTGTGGCGGCCGGTCAGCAGCACCACGAGGCCCGCGACGGTGCGCGACACGCCGGCGGACGCGGGTCCGCCGGTGGCCGCGCCGCAGCAGCCCTCGCCGGCGGCCCCGCCGCCGCCCGGCCCGCCGCCGCCGAAGTCGACGGTGAAGACCGGGTTCGCGTCGCGGGTCAAGGCCACGGGCGAGCCCGGCAAGACCAAGCACGGCGAGCTGCCGGTCAGCGACCCACGCGAGGTCATGCGGGAGCAAGCCGAGGTGATCAGGGACTTCCTGAAGTGGCATGAGGGCCTGCGCACCCCGGTCGCCGACGACATGGAGCTCGCCGCGCTGAAGAAGATCGGCGACGAGGCGGAGGCACTGCTCGGCAACAAGGGCCAGGCGCCCGACGAGGACCTGGTGGGCCAGGTCGCCCAGGCGTTCGCGACCACGATGGCGCTGAACGTCCGCCCGCTGCCGGAGAACGACGAGCTCGACATCGAGGAGGAGTTGAAGAGCGTCGCGGAGGAGAAGGCGAGGCAGCGTGCCGCCGAGGCCCCCAACGGTGAGCCGGAGCCGAAGGCGGCGGACGACGACTCGCCGAAGACCGAGGAGGAGCAGGTCAGGGTGCAGCTGGACGGCGTGAGCTCCGCGCCGGAGTTGGCGGCCAGCAAGCAATGGGCCGCGCGACTGATCGACGAAGGTAAGTACCACACCGCCTCGTACGTGATCGACCAGACCTACCGCGTCGTCCGCTACATGGGCATGGCGGAGAAGGCCGCGAAGCTCGACAACGCGGCCCGCACCGCGGAGCTGCGGCAGCCCGAGCTGGTCAACACGGCCGTGGGCGATCTGGTCGCGGGCAAGTTCGACAGCGTCCGCGCCGCGATCAAGGGGTTGAAGGACGACGCGTACCTGCCCTCCGACGAGGGACACCCGAAGTACAAGGCGCTCATCGGCGACGTGTTCGCCAGCCCCGCATTGAAGAGCCAGGCGACGCAAGCGCCGGACGTGTTCGCCGACCTGCTCGTCGGCGCGATCAAGCTGTCCAGGGTGAAGTCGGACGCGAGGGTCGTCGAGGTCACCGGGGCCGACGTGAAGGCGCTGCGCGACGCGCTGCCGCCGGAGGCCGCGCCGGCGGTGGCGGCGAACCTGCTCAAACGCCACTGGCGCAACCCGGTGGCCTTCGACCAGGACACCCTGAACTGGATGATCGCGAACATCGAGCCCAAGGCGTGGAACGACCCCGGAGACGGGCTCGCCGCGCGGGCGTACAACATGCTCTGGCACGCCGGGGACTATCCGGAGATGATCCGTCTCATCGACAAGGGCGTCAGCCCGAGGCTGCCCGCCAGCGACGGGTCGGACTCCGGCCGCAACCGCGAAGGGGTCTGGAGCGGCTTCGTCCAGCCGCTGGAGCACCTGCTCGGCAACTACGTCCGGCTCGCCGACCCGAAGATCTCGGCGACCGAGAAGATGACGGAGGACGAGCGCAAGAAGGTCGCCGGCGCCGCGGAACTGTTGAAGGTCCTTGGTGCGCGGAAGGACACCACGATCGTCACGACCTGGAAGGAGATCAAGGAGTGCCAGGTCATCACCGGGTTCGACAAGGCTCCGGGGACGATCTGGGGCTTCGAGGACGTGCGGCTGCCGTACGTCCAGGCCGCGCACGAGTCCGCGGAGGGCCAGCGGCCGCTGCGGATGATCGAGATCTGGGACGCGGTGGAGAAGGCGCTCAACGCCAGGGGCTACCCGGCGCTGCTGGCCAACCCCGACAAGGTCATCAATGACTGCCTCAAGGCCGGCGTCAAGAAGCTGCAGGAGGGCCTCAAGGAGAAGCCGCGGGAGTACTACGGCCGGGAGTCCGGCACGTTCGAGGCGCAGTTCCAAGAGCAGGCGAGGGCGTACCTGACGTTCCTCGCCAAGCAGACGCCCGAGGCGAAGCTCGCGATCGCCGACCTCAGCGGCAAGCGGCCGGACAAGTGGATGGGCGCCCTCGGGTGCAAGGCCGGCCTGTGGTGGGCCGCCGAGGCGCAGGAGCCGGTCTACTACGTCCTGGACGGCCTGAACGAACGCGACGCGATCGACTACAAGGCCTACAAGACGAAGAAGATCAACGAGCGGATGGCCGACCCGCTGAAGGTCCAGGCGTTCGGCGAGGTCATCACGCTGTCGGAGGTCCGCGAGATCCTGAACCACTGGGACGACAAGGATCAGAAGATGCGCACGTACGTGAAGTTCGTCGAGCGCGGCAAGATCCTGGACGGGGCCGAGCTGGGCAAGATCGACGGCTGGGTCAAGGAGATGAAGGAGGCCGACGCCACCACGAAGCGCATCATGGCGCGGACCGGCCCGTCGAAGGAGGCCCTCGAACCGAAGCTCAAGGGCCTGGACACGACCAACCCCAACCTCCGCGGCGAGGACGAGAGCACCCTCAAGCACGTCGTGCTGCAGGCCGACCTGGTGAAGATGGCCGCCAACGCGCAGTTCGAGCTGCTGTCCGGCGCCCTCGACAACTGCAAGGTCCTCTACGACTGCCTGCTGCTGCCGAAGGACTTCAAGGACGGCTACCAGGAGATGCTCGGCCTGCCGGCGGACAAGCGGTTGTTGGCGGCGGCGGCACTCAAGGACAACTACCTCACCCCGGACAAGACGGCCGCCGCGCTCGTCAAACCGCTGCGCACCGCCGTCGACCGGTGGGCCGTCGCCGACCTGATCGTGTGACCGCCCCTCGTCGCCCAGGTCGGTGATCGTCTCGTCGCGATCGCCGACCTGGGCGACGGGGTGGTCAGATCGTGCGGCGCAGCGTGGTCTCCACGGCATCGATCAGCGGGTCGCCTGCGGTCCGCGGGTGCCGTGCGAGACCGAGCTCGACGTCCGGCAGGGTGGGCAGGGCGTCCGCGTCGTGGCAGGCCATGGCCGGCTCGAGGTTCGCGGGCATGAGCGCCGCGACGCCGAGCCCGGCCCGGAGCGCGGCGAGCACACCGATCAGGCTGTTGCTCTCGAACGCCACCCGCCAGCGCCGACCGGTGCGGTGCAGCGTGTCCACCACCGACGTGCGCCACGCGCACGTGTTCGAGAACAGCACCACCGGCAGCGGATCGGCGGCGACGTCCACCCCGTGGCCGACCGCCCAGACCAGCGGGCGGCGCACCGTCCAGTGGGGCGGCCCGGGAAGGTCCGGCACCTCGTCGAGCACGAGGTGGACGCGGCCCGCGTCGTACGCCTCCCGCATCGCGGCCGTGGAGACGCTGAGCACCTCCAGGGTCGCGCCGGGGTGCAGCCGGGCGAGGTCGGCGAGGGCCTGCGGCAGCTGGGAGGCCGCGAGGTCCTCGAGCAGCCCGACGCCGCAGTGGCCGGTGAGCGCGCGCGAGGTCTCGGTGAGTGCCTGCGCGGAGAGCGAGAGGATGCGCTCGGCGTACGGCAGCAGCTCCTCGCCCGCCCGGGTCGGCGAGACGCCGGACGGTGACCGGTGCAGCAACGGGCGGCCGACCACGCTCTCCAGCTTGCGCAGCTGCTGGCTGAGCGCGGGCTGGGTGTGCCCGAGCGCCGTGGCGGCGCGGCTGATGCTGCCCGCCCGCACGGCGGTGACGAACGACCGCAGCAAGACGATTTCGAGATCCCTTGCCATAAGCGTTCATTATGCCTGCCCCAACAGAATGAGGCGTTCCTATGGCGTACCGGATGACCTAGCGTCAGGTGAGTGACCGGATACCGGCAGGTGCTCGCCGTGCCAGGGATGGCCTCGTTGCTCGGCATCTCGCTGCTCGCCCGGACCGCGATCACCGCCGACGTAATGGCGCTGACGCTGTACGTCGTGCTGGGCCTGGACCTGAGCTACGCGGCGGCCGGTGGGGTCGCGGCGGCGCTGACCGCCGGGCTGGCCCTCGGCGGCCCGCTGCTCGGCCGCATGATCGACCGGCGGGGCGCGCGGGTCGTGCTGCTGGCCACCGCCGCCGTGCAGGTCGTGTTCTGGATGAGCGTGCCGGTCCTGCCGTACGGCGTCCTGCTGGGCGCCGCCTTCCCGGCGGGTCTGCTGATGGTGCCGGCCCAGTCGGTGACCCGGCAGGCGATCGCCGCGATGACGACGGCGGGGCAGCGCAGGGCCGCGTTCGCGCTGGAGTCGGTGCAGGGTGAGCTGTCGTACATCGTGGGCCCGTCGATCGTGATCCTCTGCGTGGCGCAGACGTCCCCCGACGTGGTGGCGTGGGGAGTCGGCGCCGCGATCGCGGCCGGCGGCGCCGGGATCGCCGTGCTCGATCCGCCGGTGCGGGCCGAGGGCGAGGCGGATGCCGCAGCGGCCGGACGCCCCCCGCGCCGGCAATGGCTGGGCGCCGCCATGATCGCCGTGCTGATCATGGCGGTCGGCACCACGACCCTGCTCAGCGGCGTCGATCTCGCCATCGTCGCCACGCTCACGGAAGCGGGCCAGGTGTCCTGGGCCGCCGGCGTCGTCGCCGTGTTCGGCGTGGCGTCCGTCGCCGGCGGGCTGATCTACGGCGCGCTGCCCCGCCCGCTGCCCACGTGGCTGCTGCTCGGCCTGCTCGGGCTCGTGACGATTCCCGCCGGGCTCGCCTCCGGCTGGCCCTCGCTGTGCGTGGCCGTCGTCGGCGCCGGGCTGCTCACCGCGCCGACCCTGTCCACGGTCGCCGACACGGTGAGCCGGCTGGCACCGGCCGGCGCGCGGGGCGAGGCGACCGGTCTGCAGTCCTCGGCGCAGAGCGCGGGCTTCGCGCTCGGCTCCCCGGTGGTCGGCGTGGCCGTCGACCTCTCCACTCCGGCAGGCGGCTTCGCGGCGGCGGGGCTGGCCGGCGTCGCCGCCGCCCTGACCGGATGGCTGCTGTCCCGCCGCCCGCCGTCTCCGCCCAGCGACCCCGCCCGCGCCGAGGCACCGGACCTCGAACCGCAGGGACAGCGTCCCCGCTGACCTGCTCAGCGGCGCCGGCGGCGGGCGCGCTGGCGGCAGGTCGCCCCGCAGCAGCTCGGCCGCCGGCCGGTGACGTGAATGTGCAGCCGCGCGCCGCATTCGAGGCAGTGCCCCGTCTCGTGACGCCGGTCCGGAGCCGTGTCACGAAACCCGGCCTGGTTCGTGAGGGATCGCGCACGGGGGTACACCGGCAGCTGTTCCCACCACACGAACCCATGCAGGTCGTCGCGCTCGAGGACCTCGCCGACATCGCCGCCCTCGTGCGACAACCGCGGTCCCGCTCGAACCGGGCGGGTCCGCCGGCGGGTTCAGACGGTGATGGCCCGGAGGGTCTCCGCGATGATCTGGCGTGACCGGGTCCGCGCCGCGGCATCGGTCACCATGTCCTGGACCATGACCTCGGTCGCACCCGATGCCCGGATCACCGGTTCGAGCTGAGCCCGCAGGGTCGCCGGGGTCCCGGAGATCTGTGGCGGGACGACGCCGCCGACGATCGTGCTCGGCTGCGCCTTCGCCGAGGCGCTCAGCTCCGCCCGGGCCTGCTCGACGGTGGGGATGGGCCGGTCCCGTCCACCGGCCCGCAGTGCCCGCGCGGGCCAGGTCAGCCGGTGTGCCGACGCCTCGTCGTCGGCGGCGACGATGTTCAGCGCGAGCATCGGCTGCGCAGCACCGGTGCCGAAGGGTGTCTTCGTGAAGCCTTCCCGGTAGTGGCGGAGCGCGCAGGCGGCCCGGCCGGGGTTGATGTGACCGCCGAAGGTGTAGCCGATGCCGAGTCGCGCGGCGAGGCCGGCGCTCGCGCCGGAGGAACCGAGCACCCAGACCTCGGGCACGCCGTCGATGCCGGCCGTGAGGTCGATCGCCGCGAAGGGGTGGGCGCAGTCGAATGCCTTGTGGAGGTATCCGATGATCTCGTGCACCTGGTCGGGGAAGTCGTCGGCCGGCTGGCTGCTCCGGTCACGGCGCAGCGCGTGGTCGATGAGGGGTGTGGCGGTGGAGCGGCCGAGCCCCAGGTCGATGCGGCCGGGCGCGAGCGACTCGAGCATCAGGAAGCGTTCGGCGACGCTGAAGGCGCTGTAGTGGTTGAGGAGGACGGCGCCAGAGCCGAGGCGGATCCGGGAGGTCCGCTGGGCGGCCGCCGCGATCAGCGCGGCCGGGTCCTGGGCGGCGTATCCCGTCACGTGGTGGTGCTCGGCGAACCAGAAGCGGTGAAAGCCGAGGTGTTCGGCCTCCTCGGCGGCGGCGAGGGCCCGGTCGAGGGCATCCCGCTTGCTGCCGCCGGGCGCGACCGGGGCCAGTTCGACGAGCGAAAATCTCACCGGATGCCTCCGGCGTGCAGGACGCCGCCGGTCCAGGAGGGGAAGCCGGCCGCGAGCACCGAGGCGACGTCGGCGGCGGCCGGGTCGATCTGCAGGCCGTTGTCGAGGGCGCGGCGGGCGGCGGCGGCCATGGCGGCGGGGTCGGGGCCGGCGTCCAGGAGGGTCTGCACGAAGGAGACGTGACCGCGGCGGATCAGCACGGGGATGCCGCCCATGGCGCGGACCTCGGGGACGAGGTCAGCGTCGGTGGTCTCGACGATCGGGGCGTCAGGGGTGAAGAACACCGCTGCCAGGGGGTTGGCGACGATCTGCGGGAACTCCCGCATGGCGGCCTGCGAGCCGGCCGGGGGACGCTCGGCGGGTGCCGTGGCGACCGCGCGCATCGCGAAGAAGAGATGCGCCAGGTCCGGGATCTCGGGCGCGCTCAGCAACGCCCGGCAGGCCGCCGTCTCGAGCTCGAACGCCTCATCCAGCGGCGCCGCCGCGCTCCGCGCCGCCACCTCCAGAACCGCGGCGAGCGCGCGCACCGGCGACCCCGCCGATCGGCGTCCCACCTCGTCGGCAAGGCCCGGCGGCTCCGCGGTCCCTCCGGGAACCTCGTAGCCGGGCCGCTCCCACCGCTGCACGAAGTGCCCGGCCTGCTGCGCCAGCACCCAGGCCCGCGCCGCGGCGACCACGTCGTCGGCCAGCTCGTCCACCAGGCCGGCGGCCAGCGCCTGCGCCGGGTGATACGCCGTGCCCGGCCCGACGATGTCCAGCACCGTCGCGGCGATCCCGAACATCCGCGTGGCCCGGACCGTCCCGCCACCGCCGGGAATGATGCCCATGCCGGTCTCGGCGAGTGCCCACACGACCGACGGGTCGTTCGGGCCGACCCGGTAGTGGCAGGCCAGCGCGAGTTCGAAGCCGCCGCCGAGGGCCGAGCCGTTGAGCGCGGCGGCGACCGGCCGCCCCAGGGTCTCCAGCCGGCGCGCCTGGTCGCGCAGCGGCGTCAGCAGGTTGTAGGTGCCGGCCGCCTCGTCCGGGGTGATCTCGCCGGGGACGAAGTCGGGGCCGGCGATGAACGAGCGCTTCGCCGAGGTGAGGATCACGCCGCGCAGCCGGCCGAGCTGCGAGGTGAGGTCGTCGAGGCAGGCGCCGAGCCCGTCGTGGTGGCGCTGGTTGAGCATGTTCGCGGTGCGGCCGGGGTCGTCGAGGGTCACGGTGACGACGCCGTCGGCGTCCCAGGACCAGCGCGCCGAACCAGATTGTTGGACATCCGTCATACGGTCAACATAGGCGATGGTATGACGGATATCCAACTGTAGGGTGGGGCTATGGCGCGGGAGGACGACGCGATGCCGGACATCGCCGACGTGACGATGGTCGACGTGCTGCGGGCGGTCGCCGACCCGATCCGCCTGCGCATCGTGCAGACGCTCGCCGACGGCCTGCCGCACGGCAAGTGCGGCACGCACTGGGACTTCGGCGTGCACAAGTCGACCATGACGCACCACTTCCGCACGCTGCGGGACGCTGGCCTGACCCGCACCGTCGTGGCCGGCCGCACGCACACCATCGAGCTACGCCGCGACGAGCTCGACGCCCGCTTCCCCGGTCTGATCGACGCCCTCACCGGGGCTCCGGCGCGATCGTCCGTCGGACTCGGCGGCTCTCCGGCCGACCAGCCGGGCCGCTGATCGAGCCCCCTGCCCGGCCGTGATGACAGTCCTCGGCCGGGCGCTCCGACGTATCGGGTAGCTGCCCTGATCGCGCGCAACCGGTCCGCAACGCCGGGCGAACCGTGGTGCGCCTCGCCTGTCCGACGGTTGGTGGAGCCGATCACCAGCCGTCCGACAGGAGCCGCCCATGTTGCCCGCAATCCGGCGTACGATCGCCGTCGCCATCGCGGCGACGTTCGCCTCGCTGGCCGTGGGGGCCGGTGTGCCCACGGTCGCGCAGGCCAGCGACCCGCTGTTCTCGTGCCGCTCGCGTGGACCCGAGTGCCGCCAGCCCGGCGGGCCGTCCGTGAGCCTGCCGGAGCCCGACGGCACCATGAGCCCGGCGGAGTTCATCGCCGCGTCCGTGCCGGGCGCCCAGCAGAGCCGTCGCGAGGACGGGGTGCCGGTGTCGGTGACGATCGCGCAGGCGATCCTCGAGTCCGGCTGGGGCAGGAGCGCGCTGTCCACTGTTGACAAGAACTTCTTCGGCATGAAGTGCAACGGGCAGGGCAAGTACGCCACCGGCTGCCGCAGCCACGCCACGAGCGAGTGCACCGCGGCCGGGGCGTGCTTCGGGACCACGGCGTCGTTCCGGGTGTACAGCAGTGCGGCGGACTCGTTCCGCGACCACGGCTACACGCTGGCCACGCTGCCGCGGTACAGCGTCGCCTTCCAGTACCGCAACGACCCGAACCGATTCGTGGCCGAGATGCACAAGGCCGGTTACGCGACCGACCCCGAGTACACGGTTAAGCTGACCGGCATCATGGCCAAGTACGGCCTGTACCAGTACGACCTGCCCTGAGGTCAGGCGGTCAGGTCGAGAAGGCCGGACCAGCCGCCCGCGTAGAACGTGTAGTAGGCGTGCCCGTCGCGCCCCGCCGTGTACGCCTCGGTGGTGCCGAAGCTCGGGTTGTACAGGACCGAGGGCGACCCCGCCATCGCGCCGCCCAGGCTGTTCCAGCCCGACCAGCCGCCCAGGTAGTAGATGTACCGCAGCTCGTCGGCCGGCGTGTGGACGTACACCTCCGTGGTGCCGGAGGTGCGGTTGTAGACGACGCCGGGGTCGGAGTCCACGGAGCCGCCGAGGTCGACCCAGGAGGACCAGCCGCTGAGGTAGTAGCGGTACTTCAGGGTGCCGTCGGCGGCGCGGGTGTATGCCTCGGTCGTGCCGTAGCGCGGGTTGTAGAGGATGCCGGGAGTGCCCTCGACGGTGCCGCCGAGGTTGATCCAGCCCGCCCAGCCGTTGAGGTAGTAGCGGTACGCCAGAGCCGCGCCGACCTTCGCGTAGACCTCGGTCGTGCCGTAGCGCGGGTTGTACAGCACCGCCGGGTCGGCCGCGGCCGGGCCGCCCAGGTCGATCCACGAGGACCAGCCGTTGAGGAAGTAGCGGTACGCGAGGTTGCCGCTCGCGAGCCGGGCGTACACCTCGGTCGTGCCGAAGCGCGGGTTGTACAGCACGGCCGGGGTGCCCGTGCCGTCGCCGCCGAGATCGATCCAGTCCGCCCAGCCGTTGTAGAAGTAACGGTAGGCGACGTGACCGTTGGCGAGGCGGGCGTACACCTCGGTGGTGCCGAAGCGCGGGTTGTAGAGCACCGCCGGGTCGGCCTGGGTGGTGCCGCCGAGGTCGGTCCAGCCGGACCACTCGCCGGACCGGTAGGCGTAGGCGAGCGAGCCGCCGGTGGTGCGGGCGTACACCTCGGTGGTGCCGAAGCGCGGGTTGAACAGGCTGACGGTCCGCGAGCCCGGGCGCGGCGGGTCGGCCTGGCGGACGTAGAGCAGGCGGTTGGCGGTGGACGCGGCGGCGTACGCCGGGTACGTCGACATGTCCAGGGCGCCGACGGTCGAGCTCTGCACGAGGGCGGCGCGGACCAGTTGCGGGCTGTAGTCCGGGTGCGCCTCGAGGATGAGCGCGGCGGCGCCGGCCACGTGCGGGGATGCCATCGAGGTGCCGTCGAGCCGGCGGGTCGCGCTGTTGTCGGTGTTCCAGGCGGACAGGATGCCCTCGCCCGGCGCGAAGAGATCGACGCAGGGGCCGTAGTCCGACCAGCGGACGGGGTGGTCGGAGGAGCTCGACGCGCCGACGACGATGGCCTCGGCGACGTCGCCGGGCGAGTTGTCGCAGGCGTTGAGCGGGTTGTCGTCGGCGTCGCCGTTGCCGGCGGCGACGGTCCAGGTGAGGCCGGAGTTGATGGAGCGGCGCACGGCGGCGGCGAGGATCTCGGTCTTCTCCCCGCCGAGGCTCATGTTCACCACCGCCGGGCGGGCCGCGTGGGCGGTCACCCAGTCGACGCCGGCGACGACCTCTGAGAGGTAGCCGTCTCCGCCGCAGTCCAGCACCCGCACGGCGACCAGGTTGATGCCCTTGGCCACGCCGTACGTGGTGCCGCCGATCGTGCTGGCGACGTGGGTGCCGTGCCCGTCGCAGTCGTTGGCGTTGGCCGGGTCGTTGCTGTTGCCGGCGTTCGCCGGGATCGGGTTGGGGTTGGTGGCCCGGTCGACGAAGTTCCGCCCGTAGCTCGCCCGGCCGCCGAACTGGGTGTGCGCGACGCGGATGCCGCTGTCGACGCTGTACGCGGTGACGTGGCTGGCGGTGTTGGGGTAGGTGTACACCGTGTCGGTGCCGCTGCGGTCGTCGATGCGACCCAGGCTCCACGGCGCGTCGGCCTGCGTCGCGGTGGCGTGCAGCAGGATGTTGCGCTCGACGCGGGCCACCCCGGCCGCGGCCGCGAGCCGCCGCGCGTCGGCCTCGTCGAGGCCGTCGATCGCGAAGCCGTGCACGGCCGCGCTGAACTGCTCCTGCACCTCGCCGCCGAACCGCCCGGCGAGGTCGGCGGCGGCAGCGGCGACGGCGGCCTGGGCCTGTCCGGCGCTCTGAATCCCTGGCTGCTGGTCCAGCAGCACCACGTAGCCGGCGGCGGCGCCGCTCGGCGCCTCGCCGTACACCACGCCCTCCGGCGGCGCCGCCGGGCCGGGGGCCAGCAACGCCGCGAAAGTGGCCAGAGCGAGGGTGCCGATCACGCGTCATCACCTCAGGTGCTCGTTTGACTACGTTGAGTCACCATACCCGATGGCGGCGCGCTGACACCCGATCAGTGCTCGGTTCGGCGGGCACAATACATGGGTGGGACTGCTGTTCCAGACGCGTGCGTCTGACTCCTCGTGGATCGGCACCGTGTGGACGTGCACGAGCGAACGCGTTGCGGAGATGACCTCGGTCGCCGGAGTGTCGTGGGGTCTCGTCTTCTGGCAGCGCGACGGCATCGCGTACACGAGCATCAGTGGACCCGAGACCAGGACCGGCACCGCGCCCGTGCCCGAGGGCGCGACGTTCGTCGGCATCGAGTTCGCCGTCGGCACGTCACTGCGGGTCGTGCCGACGCCCGCCCTGGTCGACGGCGGCGTGGAGCTGCCCGACGCCCACAGCCGCAGCTTCCGGCTGGACGGCGGCCGGTGGGAGACGCCCGGCGCCGACGACGCCGAGGCCCTCGTCGCGCGGCTCGTCCGCGCCGGCGTCGTGATCCGGGACCCGCTCGTCACAGGCCTGCGCCGCGGCGACCGGCCGGCGGCGACCGCGCGCACCGTCGAGCGCCGCTTCCGCGAAGCGACCGGCCTCACACAGGGCGCCGTCCGGCAGATCGAACGCGCCCGCACCGTCGCCGCGTGGCTTGCCTCGGGCGTCCCGGTCGCCGAGGTGGTCGCGGGGCTCGGCTACTTCGACGAGCCGCATCTGGCCCGGGCGCTGCGCCGGTACGTGGGCCGCACCGCCCGCCAGCTCCGCGACGGCACCGGCGGGCCGATCGCGCTGGCCCTGGATCAGCGGGCGACGTCGTAGATCAGCTTGACGACGCCGTTCGGGTACGCCGCCGACTCCCGCAGCCGCAGCACCTGCTTGGCCTTGTCCGCGTCGCTGAACAGGCGCTTGCCGGCACCGAGCAGGACTGGGAAGACGAGCAGGTGGTACCGGTCGATGAGCCCTTCGTCCGACAGGCGCCGGGCCAGCTCCGCGCTGCCGTGGATGAAGATCGCGCCACCGTCGCCGCGCTTGAGCTCGGCCACGTCCCCGGCCGACCGCAGAATCGCCGTCGATCCCCATCCGTCGACGAGGGCGTCGCCGGCCAGCGTCGCCGAGACCACGTACTTCGGCAGGTCCTTGTACGCGGCGTGGTCCTCCGAGCCGCGCCATACCGGCGCGAACACCTCGTAGCTGCGCCGCCCGAACATCAGCGCGGTCGTCTCCTGCAGTTCCTCGCCCTTGAGCGAGAACGCCTCGGGCAGGAACTCGACGTCGTTGACCACCCAGCCGCCGCTGCGGTGCTCCTCACCGGGCCCGCCGCCGGGCGAGTCGACCACCCCGTCGAGCGACATGAACCCTGTGTAGACCAGCTCACGCATGACCCTGCTTCTCCTCAGCCCGGCAACGAGATCGACAAGGATGCTAGGACCCGCCGCCGTGACCGTCTTGTACAGAAACGACGCACCGCCGTCCCGTTGTCGAGAGCGGCGCCTGCCGGTCGGCCGGGTTGGTATGCCGAGGTGCGGGCGCGTCAGGAGGCGGGTTGTGACCGGTCGGCCAGGTGCGATCGGACAGCGCTGAGGAATGCCTCTGTCCGGGGCTCAGGTCCGGGGCCGTAGTTGATGTGACTGCCGTCCTCGGTCCACTCGCCCAGAACGGTGTACCTGGTGCCGTCGATCACTGAGCGAGCCTCCTCGAGGACGATGTACCGCACGCGGGCGTCATGGGCCGACACTGCCATGGCGGCGAAGTGCGCTTCGGCCGGATGCTGCGCGGCCGGGAACACCACGAGGAGTACGTGGTGGTCGGCAACGAGGTGGTGACTCACGGCCAGGCCGGTCGCGGGCAGCCGTTCGTGATCGGGCAGCGTCTGCCCCACGCGGTCCCAGACCGCGTCGAGGTCGAGCCGGCCATCCCGCCCGGCGCTCACCAGGTCGATGCCGAGCCGGAACAGCCCTGAGGGCAGCTCGCGATGCGCGAAGAGGTAGTGATGGCGGCGCGGATCGTCGGACATGCGCCGACGCTAGCAAGGCCCCTCATGGCTCGTTTCGGGGCGCGGCGAAAGGACATCGGTTCGTAAGAATCACGGCGGGGCGGGGATCGTAGGGTCGTGTCGTGGTCTTCAGACGTCTTGGCGCATCCGTCATTGCCGCGCTCGCCGTGCTCGTCGTCGCGGCCGGCTGCGCGGACGGCGCCTCCACCGGCGCGGCCGGGCCCGGGAGTCCGTCCGCGCCGGCCCCGGCTGTCACGGGTGGCGCCTCACCCGCCACCTCCGGCGCCACGGCGGCCCCGCCGACGCTGACGTTCACCGCGCGGACCGTCGGTGGCGGCGAGTTCAACGGCGCCACCCTGGCGGGGAAGCCGGCCGTGCTGTGGTTCTGGGCGCCGTGGTGCCCGACGTGCGCCGGTCAGGCCAAGGGGGTGAAGGCGACCGCCGAGCAGCTGGCCGGCAAGGTGAACGTCGTGGGCGTCGGCGGCCTCGACGACGAGCCGGCGATGCGCCGGTTCATCACCGAGTGGAAGCTGGACGCGGTGCCGCACCTGTCCGACGAGGCGGGCACCGTGTGGAAGAAGTTCGGGGTCACCTCGCAGAGCACGTTCGTGCTGCTGGACAGCCGCGGGACCGTGGTGCACAAGGGAGTCCTGCGAGGCGATGACCTCCCCGGCCGGGCCGCCGCGCTGACCTGATGGCCGACCTCGGGCTCGCGCTGGCGGCGGGGCTGGTCGCCGCGATCAATCCTTGCGGGTTCGCGCTGCTGCCGGTGTACCTGACGCTGCTGGTCCTCGGTGACGACAGCCCCGGCCGGGTGGTGGCGGTGCGGCGGGCGCTCGGCGCCACGGCCGCGATGACGGCCGGGTTCGTCGCGGTGTTCGGGGTCGTGGGGTTGGTGATCTCGCCGGTCGCCGGTGCGCTGTACCGGGTCCTGCCGTGGTTCACCGTCGGGTTCGGGCTGCTGCTGGTGCTGCTCGCCGGTTGGCTGCTCGCCGGTCGGCACCTGCCGTCGTTCGGGCTGCGGCCGGTGCGGGGTCCGCGGGTGCGGCGCTCGGCCGGCTCGATGACGCTGTTCGGTGCCGCGTACGCGTCGGCGTCGCTGTCCTGCACCATCGCCCCGTTCCTGGCGATCGTCGCCTCCAGCTTCCGCGCGGGCTCGGTCCTGGCCGGGGTGGGCCTGTTCGTCGCGTACGCCGCCGGCATGGGCCTGCTGGTCGGTGTCGCGGCGCTGGCCGTGGCCCTGGCCCGGCCCACGGCGCTGACCGGGCTGCGCCGGTTCGGCCCCGCACTGTCCCGGATCGGCGGTGCGGTCCTGCTCGTCGCCGGCGGGTACGTCGCCTACTACGGCTGGCACGAGCTGAGCGGCGCGGTCGACGACCCGGTCATCGCGGCGGCGCAGCAACTGCAACAGGCGCTGGTCCGCGCGGTGGAGACGCCCGGCACCGCGTGGATCGCGGCGCTCTTCGGCCTACTGCTCACCGGCGTTCTGACAGCACGAACGATCCGCGTCCGCCGTGCCGGACGGACCGCCGCCCCCGGACAGGAGCCTGGCGACGCCCCGCACACAGACGCAGGACGGTGACGGTGCCCCTCTCACCCGGAGCGCCGGACAATCGCTCGGTCCGGGTGAGTTTGGCGGGACCGAGCGGATATTGGTTTGTACGGTACGGCTCGGGGCGCCGACGTGCGGACCCGTGGCGCAAGGTCTACACCAAGATCTACGATCCTTGGAGGCCATGTTGACTACCACGGCCATCGATCTGGACACCCTTTCCGTCAACACCATTCGCGGCCTGTGCATGGATGCGGTCCAGCGGGCGGAGTCCGGGCATCCGGGCACGCCGATGGGGATGGCGCCGGTCGCGTACACCCTGTGGCAGCGGTTCCTGCGGTTCGACCCGGCCGATCCGATCTGGCCGAACCGGGACCGGTTCGTGCTGTCCGAGGGCCACGCCTCGGCCCTGCTGTGGTCGCTGCTGCACCTGACCGGGACGCGGGCGGTCGACCCGGACTACGAGGTGCTCGGCCGTCCCTCGATCACACTCGAAGACCTCAAGACCTTCCGCCAACTCGACTCGCGCGCTCCCGGCCACCCCGAGTACCGGTGGACGAGCGGCGTCGAGGCCACCACCGGGCCGCTCGGCCAGGGGGACGCGACCTCGGTGGGGATGGCCATCGCCGGCCGGTGGCTGGCTTCCCGGTACAACCGGGACGACTTCCCGATGTTCGACTTCGACGTGTACTCGATCACCGGCGACGGCGACATGATGGAAGGCGTCGCGTCGGAGGCCGCCTCGCTCGCCGGTCACCTGCGGCTGGCCAACCTGTGCTGGATCTACGACTCGAACCGGGTGACGATCGAGGGCTCCACCGACCTCGCGTTCACCGAGGACGTGGCCGAGCGGTTCCTGGCGTATGGCTGGAACGTCACGACCGTTGCGGACGCCAACGACCTGGACGCCGTGGAGCGGGCGCTGCACAACTTCCGGACCGAACACGAGCGCCCGACGCTGATCGTGGTGCACAGCCACATCGGCTACGGCTCCCCGGTCGAAGGCACCGCGCAGGCGCACGGCAAGCCCCTCGGGGCGCAGGCCGTCCGGGAGACCAAACGGTTCCTCGGCATGCCCGAGGACATCGACTTCTACGTCCCCGACGACGTGTACGGGTGGTTCGCCCAGGGCATCGGTGCCCACGGTGGCGCGGCCCGCGCCGCGTGGCGGTCGAGCTTCGAGGGGTACCGGGCGCGGTATCCGGAGCTGGCCGACGAGATCGAGCGGATGCAGCGACGCGAGCTTCCGGACGGCTGGCAGGACGCGCTGCCCACCTTCCCGGCCGATGCGAAGGGCATCGCCACCCGCGAGTCCTCGGGTCAGGTGCTCAACGCGCTGGCGCAGGCGGTGCCGTGGCTGTTGGGCGGGTCGGCCGACCTCGCCCCGTCCACGGACACGCGCCTGACGTTCCCCGGCGCCGGCGACTTCCAGGCCGACGAGTTCGGACGCAACTTCCACCTCGGTATCCGCGAGCACGCGGCGGCGGCGATCGCCAACGGGATGGCGCTGACCAAGCTCCGCCCGTACTGGTCGACCTTCCTGATCTTCTCCGACTACGCCCGTGGCGCGATCCGGCTGTCGGCCTTGATGGAGATCCCGACGGTGCACATCTTCAGCCACGACTCGATCGGGGTCGGCGAGGACGGGCCGACCCATCAGCCCGTCGAGCAGCTCGCCTCGCTGCGGGCCACGCCGGGGCTGCAGGTGTTCCGGCCGGCCGACGCGAACGAGGTGGTCGAATGCTGGCGGGTGGTCGCTGGACTGCGACGTGAGCCGGCGGCGCTCGTGCTCACCAGACAGCCGGTGCCGACCTTCGACCGCACCCGGTTGGCCGGCGCGGACGGGGTCGCGAGGGGCGCGTACGTGCTGGCCGACGCGCCGTCCGGCGAGCCGGACGTGATCCTGCTGGCCACCGGCTCGGAGGTCGCGCTCGCGCTCGCGGCGCGCGACGAGCTCGCCGCCGACGGGATCGGTGCCCGGGTCGTGAGCATGCCGTGCTGGGAGCTGTTCGACCGGCAGCCGCGACAGTACCGCGACGAGGTGCTGCCACCGGCGGTGCGGGCGCGGGTCGCGATCGAGCAGGCGTCCACGCTCGGCTGGGAACGGTACGTGGGCGACGCCGGCGCGATCATCGGCATGCACACGTTCGGCGCCTCCGCACCACTCAAGCAGCTGCAGAAGAAGTTCGGGTTCACACCAGAACGGGTGACGCAGGTCGCCCGGGAACAAGCGGCCGCGAACCCCTGACCGTCGAGGCGGCCTCGCCCGGCGCAGGCAACGAGGGGTTGTGGCAGGCAAGGAGGGGACGTGAAGGCAACCCAGACGCTGCACGAGCACGGGCAGAGCCTCTGGCTCGACAACATCACCCGGGGCATGCTCGACTCGGGCAAGATCCAGCACTACATCGACAAGTACTCGGTCACCGGCCTCACCTCGAATCCTTCGATCTTCGACAAGGCCATCGAGTCCGGCTACTACGACGACGCGATCCGGCAGGGGTCCAGGGCCGGGCTCTCCAGCGAGGAGCTGTTCTACGAGCTGGCGATCGAGGACCTGCGGCGGGCGGCCGACGAGTTCCTGCCGGTGCACGAGCGCACCGACGGCGTGGACGGGTGGGTGTCGCTCGAGGTGTCGCCGCTGCTCGCGTCCGACACGGCAGGGACGATCGAGGCCGCCAAGACGCTGCACGCCCGGGCCGCGCGGCCCAACCTGCTGATCAAGATTCCCGGGACGGCGGAGGGCCTGCCGGCGATCACCGAGTGCGTGGCGTCCGGGGTGCCGGTGAACGTCACCCTGCTGTTCTCACCGGAGCAGTACGAGGCCGCCGCGGACGCGTACCTGGCCGGCGTCGAGCGCCGGATGGAGCGCCAGCTCGATCCCGCCGTGGGGTCGGTCGCCTCGGTCTTCATGTCCCGCTGGGACGTCGAGGTCGCCACCCGCGTGCCGGAGGAGCTCAAGGACGAGCTCGGGCTTGCCGTGGGCCTGGCCACCTACCGGTCGTACCGGCAGCTCATGGACTCCGACCGGGTGCAGCGTGTGCAGAACTCCGGCGGGCGGATCCAGCGGCTGCTGTGGGCCAGCACCAGGACGAAGGACCCGGCCGCCTCCGACACGCTCTACGTGTACGGGCTCGCCGCGCCGTTCACGATCAACACCATGCCCGACGTCACGCTGGAGGCGTTCTACGACCACGGCGAGATGGGGGCGCCGATGCCCGCCGACGGCGACGGCTGCGACGCGATGCTGGCCCGGTTCCGTGAGACCGGCCTCGATGAGGGTGCCCTCGCCGCGAAGCTGCAGTCCGACGGGGCGAAGCAGTTCGTCGCCGCCTGGAACGACCTCGTGGAGAGGATCTCCGCACAGCGTGCCGCGGTCGCCTGACGCAGGCCGCGCCGGCCGGGCGGCTGCGTCACCGGCCGTCCGGCAGGTACCAGTGGTGCGGCGCGATGAGCCGGTGGACGGCGTCCGGGCCCCACGACCCGGGGTCGTACGGCTGCACCGGTGGCGGATTGTCCAGCAACGGGCCGGACACCTTCCAGAGCCGCTCGACACCGTCGGCGCGGGTGAACAACGACTGGTTGCCCAGCATCGCGTCGAGGATGAGCCGTTCATAGCCGGCCAGCGCGCACTGGGTGCAGAAGGAGTCCGCGTACCGGAACGTCATGGCAGCCTCGGTGAGGCGCATGGTGGCGCCGGGCTCCTTGGCCAGGAAGCGGGCCGCGATCCAACCCGGATCGTCGAAGTCGATCACCAGCTCGTTGTTGGACATCGCGCACGCCAAACTCGGGTCCAGCGCGAACATCCGCAGGGCCGGCTGCTTGAGCCCGAGGGTGACCACCTGCCGCCGCTGCCCGAGCGACTTGCCGGAGCGCAGGTAGAACGGCACCCCCGACCAGCGCCAGTTGTCCACCTCGACGCGGGCGGCGACGAACGTCTCGGTCTGCGAGCCGGGATCGACGCCGGGCTCGTCGCGGTAGCCGCGGTACTGGCCGCGCACCACCTGGGTGGGGTCCACCGGCGGCATGGCCTCGAAGACCTTGGTGGTCTCGTCGCGCAGCTGCTTGGCGGCCAGGGAGGTCGGCGGTTCCATGGCCACGAAACCCAGCACCTGGAACAGGTGCGTGACGATCATGTCGCGGAACGTGCCGGTCTGTTCGAAGAACCCGGCGCGGCCCTCGATCCCGATCGTCTCGGGCACGTCGATCTGCACGTGGCTGATGTGGTCGCGGTTCCAGATCGGCTCGAACAGTCCGTTGGCGAACCGCAGGGCGAGGATGTTGTCGACCGACTCCTTGCCGAGGAAGTGGTCGATGCGGAACACCTGGGACTCGTCGAAGGTGGTGTGGATGGCGTCGTCGAGCGCGCGGGCGGAGGCGAAGTCCGTGCCGAACGGCTTCTCGACGATGACGCGTGCGTTGCCCGCCAGGCCGGTGTCGCCGAGCATGCCGATCGTGGGCGTGAAACCCCGCGGCGGCACGGCCAGGTGGAACAGCCGACGGGGGTGCCCGCCGATCGTCTGCTCGGCCGTCGCCACCGCGTCGAGCAGCGGTTGCGGGTGCGCCGGCTCCGCCGAGCCGTAGGACAACGACTCGGCGAACTCGTGCCACGCCTCGCCGGTCGGCTCCGCCGTGCCGAACTCGGCCACCGCGTCCCTGGCGCGCCGGCGGAACTCGTCGTCGGTGACCGCGGAGCGGGCCGAGCCGACGATCCGATAGCGGGGCGGCAGTAGACCCGCCCTGGCCAGGCTGAACAGCCCGGGTAGCAGCTTGCGTCTGGCGAGGTCCCCGGTGGCGCCGAAGAGCACGATCACGTGATCCTCGCGGGGTGCGCCCTCCTGCCGCGGCGTCACCGATTCCCTGGCACCAGGCGCTGCATACTGAACGCTCATGATCCCTGGTCACTCCGACCGTTGTGGATGTTTGTCTGTACTCCTGACCGCTACCCGGCCCGGCGGTTCGTACACCGATGACGGCGCCGGTGGAATGCCGGTGGAGTCCGGCACCGGTGCTACACCATCCAGGCCATGTTCGAGGCCTGGGTCGGGTAGACGAACAGCGCTTCCCTCAGCGCGTCGGCGCGGATGTCCGCCCGGATGGCGAGCGCGAAGAGGTTCGAGAGCTCGTCGGCCTCGGGGCCCAACAGGTGCGCGCCGAGAATCCTGCCGCTGCCCTTCTCGATCAGGACCTTGTACATCGATGCCGGCTCGGCGACCCGTCGCGCCGAGTACCAGCTCGAGGTGTCCGCCTGCTTCACGTCGAAGCTCAGGCCCTCGGCCCGGGCCTCCTGCTCGGTCATCCCCACCGCGCCCAATGCGGGGATCGAGTAGACCACGCTCGCCCGGCCGCGGTAGTCCGTCGTGTGCTGGTCGCCGTTCAGGAGGTTCTCGGCGACGAGGCCGCCCTCGTACTGAGCGAAGGGCGTCTCGGGAAGACCGCCGCTGCTGGCCGCGTCCCCCGCCGCGTACACCGCTGGGTTCGAGACGCTCCGCAGGTAGTCATCGACCCGGATTCCGTGGCGATCGACCTCGATCCCGGCAGTGGACAGGTCGAGGTCGTCGATCTCGGGTGCGCGACCGGCCGCGTGGACGACCATGTCCGCCTCGAACACCTCGGATCCCGAATCGGTCGCGGCCATGACCCTGAAGTTCCCCGGCGTTCCTTCGACCCCCGTGACCTGGGCGCCGGTCCGGACGTCGATGCCCGCGTCGTGGGTGCGCACCAGGAGCCGGGCCACGAGGTCCTGGTCGAACTGTTTGAGGGGCCGGTCGCCCTGCTGCAGGATGGTGACCGTCGCGCCGGCCCTGGCCGCGATGTGGCCGAACTCGAAGGCGATGTAGCCGCCTCCGACGAACACGATCCGCCGGGGCAGCTCCTGCAGGTCGAGGAACTGGTCGCTGCGGGTGAGGTGCTCCTCGCCCGGGATGCCCAGCTTTCTCGGCCACGCGCCGGTCGCCACGACCAGGTTCGCGGCGTCGAGCACGTCCTGGCCGACCTCGATCGAACGCTCGCCGACGAAGCGAGCCCGCCCGTGGAAGGTCTCCACCCCCTCCTTGACGAGCATCTCCTCCTGCTGCCGGGGAAACGGGTCCGTGAACGTGGCCTTGAACCGGATGAGCTCCGGCCAGTCGATGCGCAGATCCCCGGTGACGCCGCGGCCCTGCATGCGACTTCTCCGGTCGATGATCTCGGCCGCCCCCACCAGCACCTTCTTGGGGTCACAACCGCGCAACCCACAGGTGCCGCCGTAGGGCCGGGAATCGACGATCGCCACGTTCCGGCCGGCCGCCTGGCATCGCGCGGCCACCGTTGAGCCGGCTTCCCCAGTTCCGATCACGACGACATCAAAGGACTTCTTCATGATCCTCCTTCTGAGGTACCTCGTCGTTGACGGCAGCAACGATCTGGCGCCGCCGCGCGAGTGCTGCCCGCCCGGCTGCCCGTGAGTGTGCTGCCCTACCCAGGTCCACGGCCCCCGACACATCCGCCGCCTCCCGCGCCCCCGCGGCCTGGTTCCCATCGTGTCGGCGCATGATGGAAGACGACGTCCACCGGCTCGTCCGAGTGCGCTCAGTGGGGGAGTACCGCCGTGACCAAGGACATCACGTACCGCAGGATCTACGAGGAGTCCTCGCCGGACGACGGCAAGCGGGTGCTGGTCGATCGCGTCTGGCCGCGGGGGATGCGCAAGGCGGACGCGCAGCTCGACGAGTGGCTGCGTGACGTCGCTCCTTCCACGGAGCTGCGCCGCTGGTACGGCCACGAACCCGGCCGCTTCGACGAGTTCCGCCGCCGCTACCTCACCGAACTGCGCGAGCCCGAGCGCCAGGAGGCCACAGAGCATCTCCGAGCCATCGCCGCCCACGACAAGGTGACGCTGCTGACCGCCACCCACGACGTCGACCACAGCCAGGCCGCCGTCCTCGCCGAGTGGCTGACCGGCGCCAGGACCTCCACGACCTGATCCGGTCGGGGTGCGTGACGATTCCTGACCGCCGGTGCGGTCCCGGCCGTGACGCCGCACGGCCGGGACCGGGGAGGAGAGGCTACGGCGTAACGTCGGCGCTGTCGATCGCCACGTTCCATCCGCTGCTGGCCGCGTTCTTCGTGCCGGTCAACCGGATCCGCAGGGTGTGCGAGCCGGCCGCGAGCACCGGGCTCGTCCACGCCACGCCCGAGGCGTTGCGCGTCGGGGCGTAGTTGTCGACCAGGGTCTCGGCGCCGCCGTCGAGCGACAGGGCCATGATCTGCTGGTCGGCGTCGCGGACGGCGTGCAGGGCGACCCGTGTGCCGGTGAAGGTGAACGTCGCCGTCGAGCCGGCCGTGAAGCTCCAGTTCGCGGTGCCGTTGAACATGTCCGGCACGCCCGTGGTCAGGCCCCAGCCGGAGCCGTAGGCGAAGCGGGCGTCGGTGCCGTCGTAGGTGCTCGCGGCCGCCGCCTGGGTCACGTCGGCGCGGTCGAGGGCGATGTTGGTGCCGGTGCTCGACGGGTTGCGCTGGCCCGTGTTGACGATCGTCAGCGTGTGCGGGCCGGACGCCAGGACGGCGCTGGTCCACACCACGCCCGAGGCGTTGCGCGTGGTGGCGTAGTTGTCGACCGTGACCGGGGTGCCCCCGTCGACCGCGACCGTCATGCGGCCCTGGTCGACGTCGCGGACGGCGTGCAGCGCGACCTGGGTGCCGGTGAAGCGGAAGGTGGCCGTGGCGCCGGCGACGTGGCTCCAGTTCGCGGTGCCGTTGAACATGTCCGGGACCCCCGTCGTGACGCCCCAGTTCGCGCCGTACGAGAAGTCGGGGCTGTTGGCGTCGACGATGAGCGGGCCGCCCGTGGTACCACCGTCCAGCGGGGTGCCGAGCGTGACGGTGTACGCGTCCGAGCCCGACGTCATCGGCACCGCCACGTTCAGCGTGCCGCCCGTGACGGCGACGTCGGCGCTGGATACGACCGCCGGGCCGGTCAGCGGGGACTGGTTGGCGATGCGGGCCACGGTGACGCGGGCGCGGCCGCTGGTGACGAGCCACGACGGCACGCCCCGGATCGCCACCGTGGTGGTGCCGGTCTGGCCCGTCTGGTTGCCCAGCAACGCGACCGCGCGGCCGGCGTTGCGGTCGATGCTCGCGGCGACGCCGATCGGGCCCGAGCCGGTCGCCGCGACGAGGTTCCCGGTCATCTGGGCGTAGGCGCGGTACGTCCACCACTGCCCGGTGGGCTGCCCGTTCCACAGCACCGAGTCGAGCGTGCCGGCGACGCAGCAGTCCGACCAGATCGCGTGCGCCGCCGCGGAGACGTTGGACGCGGCCAGGCGGGACAGGAACCAGGCGAGGTACCCCGGCTGCTGCTGCCCGGAGAAGAGGTACTCGTCGATGGTGAGCGGCAGCGCCACCACCCCGCGCGCGGACAGGATCGCCGCCGCGTCGGCCGAGTCGGCCAGGGGGTCGTTGCCGAAGTGCCAGTTGAGGACGTTCGGCAGGGTGCCGTCGGCCTTGGTCCGCGCGACCCAGGCGTCGAGCCAGCCGTGGTTGTAGCCGGAGTACGACGGGCCGACGATGACGGCCGACGGGTCGACCTGGCGGATCTGCGTCACCGCGGTGTTCCACATCTGGTAGTACTGCGCGCTGTTGACCCCGCGCGGCCAGAAGCCGGTGCCGTCGGGCTCGTTCCAGATGTCGTACCGCACCCGCGCCCCCGACGCCTTCACGTCCGTGGCGAGCCGGTTGACGAACGCGCGCCAGTTGGTGCAGTCGCCGTTGTCGCACGGGTACACGGTGTTGGACGGCTGCTCGGTGTCGGCGCCCCAGATGTCGGAGACGAGCAGGTGGTAGGTGGCGTTGTAGGGCGCGGCGGTGACCCGCCGGGCCTGCCCGACGGCGGAGTTGAGGCGCACCTGGTAGGCGGACCCGGCGGTGTACCCGTCGCCGATCCAGCCGTGCCCGGCGATGCGCGCCCCGCCGCCGCGGAACAGCGTGGGATGCAGGGGCTGCAGCAGGGAGTCGGCGGGCCCGGAGCCGTCCTGGTTGAGGCCGTACAGGAACCCGGACCCGGCGAAGGTGGGTGTCTTGCCGACCGCGGAGAAGTCGACGTTGACGGTGGTGTCGGCGGCCTCGGCCGAAGGCGTGGCCAGGAGCGGCACCGCGATCGAGCAGATGCCGAGGAGCAGGACGGCGATGAAGCGGCTTGGCGGAGCGGCGCGGGACATCAATCCTCCTGATTGACGGGGAGACGGGCGTCGTCTCGCAGGAACAAGGGGATCCGGGCCAGGGGAGCGTCGACGGTGACGGTCCTCCCGCCCGGGAACGTGGTGCCGGTGTCGGTGTGCGTCCAGCGGGCGCCGGCCGGGAGGTACACCTCGCGGTCGCGCGCGCCGGGGTACAGGACGGGCGCGACGAGCAGGTCGCGGCCGAACAGGAAGGCGTCGTCGACGTCCCAGGCGGCGGCGTCGGACGGGAACTCGACGAGCAGCGGGCGCAGCAGCGGCAGGCCGGAGCGCAGCTGCTCGTGCAGGTACGGGCGCAGCCGTTCGCGCAGTCGCAGGAAGGCGGCGAGGATGGCGTAGGCCTCGTCGCCGTACGACCACACCTCGTTCGGGCCGCCGCCGACCCCGACGCCGGCCCGGTCGGTGCGGGGCTCGCGGTGGCCGTGCAGGCGGAACAGCGGGCAGAACGCGCCGAACTGGAACCAGCGCACGAGCAGCTCCCGGTACTCCGGGTCGTCTGGGTCGCCGCCGTGGAAGCCCCCGATGTCAGTCGTCCACCACGGGATGCCGCTCATCGCGACGTTCAGCCCGGCCCGCACCGACGCCCGCAGCGCCGGGAACGTCGCCGGGATGTCGCCCGACCACAGCGCCGCGCCGTAGCGCTGCGAACCGGCCCAGGCCGAGCGGACCAGCGACAGCACCTCCGTCTCGCCCTGCTGGCCGAGGTACTCGAAGGCGCCGCGGGCGTGCTCGCGCGGATACAGGTTGGCGACCTCGGCGCCCGGCCCGGCGGCCAGGCTCAGGTTGTGGAAGTGGCCGGGGCGCATCTCGGGCTCGCAGGCGTCGAGCCAGAACGCGCGGACGCCGTCCTTGCCGTACGACTCGTGCACCCGCGCCCACAGGAACTCCCGCGCCCGCGGGTCCGTGGCGTCGTAGAACGAGACCCCGATCGGCGCGTCGGTCTCGCCGTCGGGCCATTCCGCGTGTACGCCGCTGCCGCTGTCGGTCGCCACCAGCAGCCCGGCGTCGCGCATCGCGGCGTGGTTCGTCGACAGCGGGCTGACCGACGGCCACACCGACACCGCCAGCTCGACGCCGAGCCCGCGCAGCTCCTGGACCATCGCGGGCCCGTCGGGCCAGTCCTCGCCGTCCCAGTCCCAGTCGCCGAGGTGACGCCAGTGCAGATAGTCCGCGACGATGACCGACAGCGGCAGGCCGCGGCGACGGTACTCCCGGGCGACCTCGAGCAGCTCAGCCTGCCCGCGGTACCGGAGCTTGCTCTGCCAGAAGCCCGACGCCCACGCCGGCAGCTCGGGCGCGGGCCCGGTCACCTCGGCGTAGCGGCGCAGGATCTCGGCGGGCTCGCCGGCGGTGAGCCAGTAGTCGATCTGCGGCGCCCGGTCGGCGACCCAGCGGGTGCCGTTGACGGCCAGCTCCACGCGCCCGACGGCCGGGGTGTTCCACAGCAGCCCGTAGCCGCGGCTGGACACCGTGAACGGGATGCTCACCTCGCCGTTGCGCTGCTGCAGCTCGAGCACCATGCCCTTCTGGTCGAAGCGGCCGTGGCTGTGCTGGCCGAGGCCGTAGAAGCGCTCGCCGGCGTAGGCGGCGAAGCGCTGCTCGACGCGGTGGCCCCCGGCGCCGGCCGGCTCGAAGTGCCGCGGGCCCGGCCACCAGAAGTGGGCCGGCGCCTCGCGCAGCAGCTCCTCGCCGGTGTCGGCGCGGCGGGCGGTGAGCAGCCCGCCGGCGCTCACCTCGACCCGCAGCCGGCCGTTGACGAGCGCACCGTCCACGATGGACGCACCCGGGTCGGCGGGCCGGTCGAGCAGGGCGCCGGGCCGGTCGTCGGCGATGCGGTGCCGGCCCGCGCGGACCCGCACACTGTCGGCGCCCCACGGCTCGGCGACGAGCACGTCGTGGCCGTGCCGCCAGGTCAGCGCTGTGGTCATTGCTCTCCTAATCCTTGACGCTGCCGCTGGTGATGCCGGCCGCGACGTAGCGTTGTGCGACGACGAGCAGCGCGGCGACCGGCAGCGAGGCGATGACCCCGGTGGCCATCACGCTGTTCCAGTCGCTGATGTGCGCGCCGATGAAGCGGTAGATGCCGACGGTGATGGGGGCGGCCTCGTCGCGGGTGGTCAGCGTGACCGCGAAGAGGAAGTCCGCCCAGGCGAACAGGAACGAGAACAGCCCGGCGGTGATGACCGCGTTGCGGCTCACCGGCAGGATCACCGACCACAGCGTGCGCAGCGCCGAGGCGCCGTCGAGCTGGGCCGCCTCGCGGATCTGGACCGGGATGCCGCGCATGAACGTGTGCACGATGAGCACGGCGAACGGCACGCACAGCGTCGAGTCGGCGAGGATCAGCGCGAGCGGGGTGTCGAGCAGGTACAGCTCGTCGGCGGCGACGTAGAACGCGTTGGCCATGACGATGCCCGGGATCATCTGCGCCACCAGCAGGCCGAACAGCAGCGTGCGGCGCAGCGGGGCGCCGAGCTGGGCCAGGCCGAACGCGGCCGGCACGGCGACGGCGAGCGTGACGCCGACCGTGCCGAGCGCGACGTACACGCTGGTCAGCAGGTGCCTTCCCTGGCTGGACAGGGCGTTGCGGTAGCCGTCCAGGGTGCCGTGGACCGGCAGCCAGACCGGCGAGGGTTTGATGAGATCCGTGGACGGCAGCAGGGAGGCGTTGACCATCCAGTACAGCGGGAACAGCATCACGGCGAGGACGATCACGCCGATCGTGGTGTTGGCCGCGCGCCTCACGACGAGCGCCGTTCCGCGCGCAGGTAGCCGATCGCGAACACCACGGCGACGACGATCAGCAGGTTGCCGACGGCGGCGCCGCGCCCGAACGTGAGCTGCTGGAACGACAGGTCGTAGGAGAAGGTCGTCAGGGTCTGCGACGAGTCGGCCGGGCCGCCCTGGGTGAGCACCATGATGACGTCGAACACCTTCAGCGTGTAGATCAGCCCGAGCGTGAGCACGACCGTCGTGACGGGCCGCAGCAGCGGGAGCGTGATGTGCCGGAACCGCCGCCACGCCCCGGCGCCGTCCAGCGCGGCGGCCTCGTAGAGCTCCTCGGGGATGGACTGCAGCCCGCCGTACAGGATCACCATGTTGAACGGGATCCCGACCCAGACGTTGACCAGCGTGACGGCGGTGAGCGCCACGCTCGTGCTGGCCAGCCACGGGATCGGCTCGTCGATGAGGTGCAGGCCGAGCAGCGACTGGTTGAGCACGCCCGAGTCCGTCTCCAGAATCCACCGCCACGCCGTGCCGGACACCACCAGCGGCAGCAGCCACGGCACCAGCAGCAGCGAGCGCAGCACGCCGTTGAGCGGGAACCGGCGGCGGAAGAACACCGCCAGGGCCAGGCCGATGCCGAACTGGAAGGCCAGCGACGCGGCGGTGAACAGGACCGTGTTCGTGACGGTGCCGGCGAACGCCGGGTCACGGAACACCTCGCGGTAGTTCCGCAGCCCGGCGAACGGCGCGACGCCCGTGTAGAAGGACGAGACCGTATAGTCCTGGAAGCCCATCCGCACGTTGGTGGCGAGCGGATAGAGGTAGAACAGGACCAGGTACAGCCACGCCGGGGCGACGAAGGCGAGCCGCTTCACTTTCGGGCAGCCGCCTTGAGCGCCTCTTCCGGCGACTTCCCGCCCGCGAGGCAGGCCTGGATCGCGTTGAACAGCG
Organism: Dactylosporangium sp. NPDC006015; assembly: GCF_040614215.1. Taxonomy (NCBI): domain Bacteria; kingdom Bacillati; phylum Actinomycetota; class Actinomycetes; order Micromonosporales; family Micromonosporaceae; genus Dactylosporangium; species Dactylosporangium sp. NPDC006015. The sequence goes on from NZ_JBEXUD010000046.1 coordinate 97,967, forward strand.
CCTCGCTGGCCTTCGGGTAGTCGGTGCCGAGCTCGGCGGTGCGGGCCTGGGCGGTGGCGATCTCCTCGACGAACGCCGACAGCTGCGGGTCGCTCTGCGCGAGCTGGGCGGCGGCGGCCTGGTTGCTCGGGATGTAGCCGGCCGCCTTCGACCACTCGAGGCTCTTGTCCTGGCTCAGCAGGCACTTGAGCACCGACATGGCCTTCGCTTCGCGCTGCGGGTTGCTGCGCCCGACCGTCCACATCTCGCCGCCGAGCGGGGTCACCGGCTTCGCGGTGGGCGAGGGGATCGGGATCGGCACGATGCCGAACTTGAGGTCGCTCTTCTTGTTCAGCGTCGGCAACTGCCACGGCCCGTTGACCATCATCGCGGCGTTGCCGGCCATGAACTGGTCGTTGACGTCGGCCTGGGTCCAGGTGACGACGGACTTGGACGCGGCCTTGGCCTCGACGAGGTCCTTCCACAGGGTCAGGGCCTTGATCGCCTCGGGGGAGTCGAGCCGGCTGAGGCTCGCCCCGGCGGTCCAGAAGAACGGCTCGAACTGGAAGCTGCCCTCCTCGGTGCCGACGGCGGAGAAGGCGATGCCGTAGCGGGTGCCCTTGGTGAGCGCCTTCGCGGCGGCGGTCAGCTCGTCCCAGGTCTTCGGCGGCTGGAGGCCCGCGGCGGTGAAGAGGTCCTGGTTGTAGTACAGCGCCAGGCCGTTGACGCCGGGCGCGATGCCGTAGGTGTCGCCCTTGTACTTGCCGGCCGCCACGATGGAGGGGTACAGCCCGTCGGTGGACAGCTCCTTCAGCGGCACCAGGCCGCCGGACGCGGCCAGCTGCGGCAGGTCGGGGTTGTCGACGAGGGCGAGGTCGGGCAGCGACCGGGCGGACGCCTGCTGCAGCAGCTTCGGCATGAACTGGGCCCGCGGCACCTGCTGGTGCTGGACCTTGACGCCGGCCTGGGCGCCGCACTCGTCGAGCAGCTTCGGCAGCTGGCTGTTCTGCGGCGCGGCCTCGTAGTAGTCGATCTCGGTCAGGGTGTCGGCGCCGTCGTTGGTGCCGCCGGCTCCGTTGCCGCACGCGGTGAGGGCGAGGGCGGTGAGGACGGTGGCCGCGAGTTTTCTCATGGGGGTGGGCCTCTCTCGATTTGTCGAACTGATTCGACAACCGGCGGAAGGGTGTGCGGTGGGCGGGGGTGTCGGTTCAGCGGACCTTGAGCAGCGGGGCCAGCATCGTGACGGAGGGCTGGACCTCGTTGTTGAGCAGCCCGGCGAGGCGCTGCACCGCGGTGCGGGCGAGCTCCTCCACCGGCAGGGACACCGAGGTGACCGGCGTGGTGAGCCGGTCGACGGCGTCGTCGGGGCAGATCGCGACGATGTCGAGGTCGGGCCGGCCGAGCCCGGTGAGCCGGTCGGCCACCAGCGGCAGCGCCCACTCGTTGTAGACGACCATCGCGGTGATGTCCGGGTCGCGTTCGAGCAGCTCGCCCAGCGCGTCGACGACCCCGCCGGCGGTCGGCAGGCAGGGCGTCCAGGTCGCCGCGGCGCCCTGCTCGCGCAGCGCGTCGAGGGCCCCGTCGCGGGCGTGGGCGGCGTAGGCCGCGCCGCGGCGGTAGGTTTCGGGATGCTGCCCGAGGAAGCCCACGTGCGTGTGGCCGCGCTCGACGATGTGCTCGGCGGCGGCGCGCCCGCAGGCGACGAAGTCGAAGTCGACGTACGGCAGGCCGTAGGGGTTGTCCGGCGTGCCGACGAGGACGGCGGGGCACTGCAGCGTGCGCAGGAGCTTGGCCCGGGGGTCCTTCTGCTGCACCTCCATGAGCATCACCCCGTCGACCAGCGCGGTGCCGACGGCGTCCCGGATCGCGGACGTGCCGTCGTCGTCGGTGAGCATGAGCAGCTTCAGCCCGGCATCCTGGGCGGCGGTGAGGGCCGCCCACACGTACGGCATCTGGACCTGGTTGTGGGGTCCGTGCACGAGCGGCAGCGCCATGGCGATGACGCCGGAGCGCCTGGTGCGGATGGAGCGCGCCCCGGCGTGCGGCCGGAACTGCAGCTCGGCGATGCTCGCCTCGACCCGGGCGATCGTCTCGGGCGAGATGGAGCGGTTGCCGCTGAGCACGTAGGACACCGTGCTGCGCGACACCCCCGCGTGCCGGGCCACGTCCGCGATGGTCACTGCCATTGCCCGAGTCTCCTCCCATCGCCGCGGTCCGGCCGCACTGGGTCGAGCCGGCTCCGTCGAACTGTCGAATCAGTTCGACGCGTGGACGGTAACACCGCGGCAACACGGCGACAAGACCCGGCGGCAAGGACCGGTCAGTCCGTCGCCGCGATGGCGTCTCTGATCGCTTGCGCGTCGCTGTCGAGGAGCGACCGCTCGCGCTCCGGCGCGTCGTGCTGGAGGGTCCAGCCGTCTCCCGCGTAGCGGGGGATGACGTGAAGGTGGAAGTGGAAGACCGTCTGGTAGGCGACCTCGCCGTCGCAGAGGAGGACGTTGATTCCCTCGCAGCGCATGGTTGAGCGCCGCAACGCCCGTGCCATGTCGTGACCGACCGACCAGGCGTGCGCGCTCGTGACTCCGTCGAGGTCTTCGAGGCCCACCGCGTGCACGCGCGGCACGACGAGGAGGTGGCCGGGTGTGACGGGGTTGAGGTCCATGAAGACCACGACGGTCTCGTCCTCGTACACCACACTGGCCTCGGCCTGCCGGGCCGCGATGGCGCAGAAGATGCACCCCTGCGCCGCCGGCGTCGCGTTCTGTGTCATGCGCGCAATGGTCCCCAGTGCGCCCAGACGGGCGCTACCGGGTTTGCTGCTCTACCGATCGGGGCCGGTGCCTGGCTCGGCCCGCGTGTAGCTGTCGGTGTAGTAGCGGCCGACCTGGTCCCGGTAGCCGGACTGGGTGAAGGTGTCCGGGTCGTACGCGGGGGAGTCCTTCACCTGCTGCCGCGTCCGGTCCACGTGGACGGTGCGCTCACGGTGTCGACGTGGTCCTGTAGCCGCCGGCGAGTGCCGCCGGGTCACGCCAGGTCCAGGGATCGAACATATCCACGGGTTACCCCGATGGCCGCCGCTCATGCGGATCGAGTCCGTCGAACAGGATCTGGCGGTCGTCGATCACAATGAGAAACCGCCGTCGAGCGTCAGCAATCCGCAAACGACAAACGTGGGAATGGTGCCGTGCCGGCGCCGCCACGAATTCGGCCGGTCTATTCCGGCCCTCAATGCCGGAAGTTCTATTTCGGAATCGGTTTGCGGTCCAGCGGAATGGCGCAACCTTGACATGGGCCAACTGTCCGCCACGCCACAAGTCGACCTGCAGGTCCGGGAGTGAGCCATCGGGCAGATTCCGGGAACCGAATCGACGGCTTGCTGGTCAGGCCTGGTGGCGCTGGCCAAACGGCTATGTGGCTGTATGATTTGCGGCATCGCCGAAACGACGAAGACCGTCATTCTCGGCCGCACCAACAGGTGTGATCTGGGTCACTCAAAACCTGCGCCGATTTGTCCGATCCGGGGCTTACGTGGGTTTTCTGAATCGTACTGCTTCTTAGCTTTGACTTAAGGCTGTTAAAGGTAGCGGTGTGTCTATACCTCAAGGATTCATTCCCTCGCCGAACCGTGGCATGCTTTCGAACGGAATGGTTACGGCAATGTCTCGGACGGCGCTGAACGCCGGTCATCACGCAGCCAATGAGCGTGTACCGCAGACAAAGGAAAGTTGTAGTTAGGTCTGGAACCCCGACCGAACTTTCATGCCGACAAGATCCGACAGGCCAATGGCCGTCGACGGACGGATGTCGACTGACCGGGAGGATTCCCACAGCATGAACCAGCACTCCACCTCGCATGACCTCACCGACGGGCTGCCCAGCGTCCCCGCCGACGAGTCCCCGCTCCACCCCGCGCAGACCTCTTCGCGCTCCGCGACCGGCCGCAGCCCGCTGCGCCGCGCGGGCGTCGGCATCGTGGCGGCGGTGCTCGCCGCCGGCAGCCTGAGCGCGTGCAAGGATCTCCCCGACCTTGGCGCTCTCCCCGCCTATGGCGCGCAGCCCGGCGCATCCGCGAGCACGGGCGTCGCCCCGTCCGCCTCCACCGGCCTGGGTAGCCCCTCCGCTTCGGCCTCGGCCTCGGCTTCTGCTTCTGCTTCGGCTTCGCCCTCCGGCTCCACGGCTCCCACGCCGACGAGCACCAGCACGACGACGCCGGGCGCGGGCGGCAACCCGACCTACACGGTGGCCGGCTTCCCGGCCGCCAACAACACCGGCTACCCGCAGGGCCTGCCCGGTGACACGCGCAAGAAGGTGACGCTGACGCCGTACACCGGCCCGATGACGATCACGGTCGCCGGCACGGTCATCGACGGCAAGGACATCAACGGCCACATCGAGATCAAGGCCAAGAACGTGACGATCCGCAACAG